>JBEKUO010000029.1:0-20919 GCA_049514955.1 Bryobacteraceae bacterium | reverse complement strand
GGCCTTGCGCAACACGGACCGGCTGGTCGTCAGAAACAGATTCTTCACAAGCTGTTGGGTCACTGTGGAGGCGCCGCGCCCCAGCTTGCCGCGATCCAAATCCCGATCCACGACCTTGCGGACCTCCGTCCAGTCTATGCCGTGGTGCTGGTAGAAGCGCTCGTCCTCGGAGGCCAGGACGGCATGCTGCAGGTCCTTCGAAATCCGGCTCAGCGGCACGAAGGTATAGCGCTTGTGATAGGGGCGCCGGTGCACCATCGCCTCGATACGTCGCTGAATCTGCACAGCGGTGGTGGGAGGGTCGATCCACTTCAGCGCCAGTAAAGCGGCACAGCAGAAGGTATAGAAACCCAGCGCGAGCGCTACGATCCAGAACAGGACGAAGCGAAGCAGGCTGCGTTTGCGCTTCGGTTTGTCCACAATTCTGCGAACGGTTACTTTACCGGTTGCCATCGGCAGTGTTGGCCCTACTGAACCTTCAGGGAATAAGGCATCACGCGCAGCAGGCCGCCTTTGGCCCACGTTTTGATCGGCCAGTCCTTCAGCAGCGGCCGCAGCCGCGATTCGAAGACGCCCTCCGTCGAGCGGCCGAACAGCAGATCCAGAATGCTGCGCCGCGCCGGATACATCACGATGGTGACATTCTCGGAAGCCGGTATCTTCGCTTTTTGCTTGACCAATTCGAGGGCCCGGTCGAGGCCGCCCAGATCGTCGACCAGGCCGTGCGAAAGGGCCTGCGAGCCCAGCCAGACTCGGCCTTGGGCCAGCGGTTCGATCTGATCGAACGTGCGCCGCCGCGCCTGCGCCACCTTGCCGACGAAGTCGCGGTAGTTGGCGTCGATGCCGTCCTTCAGCTTCTCCAGCGCGGCGGGAGTCAACTCGGTGTAGTCGGAATCGATATCGGCGAAGCGCCCGCGCTTGATCATATCCTTGGTGATGCCCAACTTATCGTAAAGCCCGTGCAGGTTGGGTTTGCCGAAGACCACGCCAATGGAGCCGGTCAAGGTGCCGGGGTATGCCACAATGCGATCGCCGGTCATCGCCATGTAGTAGCCGCCCGACGCGGCCGTGTCGGACATCGAAATCACGACGGGCTTCTTCTTACTCAGCAGGTTCATCTCGCGCCAGATCGCGTCGGAAGCTACGGCATCGCCGCCCGGCGAATCGATCCGCACCACCACACCTGCCACGCTGGAATCGCGAGCGATGCGCCGCAGCAGCTTATTGAAGCCTTCCTCGGTGATGCCATCGGCGCCTTCATCCTCCGAACCCCCGCGCGTAATCGTGCCATCTCCCACCAGCATTGCGATCCGGTGGGTGCCTTCCAGCCCGAGCGAGCCGGGCGAAATCTTCAGGTATTTGGCAGTGGTGAGCTTGTGAATCTCGCCGGAGTTGAGTTTCTGTTGCAGATCGCCGAACATCTGGTCTTCGTAGCGCAGCTCGTCGACCAGACCCTCGTGGAGCGCATCGTTCGCCAGCAACGGTCCCTGATCGATGAGCGCCCACACGGCGTCGGGGGTCTTCTTACGGCCCTGCGCAATCCGGGTGACAAGATTGCCATAGACTTCGTCCACGATGCTGTTCATCACCTCGCTGGTTTCCGGGCTCATGGAAGTGCGCGTGAACATGTCGCCGAAGTCCTTGTACTTGCCGTCGTGTTCGACCTGCACGTTAACGCCGACCTTATCGAGCGTATTCTTGAAATACATCAGTTCGATCCGCATGCCCTTGACGTTGAGCCAGTCGGTGGGACCTAGATAGATACGGTCGGCGGCAGTGGCCACATAATATTCGCGTGAGCCGGGAGCCTTCAGATACGCGTAGACAGGCTTGCCCGACTTCTTGAATTGCTCCAGGTCGGCGCGGAATTCTTCCAGCTTTCCCCAGCCCACGCTGAGCGACTCGGGCTCGAGCACGACTGCCTTTATGCGCGCATCGACGGCCGCTTCGCGCAGCAGCATCCAGATGTTGGTCACCGTCGGCGTGCCGCGTTCCGCGAAGACGCCGAACGGTACTTCCACCGGCGGCCGCTCGGGTATGTCGCCGTCGAGCTGCAGTTCGAGTACGGAGTTTTGGGCGACGGTGGGCGCACTCTCGCGGAACGAGCGCGCGAGAGCGAAAAAGAGCACAAACACGGCCAGGATCGAGAGGATTACTCCACTGATCAGACCAAAGAAAAACTTCGCCATGCTACTTTTGACAGTAGCACAGGGGAGGGAATTCACCGCGGGTTAGCGTTCATTCCCGGTTGATATCGGATAGTAGCCTTCTCTGGTTTGTACGATCAGGCTCTTCTGGTTGGCGATCAGGCTGATTCTGCGGTAGTCAGTCCCGGAGTTCGGCTGATCCGAAGTGTATCCGAGGCTGTATTGGTTGCGGAGCTCTTCTTGCACGCGTTCGTAGATCTTGTCGATGGGCTGTTTCTTGGAGACTTCAAAGAAGGTCCCGCCGGTCTCTCTGGAAATCCGTTGGAGCACCTTCTTGCCGTCCGGGCGTTCTTCGGTGTTCCTCGGCATGCCGCCGCCGCGCCGCCCCATGCCGCCAAAGCCGGGGCCTCCCCCAAACCCCTCATGGTCGGCGAAGAGGATGGAATAGACCAGGGTATCGGCGCGCTGCGCGTGCTCGATGGCCTCCATGATGGAGACTTTGCTGCCTCTGTCTACGCCGTCGGAAAGCACGACGACGGCTTTGCGTCCTTTTTGCTTTTTCATCAGCTCGTCGGAAGCCAGCAGAACCGAATCGTAGAGCAGGGTGCCGGCGTGATGCCCACTTGCTCCGCCGCCACGCCGTCCGCCGCCGGGATAGCCACCACCCCCGCCAGGATAGCCACCGCCGCCGCCCCCACCCCGGCCGCTCCCCTGCTGGGACTGGTCTTGCGACACATCGAGCTCTCGCAGCGCCTTTTCGAGCTTCTGGCGGGACGAGGTCAGATCCTGTAAGAGTTCAACTTCGTGGTCGAAGTGAATCACGAAGGCCTGGTCCTTGTCCTCGCGCAGCACGTGTTCAAAGAAGCTGTAACTAGCGGTGCGCTCGTCGCCCAGAACGCGCCGCTGGCTCATGCTGGTATCGACCAGGAGGCCGAGGGTCAGAGGCAGATCGACCTCTCGCGAGAAATAGCGGATGGTTTGCGGGCGTCCATCTTCCTGCAGCACGAAGTCGTCCTTGCTCAAGTTGGAGACGATGTGCCCATCCTTATCGCGCACCGTGGCAAACACGTTGACCACCTTGACATCGGTTGAGAAGGTCGGGCTCGGCGACTCTGGCGCAGTTCGCAGGGTGGGCTGGCTCGCCGAAGCTGGCGCAGTCTGCGGGTTCTGTTGGGCGATCAGCAACTTCGCCGCCGGAAGCGCGGGAAGCATCGCGAGGAGGCGGCGCCTCGAAAACAGGCCGCGCGGCTCCTTCCTTTGGGTTTGCATACTTATAGCTATCGAATGGGATGCGCTTGCACACCTGCCGGTTACATCTGTCGTCGCGGCAGGCGAAGGCTTAACAGCGTCTTAACAAGGAAGCTCGCTCCGGCTTGCTGGCAGCGGCCTATCCGCCCGACAAAATCAGCTCGAACCGCCGGTTTACTTCGCGCAAGTACGCCGCATCGCCGCCGTCCAGTTCCACCGTCGCGGTGCCACGATACCCGATCTCCGCCAGCGCTTTGTGAACTTCCGGCCACTGTATGTCCCCTTCACGCAGCGGCACAAATTCCGCCAGCATCTTCCGGAAGCGGAAATCTTTGATGTGCAGCTTCGCGATGCGCTTGCCTACCGTGCGGATCCAATCCTGCGGATATCCGGTGAGCACCACGTTGCCCACGTCGAAGTACGAGCGGAGCCAGGGGCTCTGGAAATCGTCGATGTACCTCGCGTATTCGAGCGGGCTGAGCAGGAACTTGTTCCAGACCTCCTCTACGGCGATGATGACTTTCAAGTCCTCGGCCATGGGAAGGAGATTGCGGATCTGCTGCTGCGAGCGCACCCAGGCGTCCTGGTAGCTGGTCTGCGGATTGACCACCGCAGGCACCAGCAGGACCGTTTCGGCGCCCCAGAAGTGGGCATTACGCAGGCTCGTTTGCATGCCTTTCACACTCTCGGCGACCACCGCCGGATCCGCCGAGGAGAGCGGGTATTTCCAGTGCGCCATGTTCATGACGGAATGGATAGGCAGCCTGGCGGCTTCCGAAGCTTTCTTGATTTCCTCAGCCGTGCGATCGTCTGGTGTGGTGGGGCACTCGGTCGCTTCGAAGCCCGTGTCAACCGCCAGCTTGAAGCGATCCGCGATGCTCATCGACTTGGGCAGCATCTCGAAGAGCACGGCTTTCCGGATAGGCAGCCGGGTATTGGCGGCGAATGCCGGCAACGCGGCGGTGGCAACAAAGGTTCGTCTAGTCATATGGGTCGGGACGCGCCATGCCCAAATTCTACATCGCTCGGATCGATTGCGCGAGTTCAGAGGGCAGACAGGTATCGTCGAAGCCGAGCGGAACAATGGATCCCGGCCATGAACGCGAGCGCCGTCAGGCGGTGAGAGCGACTGCGCTGCGGTGCGGACCGGGCAGTAGCATGCCTGCCATTCGCAGCGGGTCGGCCGGAGCCGCATCCGGAAGAACGCCAGATTCGCCCGCGCGGCGCACCGCGCGTAACAAGTCGAGCGCTTCGGGCAAGGCGAACTGCTCGCCAAGGAATGCGGCGGCAAAGCGGCCGCCGCGGATTTCACCACGCGCTTCCATGCGGCGCAATTCCACCAGGATGTCGCGCCAGGGTGGCGCCAGCGTTTCGCGGACCGCCAGGTCGCGGCAGACCACGCCCCAACGCTGCAGCAACTGGCGGGCGAACGGAGCCGGCGAAATCTCGCCGCGCGGATCCGAGACGTGGCGCAGCAGCGCCCAGCGTCCGGCCGCATGCCGGGGACGCGCTTGCCTTCCGCGGCCTTCGCCGCGCCGTCGCTTGGGATCCAACAGCGAGCGGAGATTTTCGAAGCCATCCGCGGTGACCAGGCCGGCAGCCACCAGCTCCCAGAGCGCATCTTCCACCTCGCTGGCGAGCCGTCCGGTGGCCCGCGACAATTCAGGGAAGAACGAAGCGCCGCGTTGCTGCAATGCGGCCAGCACCTCGCGAGCCGGATGCGAGAGCGCGGCGTCCGCGGCGGGCTGCGGGCCGGAGAGCAGCCACTCGGCATCCTCGCGCAGGAACAGGGTCAACGGCGCGACACGCGTGGGGCGCACACGGTGCGGGCGCGGGCCGTCTTCGTGCTCGAACGCAGGATGCGGCGAAAGCCGGCCCCACATGACTTCACCCGAAAGGCAAAGCTGGTCCAGAAGCTCGGGACTATAGCGCGCGACGCGGCGCGGCAGGACCTCGGCTTCCCACGCAGCGGCGGAGATCTCGTATCCCTGAAGCTGCTTCACGATGTGCATTACGCCATCGGCGCCGTGTAACTGCGTGCCGGGCGCGGCGTGCTGCCAGCGATGCAGGAAGCGCACGAAATCGGCGGTAGAGACCGGCTCAATCTCACGGCGCAGGCGGCCGATCGTCAGACGATGTATGCGCGCCAGCAGGCGGCGATGGCACCACTCGGGCTCGTCGTTCGCGGCGCCGGGCGTGAAGCGCCCGCGCAGAATTTGGCCCTCGGCTTCAAGCTGCGCCAGTGCGGATTCGACCAGCGGGCGCGGCATCGCCAGGCGCGCGGCGAGTTCGGAACCACGATAGGGACCACCGGATTCGAACCAGCCGCGCAGAATTTCGGCCGCGCAACCCTCCTCGGTTTCGGGAATGCCGCGCGGCGGCAGCACGCCTTCGATCGGGGGCTCCAGGGTGGCATCGGGATGCACGGTCCGCGCGATCAGGCAGCGCTCGGCGGGCGTCCAAAACACCGCAGGCGAGCCATGCTCGCCGTGGCTGGTGGGACCCAGAGGGTACCCCGGCTGGTGGATGGTGGTCGTGTCGTCTGCCAAGCAACTCAGTGTCGCGGCGCGGCCCGCTTCTACCAGCGGTGCGAAGAATGGCTCCCATTCGGCCACGGGCGGAACGGTGATCAAGGTCAACAGCGCCTCATGCAGCTCATCGGGATCGCGCACAACGGGCCAAGCCTCGGCAGCCACTTGCGCGATGGCCTCCGGATCGAGCGCACCCGCGCCTTCCACGAAATCGGTGCGTACCGTGCGGCGCAACTGCACGGCCCGCGCCCGGCGTTCCTCCAGCGGCGCGTCATCCAGATACGCGTAGGGATTTGCGTTCAGAATCTCGTGCGAAAAGGGCGAGGCCTCCGGCGTGTCGATGGCGGACGTGCGTATGGCGCCGCTGCGGATCGCCGCGAGCACGTCGATGAGGCCGCGCAGATCCATCGCCTCGTAGAGGCAATTCTGAATGGTTTCCTTGACGAGCGGATGGTCCGGAATACGCGGGGGTCCGGTGAGATTTTCGGCACAGGCGGCCTGATCGGGGAACGTGGCGGCCAGCAAATCGTCGGCGCGCATGCGCTGCAAGGGCGCGGGCACACGCGCGCCGTGCGAAAAACGCAAGATGGCCAGCGCACGCGACGCATTCCAGCGCCAACGCGCGGTGAACATGGGCGCATCCAGCAGCGCTTGCGTGAGTACGTCTTCGACGGTTTCGGGGCGCAGGAATTCGAATACTGCTTCGAGCGGAAAAGAATGCTGCTCACCCAGGGACAACACGATGCCATTGTCGGTCGCCGCGGCTTGTAGCTCGAAGTTGAAAGTCCGGCAGAAGCGCTTGCGCAGCGCCAGTCCCCAGGCGCGATTGACGCGCGCGCCGAACGGGGCGTGCAGCACGAATTGCATGCCGCCGCCTTCGTCGAAGAATCGCTCGGCTACCACGTGGCCGGAAGCGGGCAGCGAGCCGAGCGCGCGCGTTCCGGAGAGCACGTAAGCGACGGCCTGCTCCGCGCCGAGGCGGTCGAGGCCGCATTCGCCGAGCAGCCAATCTGTCTGCGGCGTGGCCACGATGTCTGTGCGCAGTCTGGAGACTTCGGCAGACAATTCCGCGGTCCGGCCGGGCGCTTCGCCGTTCCAGAATGGAATCGACGGGGCGGCGCCGTGCGCATCTTCCACGCGAACCCGCCCGGATTCGACGCGGCGTATGCGCCACGAAGTCGTGCCCAGCAGGAACACATCGCCCGCCATGCTTTCCACGGCGAAATCCTCGTCCACGGTTCCCACCGTCGCGCCCTCGGGCTCCGCGACCACCAGGTAGTTGGCGTTATCCGGAATGGCGCCGCCGGAGGTGATGGCGGCCAGCCGCGCGCCGCGCCGTCCCCGCACACGGTGGTTCACCTGGTCGCGATGCAGATATGCGCCGGCGCGTCCGCGAGCCGTGGCGATGCCGTCGCTGAGCATAGTGAGAATGTCGTCGAAATCGCGGCGGTCGAGCGCACGGTAAGAATACGTGGACCGGGCCAGCGCGAAGAGCGCTTCCTCGCTCCATTCTTCGGAAGCGCAAGCGGCCACGATCTGCTGCGCGAGTATATCGAGCGGCGCGTCGGGGATCTCCGTGCGGTCGAGCGCGCCGCTGCGAATTGCCCGTACCACGGCGGCGCACTCGATCAGTTCATCGCGCGTAGTTGCGAAGATGTGCCCTTTCGGCCGTGCGCCGACCCAGTGGCCCGATCGTCCGATACGCTGCAACGCCACCGCGATGGAGCGCGGCGAGCCAATCTGGCAGACGAGATCCACCGTGCCAATATCGATGCCCAGTTCCAGCGAAGCAGTTGCCACCACCGCGCGCAATTCGCCGCCTTTGAGCCGTGCTTCGGCTTCCAGGCGCAAGCGGCGCGAAAGACTGCCATGATGCGGCAGCACGGCCTGCTCGCCGAGGCGCTCGGCAAGCTGATGCGCGACGCGTTCGGAGAGGCGGCGCGTGTTGACGAAGACCAGCGTGGTGCGATGTGCCCGGATCAAATCCGCCACGCGATCGTAGATCTCGCCCCACATTTCGTTGCTGGCGACCGGCCCGAGCTCGTCCTTGGGAACCTCGACTGCCAGTTCCATATCGCGGCGGTGTCCCACGTTGACGATGCGGGCTGTTTCACTCAGGAATCGGGCGACCTCTTCGATAGGTTTCACGGTGGCCGAGAGGCCGATGCGCTGCGGCTTGGGACCGCCGGCGGCTGTGACCAGAGCATCCAGACGCGCGAGAGTCAAGGCCAGATGCGAGCCGCGCTTATCGTCCGCCACGGCGTGGATTTCATCCACGATGATGGTCCGGGTGGTGCGCAGCATGTCGCGCGGCTTCTCCGCGGTCAGCAGGATGTAAAGCGATTCGGGAGTGGTGACCAGCACGTGCGGCCGCTCCTTGCCCATCTGCTGGCGCTCCCATGCGGGCGTGTCGCCGGTGCGGACTGCGGAGCGTATGGGCGCCAGCGGAATGCCTTGTTCGGCCGCCATCGCGGCGATTTCTGAGAGCGGCACTTCCAGGTTGATGCGAATATCGTTGCTCAGCGCCTTGAGCGGCGAGACGTAGACGACTTCGGTCTGGTTCGGCAGCGGGCCGAGGCGAGCGGCGCGCACCAGGCGATCGAGGCACAGGAGGAAGGCGGCGAGCGTTTTGCCGGAGCCGGTGGGAGCGGAGATAAGGATGTCGTGACCTGAGCGGATCTCCGGCCAGCCGAGGAGTTGGGGCTCCGTGGCGGCGGCGAAGCGGCGGGCGAACCAGTCGCGCACTAGGGGATCGAATTCAGCGAGGGGGGAGAGTGCCACTTCATCTATTTTAGCGGCAGCGGGAGGTGGACGCCGGAAAGGGTTATTTCCTGAACTCGAGGCTGCTCTTGAAGGTTATCTTGACAGGGTCATCGTGGGACCGCGTTGCGGGCATGCTTCTTCAGATTCGCTCTCGCAGAACGCGCTTCACGTTACGCCGGCCGCGAAGCACGGCCATGATGCGGATCGGCTTCACGTCCGCCTGATACACGATCAAGAGCGAGTATAGTGAAAAAAACAAGACAGGGCGCTACGTGAGGTCTTTGCGAACATGTCCCTGACCCGGCATCCGCCCCAGGGAACGCGAACAATTCGTAAAACTCGCCTTCGATGCGGTTAGCCAATGCCACGCTGTCATCTGCAATGCGGCGCCAGTTTCAAAAAGGTCGTTCTGCGCCTCGGCGGAAACCTCGTAGAGCGGCGTCATCAGCGCCGTTTGCGAAACCATGCCGCCTTGCGTTCTTCCATGTCGGCTTGCGACTCCTCGGCCGAGAAGAATTCACCGCGGTCAAACTGCCCGAAAGCTCGCTCGATTTTTTCGGTTATCTCAGCCTTGTGGTCAAGGAGCCACTCCTCTTCGGAGTGCAACATTCGCAAAGCCCGGTCGATGACCTCATCCGGGCTCTGGTAGGCGCCCGTCTGCATGGCCTGGGCGATCAGTTTTTCATTCTCCGGTCGAAGGGTGATCGTCATACGCACCTGCCTGCTATTGTCGCAATTTCTGAGGCCTGTGGTATTCTGCGGCTTGGGCCGCCGGCAGCGGCGCCACCGCATCCAGGCGCGCGAGAGTCAAGGCAAGATGCGATCCGCGCTTATCGTCCGCCACAGCGTGGATCTCATCCACGATGAGCGGCCCGCGGCCGGGACGGTGCCCTACTCCCTGCTCAAAAGCGCCAGCTCCTTCGCCCGCCGCACCACTTCCGCCCGGTCCATGTCCTTGTATTTGGGCGGCAACAGGCTTCGGCTGGTGCATTCCAGAACCGCAGCCAGGTTCTGCATCTCGATCTCCGTGGGATAAGACGGTGGAATGAAATCTTCGAGCGCGGATTTCAGGTCGTCCAGATCGATGGCCGCCTTATTTTCCAGCACGGAATTCATGCGCGCGCGGATCAGCACGGCTTCCACGTCGGCGCCCGAGAGCTGGCCGGAGTGATCCAAGAAGAACTTCTCGGCATCCGGCGAGGGCAGCTTCGTTCCGGTCTTCCTTTGCATGGCGCGCAACATCGCCAGCCGCTCGTCATCTGTATCGGGATAGAACAGGGCAATGTGCTCCTCGGCGCGGCCCTGCCGTTTCAGGTCGACCGGCAGCAGGTCCGGACGGCTGGTGAGCAGGAACCAGATCACTTTACCGCGCAGCTCTGTGTTGCCCATGAACTGCGCGATCTGCGCGAAGACCCGGCTGCTCACGCCGCTGTCGCCCGACATGGAACGGTTGCCCAACTGCGCGTCGGCCTCGTCCACCATCACGGCGATCGGGCACATGGCCTGCAGCAGATTCAGCACCCGCTCGAGGTTGCCCTCGGTTACGCCTTGCCACATGCTGCGGAAATTCTTGAGCGCGACCACCGGGATGCCTACTTCACCGGCGAAACAGGTGGTCAGAAAAGTCTTGCCGGTGCCCACAGGGCCGCAGATCACGTATCCCATGGGCAGCACGTCCGTGTTGCCCGAGCGTATGGCCGATGCCGCGTCCTGCAGTTTCTTCTTAGCAGGCGCATGTCCGGCAACCATCGACAAATCGAAGCGGCTCTGGATGAATTCCAGCAGGCCGCCGGATTCGGCTTCGATCAACTCCTTCTTGCGCTGCGTGAGGAACTTGGTGGTTAATGGCCGCTTGTTCTGCACGGCCTGGGAGATCATAGACTGGAGTTGCACGCGCTTAAGGCCGGCGCCAAGCTTCGCAAGCGCGGCATCGGATACGTCGGAGCCGGGCGGCAGAGGCGAGGCCGCCAGTTGCGCGCGAATGAACTCGAGCCTCTCGTTCTCATCGGGCAATGGAATGCGAATGGAAGCCACGCCGGGGCTTTGCACGATGCCTTGGTTGAGCTCGATCTGGTTTTCCGCGATCAGGCAGATGGTGACGTCCGCCCGCAGGAATGCCGGGTTTTGCGCCCAGCGTTTCAGAATGACCAGCGCGTTGCGATCATCCGCGGGCATGCTCGAAACATCGCCGGCGGGCGCAATGGTCTCCGCGAAATCGAGGATGAGGGCGATCTTCTTGCCATCCGCGATACGCAGGCGCAGATAATTGTCCAAAATGTTCAGCACGCCGTCCGGATTGCGCGGCAGCGATTGCGCGTAATTGGTCTGATGAAAACTGTCGTAGCCGGAGAGCGCGTTGCGAAAGTCGGACTGCATATCGGGACGCGCGAAGCTCAAACCTCCGCCGCGGTCGTAGGTCAGCACCAGGTCGCGGCGGCCAAACAGAGCCTGATTGAGGAATTGGAGCATGGGCACGTATTCTACAGTGCCGCCGCCGCGATCGAGCGGCGCGAGGTCCCGCACATTCCCGTAAAGCACGAATACGGAAAGCGTGCGCGAATAGTATTTTTCGGAAAGCGCCTGGGCCCAGTCGGGCATGGGTGGTGGATTCGGGGTAGCAGTGGTCATGCGTTCAATTCCGGATCCGGTTGCGCGGGAAGGTCTGGCCGCCGGAGTCGCCAGTGTCCGCGGGGAGCGGCGCGATGCCGTTCATCTCCGGCACGTTATTGAAGATGTTTTCGACTTCGCGAACGGTTTCCTCGGTCTGCTCCACATCCTTCACCAGCCCTTCCAGATGCTCGCTCAGTTGTTGCGGATCGCGCATGGTTACCGATTGATCCTTGATGAGCCCCAGCACATCCTCGACGGCCGCGCACTGCGCATCGATCACCGCGCAATTCTCCTGGATCTTGTGGAACTTCTCGATACGTTTGTTCAGGATTTCGACGCGCTTGCGGTTGATTTCCTGCACTTTCGGCGAGTCGGAATCCTGAGTCTTCTGCAAGTTGGCCAGTTCCCGCTGGACGCCGTTGAGATCGGTGGTGCGCAAGTACTCGCGATGTTGCCAGGCGGCATGCAGCAGCCGCACGTACCCCTGCAGCAGGCCTTGCATCCTCTCTTCCATCTGTTCCGCGAAGATCTGCGAAGTAGTGGAGAGCCGGCCGTAGTTCTGCCGGATGGCATTGCAGACCGTATCCAGCTTGGCGTAACGCACCCGCATCTCCTGCGGGATTTCCTGATACATGGCATTCAGGCGCTGGTCATTGCGGCGCTTCTCTTCCGCATATTTCCAGGAGCGCACCAGGCGCTGGAACCGGGGATTGTGCGGCACCATGCTCAAATACATCAACTCAAGCCCCGCGCCGAGGAGCAGCGGCAGGGCGCTGCCGGACACCAGCGCGAAGCCCGCGATACCGGCCAGCGTGATCCAGTTGTACTGGAGTTTGGCGGCCTCTTTGACGTAGTTGATGTCCGACCTGGTCGAATCGTCCTGCGGCATTAAATGCTCACTCGCACCTGACCCTTCCCGGGCGCGCTACGCAGGCAAGCGAGCACATGCTGCTGCATCTCACGAAACTCGACCGCTTGCCGGATGTCCGGGGAACGCGGCCGCCCGAACGGCACCGGGACATCTTCCACAATAGTACCCGGACGGGCGCTCAGAATGAAAATGCGATCCGCAAGGTAGATGGCTTCATCGACATCGTGGGTGACAAAAAGAATGGTGCTGGCGGTTTCGTCCCAGACGCGCAATAGGAGTTGCTGCATATCGCTGCGGGTTTGGGCGTCCAGCGCGCCGAACGGCTCATCCATCAAGATGACTTGCGGGCGGTTGGCCAGTGTGCGGGCGATGGCCACGCGCTGTTGCATGCCGCCGGAGAGCGTATCGGGATAGGACTTTTCGAAGCCGGCGAGTCCCACGGCTTCGATCAGGTGCGCCACCACCGGGTCGCGTTCGGAAGCAGGCACGCCATTGATGCGCGGGCCGTAGGCGATGTTATCGGAGACCGTCAGCCAGGGGAATGACGTGTACTTTTGGAAGACCATGCCGCGGTCGCGGCCCGGGCCGTCGACCGGTTTGCCGTTTACCAGAATCTCGCCCGAGTCGGGACGGTCGAGACCCGCGATCATGCGCAGCAGCGTGGATTTTCCGCAACCGGAAGGGCCCAGCACGACGCGGAATTCGCCGAGGTCGCGGCCCTCTGAAGAGAAGGCTTCTTCCACATCGAAGCTCACGTTGTGCAGGGCTTCAATGCGGTTCCCATGGGGGCCGGTGAAAGTGCGGCAGAGGTCGTGGACGGCGATCTTGGTCTTAGCCATGAACTAACCTCAGCCTCAGCCCTAGCTTAAGGTTCGTGGCGCAAGCTCGTGGCGCAAGCTTTAGCTTGCCGCGGCGAACTTCAGTTCGACGTCTGCCGGCTAAGGCCGGCAGGCGTGCGCCACGCGAGAGAATCGAAGCGATTGGTGCACTCCGTTTGCATGAGTGAATCGAGAAGGAGGCTGCCGCATATTTATCCGGAAGACGCTTGGTTATTTGTGACGTGGCATCTGCACGGAAGCTTGCCGCGAGCGCGATACCCGCCGGCAAACAAACCCTCAGCAGGCAAAGCCTTCGTATGGATGGATCGCTATCTGGACACCACTCGCCTGGGACCAATGTTCTTGCGGCGTCCAGAACTGGCAAACCTGATGGTGGAGACGCTTCGCTGCGGTTGCGAACAGGGACGCTACGATTTGTGTGCTTTCGTCGTAATGGCCAACCACGTTCACGTGTTGCTCCGGCCGCCACAACAGGCCAGTCGCCTACTTCAATGGCTAAAGGGGACGACGGCGCGAGAGGCGAATCTGCTCCTTGGGCGGACCGGTAAACCTTTTTGGCAACACGAGTCTTATGATCACTGGGTTCGCGACGCGCGCGAGTTGGAACGGATTGTGATGTATATTGAGAACAATCCCGTGACGGCGGGATTCGTCGCTGAACCCTCTCTGTATCGATGGTCGAGTGCTTGGCACGGGGACGGCGAACTGAAGTTAGCCGCGGCAAGCTGAAGCCTGCGCTACTTTGCATGGACAGCTTTCGCAGGGGCGCCGGTAGCCACCGCGGCCGCGGGCTCCGAGGCTGGGCGGGACACTCTGCGCCATGGAAACAAGCGCGACTCCAGAAACGTCAGCAGGAACCGGAACAAAAATGCCGCCACACCGATGGCGATGATCCCGGCGTATACGCGCTCGAAGTCCAGCACTTTGCGCGCCGCCTCCACCATATAGCCCACCCCTTTACGCGCATTTACCATCTCCGCCAGGATCACGTACGTCCAGCCGATATCGTACAGGATGCGGAAAGAGCTGAAGATCGAAGGAACCGATGCGCGGAACAGCAGCCACAGGATGTGGCGGCGCTGCGCACCCAGTGTCCAGGCCGTCTCCAGCAGGCTGTCATCCACCTTGTTCACTTCCTCCACCACCACGGCCAGCAGGTAAAAGAACATGCCAAACCAGAGGAAGGCGATTTTCATGGATTCGTCCATGCCGAACAAGGCGATGAATGCCGGCAGGAATGCGGTGATGGGCATGGATCGCATGGGCGCCGCGACAGGGTTGATCAGATCGTGCACCCAGCGAAAACTGCCCATCAACAGGCCCAGTGGAACGGCGATCACCACGCAGATCGTAAATGCCTGGGCGATGCGCCACCAGCTTTTGACGACGTTGCCGAGTAAGTCGTATTCGGTCCAGAGCCGGAAAAACGCGCGCATCACGCCAATGGGATTGGGCAGCGAAAACGGCGGCAGAATGTCCCAGTGGGTGAGCCCGAACCAGGCTGCCAAAACTCCAGCCCAAGCCACAACGGCCAGGATCATCCGCGCGCGGCGCGAGATATCTTTGCGGATGGTGAAGAGAGCCGGTCCCACAACCTAGGCACCGGGATTCGGATACACCTTGATATCGGTGCGCCGGTTCTTCTCCCGGCCTTCCGGCGTGGAGTTGTCGGCGACCGGGTGGTCGGGTCCGTTGCCGGCGGTGCGCATGCGAGCCCCGGGGAACCCGTACTTGTCGATGAGGTATTGCTTAACCGCATCGGCCCGCTGGTGCGAAAGCTCCAGATTGCGTGGGCGCGAGCCGGTTGCGTCTGTGTTGCCGTCGATATCCACCACCGTGTTTTCGTAAGCCCGGAGGAACGTGCCGATCTCATCCACCACGGCGCGCGAGTCGAGGCTCATCTTGGCTGAATTCGTCTCGAAATAAATGGATCGGCGCTGCGTAGCAATGGGCGTGGCGCCCTTGGCTGGCTCCTTGTATTCGATGGGGGGCTCCGAAGAGGCTACCGGAAATTTCCCGCTCAACTGGTCGATGAAGCGTCGGTCGACGCTAGACTCGGCATCGAAGGTGCGCTTGATGACGCGATCCTCGCGGTACATCTCCTGGGCCATTTTGAAGATGTTGTTGTAGTCTGAATCCGCGCCGCGCGTGCCGAAGAAGGCCTTGTTGTCCGCGTAGTCGGCCAGTTTCACGCCGCCCAGCATGGTCTTGGCGAGGTCCTCGGGAATGTTGAAATCCTTAATGGTGCCAATCAACGTATAGGCGCGATTGGGATGCTCCTTGATGAACTCGACTCCCTCGATCCAGCCCTGGGCCAGCTTCACTACCGTCTGCGGACAACGCGAGGCGAAGCGATCGCTGACCACCAGAATGTCGGCGATCAAATGGCTGGCAATACGGGTGTCGTAGATCTTCTTCGATCCGGCGCGCTTGGTGACCGCGTCGCTCATATCCGGGTCCCAGGCCACCGCCGCGTCCACTTTCTGCTGCGCGAACAGAGTAGCCGGCTCGATGCCGTCCTTGGTGTGCACGGCTTTGGCGAAGATCTCGTTGCGTTCCTCGGTGCTCAGGCCCGAGCTTTTCAGGCCGTTCCACAACAGGAAGTGGGAAGGCGTGTAAGGCGCGAAAGCGATGGTCTTGCCGGCCAGGTCCTCGATGCTGTTGATGCCCTGCTTTCCGATCACGCCATCGGCGCCGCGCGACCAATCCACCATGAAGAAGGCGTGCGCCCCGAATTTCTTGTCCTGAAACTGGGCGTAGTCTTTCGCCCACACATCTGCGGTGGTCAGCATGACATCCACGTTGTTGGTGGCCAGCGCAGCGGCGCCTTCCGTCCAGTCGTCGATGATCTTGAAACTGACCTTGAGGCCTGCCTTGTCGTAGATGGAGCCGGACGCGGTATCCAGGCCGCCGTTAGCAACCAGGCCGGCTGCGCAGCCGACCCAGATATTCACACGCACGCGCGCGTTGTCGCAGCTTGCATCGCTCGATGCGGCGACCGGCAACGGTTTCGAGGTGTCGACGGGCTCGCTGGGAGTCACGTCCGAACGCGAGCCGAGCACACTCTTGAAGTTCACCACGCCGTATCTTTGAAGGCTGTACCCAACCAGGCCCAGCCCGACAATGAATATGAGGGCCCATCCGCCCTTCTCGATTTTCACAGCCATAATTTACCTCAGGCGCTCTTTTCCGCCTCGCGCGCTCCGATGGTCTTCTGCTGCGCGGCTTCCGGCGCGGCCTCCGGCGGGACGATACCCATCTCCACCTTGAATTGCTTCACCAGCTCGTTAGCGCGCAGCTTCTCCACTTCCTCGTCGATCTTGACCCGCTGCTGATCGACATTGCCCATGGCCATCTCCATGCGGGCCTCGTTCACGGCGGTAGTCTCTTCGATTTTGCGCACCATCTCGTCGTGCGTGGCGCTGATGCCCGAGACGTCGAACTGCTCCATCACGTCCGCGACTTTCTTCTGCCACTGCGACCGGCGGTAATCGGCGATGGCGTTCAGCGCCTCGTGCGTCTTGCGGTCCTTTTCCATCATGAACGCTTTTTTGACCGCCATGGCTTTGTCGAACGCGGCGCGCGCGGTGGCGAGTTGCCCCTGTGTGCGGGCCTGGGCGCTGCGCACCTGCTCGAGCTGCACGGCAAAGGTGCCGGCCAGGTCGTCGCGCCCGGCTTGAATGGCCGCCTTGGTTTTCGCCGTCAGGTCGTTGATGTCGTTCTTGTACTTGGCCTCCTCCCTTTCGAGCAAGGTGGCGTTGGCCTTCACCATGGCGATGCTTTCGTTCATGCGCGGAACCTGGTCGTTCATGTCTCGAATGTTCTGCTCGAGAATGATTTCCGGGTTCTCCGCTACCGAGATGAAGAACCCGAAAAAGGAACGGAACATGCGGGACAGCCGCTTAAACATAAGCAATTCCTCTCTTTCCGGCTACGAGCCCGAAGATTTCGGGGAGTCGGGCTTACTGCCTGCCTGCGCTCCGCGCGACGCAGCCGCAGCGCCGCCGGTAGTGATCGGATTTTCGGCCACAAAATAAGAAACGGATTCGGCGATTTTTTGTTCCTCTTGCTGCTTTTGCAGCCGCCAGGCGTAGAAACGCTCTTTCTCTTTGGCCACTTCGTCGCTATTGGCCTGAATACGGGCCTTGTGCTCCTGGATCATACGGTCTAACTCGGCCTGGATCTGCGAGCTGTCCTGCGCCTTGCGCGCCGCCAAATCGTCCAGGGCCTTTTGCTGCACGCGCTCGAAGCCATCCAGGGCGCGATCGCGCTTCACGGCGTCTTCAATGACTTCCTCGATCTTGACGCCGGCGGCATCCAGAGCCAGCAGGATGGAGTTCTTCTTGACCTCCGCCGGAAGCGTGCGAATGCGCTCGCTCTGCAGCATCTCGGTGACCTTCATGATGGTATAGCCGTGCGCGGGAGACTGAATCTCCGCGGCGCGATAGATCTCGTCGAAGCCCGCCGCGGCGCTCACCGGGCTTGAGAATTTCGGCTCGGCGGCCACGGAAGAAGCGATCTCGGCAACGGTTTGGGCGGGGCTCCGAGGCGTTGGAGCGCTCGGGTTCGCCGGGTCGCTATCCCCGGCCTGCTCGTCCACCGAGAGGAACAAGTTGTACCATTTCTTACTAATACAGGCCTCCGGACGATCAGTGTAGCATGACTCGTGGCTTTGAAGGCTATCGTGTCCGAAAATGAGCCGCGCGGGGGGCAGCGCGGCGATGCTGTCTCCGGTCCGCCACGAGAACAGTGCCGCATCTACCAACGGCGCGGATGCCCCCGAATGCGGGTATATCCTTCTTAGATTTGCGGGGGTATTGTTGGGGGTCATATGCGTGTGATAGACCTGAACCATGGGTGAACATAAGGCCTCCCCCCGCGCCACGCAGTCGATACACAAAGCACTGGCGGATCTCTATTCGCGCCGCTCAGTCGTCGAGAGCCTCATACGCTCTCTCGAGAGTTATGCGGAAAGCCAAACCAAGGCTACGAACCGTGGACGGCAAAGATGCGCCTGATTTTTTCCGCCAACGCTTCGTAGCTCATCGCGCCTGGGTGGTACAGGCGCACAACGCCGTTGCTGTCCAGCAGGACCAGTGTGGGCGTGGTGCTCGCACCGTATTTTTGGAAGTTCTCCGCGCTGATGGGGACGGGCATGGCTGCCAGCGGCGCATAATACTGCGTCCGGACCTGGTCGATATAGCGCGTCTCCTGTTCCGGAGTGGCGTCGCTGGCGGCGGTGTAGCCGTATAGCTGCGTTGGCCCCACCAGCACCAGACCCCTCGGGCCATACTGTTGCATCAACCGCGCCAGGATGGGTACCTCCGCCTTGCAATCCACACACCAGTGAGCCCAGAAGAATAGCAGCACCGGGTGGCCTTTGAGCGCGGCCAGCGATCGTGGCTGCGGCCCCAGCCAGTGGCTCACGTCCAGGGCGGGCGCTGGCTTACCCTCCAGCGTCAGCAGATTGATGTTTTTCTGAATACGGGGCGCCAGCGAGGTGCTCCGGTAGGCGGCCAGTTCCGTTCGTAGGAACGCGATCGCCTCCTGGCGGTTGCCGCTCGCTGCCAGCACCGCCGCGTGCACCTCGATGGCGGCGCCGAGCGCGATCTCCAGTGACGGCGGGACTGGGCGGCCTGCCAACGCTTTCTCGATTAGGTCCCGGGTCTCGCTGGCATAGCCGTCCGCCCGATCGTATTGCTTGGCATCCAACGCGCCGCGCGCCAGCCAGGAGAGCGCCTCCAGCATCTCCGGCGTCACGCCCACGGTTGTGCGGTAGCCTTGGATTTCCCGCTCGGCAAGCGTAAAGTTGCGGGCATCGGCCGCGGTGCGGACGCTGTCTACAAGGTTGGCTGCCAGGGCCGCATGCCCCGGCGCCAGAACGAGCGCCAGTAGCATGGCCGCCGCGCGCGCCGTCTTCATGATGCCTGCCAGGCGGGCTGAGCGCGCAGCAAATTCAGAAACGCCTGCGCGGCAAGGTTGAACTTCTTGCGCTTGCGGTGCACGATGCCCAACGGCCGCAACAATCCCGGTGCGTGCAGCGGAACGGAGACCAGGCGGCCCTGCGCGATCTCGGTCTGCATAGTGCGCGCCGGCAGGATACTGATTCCCGAACCCAGCGCCACGGCTTCCTTGATGGTCTGTATATTGTCGAATTGCATCACCAGCCGGACCTCCACGCCCTGCTCGCGAAAGAAGCGGTCCAACTCCCGCCGGATCATCAGGTCCTCATCGAAGCCGATAAAGTCCTGACCACTGAGGTCCGCTGGCTGTAACAGCGTCTTTGCCGCCAACGGATGCGCGGGTGCTACGGCTACCGCCATCTGCTCCTTGCGCCAGGGAATCACCGCCAATTCGCGCTTCGCCACCGGATAGCTGACCAAGCCCAGGTCCGCGTGATCCCCCAATACGGCTTCGTAGATCTTGTCCGGCCGCAGATAATCGACGTACAACTGCGCCTGCGGATGGCGCAACTCGAACTGGTCCCGTAGGCGCGTCATTTCCGAGAGGCCGATGGAGTAGATGGAGGCCACCCGCACGGTCCCTTCGGCGCCCCCCTTGAATTTCTCGAGCGCTACATTGAACTGCTCCTGGCGGCGGAGGATGTCGCGGCAGAAGTCCGCGTAGAGCCTGCCGGCGTCAGTCAACGCCAGCGGGCGTGTGCTCCGGTCGACCAGCGCCAGGCCAAGGCGGCGCTCGACTTCCTGTAGATGCTGAGTGGCTGCCGACTGGCTGATGCCGCAGTGCGTGGCGGCCCGGCTGATGCTTTTGGTCTGGGATATTTCTCGGAAAAGCTTAGCTTCGGAAAGGGTCAATACGTCGATTGTAACATAAGCGCAGCTTATGACGCGGGCTTCCTTCGCCGACAAAAAACTCATCCTTGGGTGAAACGGACCGCCGGCCAGCGTCACTAACCAACAAGATGATGTGCATTGGATCACTCAAGTCCAGGCCATAATGAAGAGGAATCATGGCGCAACCAATAGCTATCAGGACGTGCCGAAGCAGCCTAACCTTCAGACCAGCTCACGATTAGCCGGAAGCTTGACTCCGGGAGAACAACACCATGAATAAAGCGTTTGCAAAACTTTTCGTTGCCGGTCTGTTGGCGCTGGCAATCCAAACTCTTCCAGCCCAGCAGGTCTCCTTCTTGCATACTCCGCCAGTCTTGACGCCTGGAAGCGGACCCGTGTCCGTTGCCCTGGCCGACTTCACCGGGGATGGGATTCCGGATGCGGCGGTGGTTGGTCCGACAGGGGTTTTTGTCTATCCGGGAAATGGCGACGGTACCTTCAAAGCCCCCATCCTGAGCGCCTCGGGTACGAATTTAGCAGGGAACGTGGTGGTGGGCGACTTTAACAATGATGGCAAGCAGGACTTGGTCGTTGGCGGCTCGGGCCTTTATTTCGCTGCGGGTGTGTTGCTCCTCGGCAATGGTGATGGCACATTCCAGACGCCCCTACAGTTGGGCGTAACCGCCAGCTTGTCCCTCGCGGCGGGCGATTTCAATGGGGACGGAAACCTCGACCTGGTGTTTTCGACTAACTCCGGCATGGTTGTACTTCTAGGGAATGGGCAAGGGGGTTTCACACAAAAGTCCACCATACCGGTTTTCTCCGTGGGGGGGATCGCCGTGGGGATTCTGAGTAGCAATCACCACCTAGACTTGGTTGTGTCCAACCCAAGCTCAGACTCGATTTCCGTGTATCCGGGCAATGGCGATGGCACGTTCGGCGCTCCATCCAACATCACTGTAGGCCTGAACCCGGGGCCGGTCGCGATTCGCGACATGAACGGCGACGGCACGCGCGACATCGTAGTGGCCGATACGGGATCCAATGACGTTGCGGTTCTGCTCGGCCACGGCGACGGCACTTTTCAGCCACCCGCGGCCTTTCCGTCCCCAGGGG
>JBEKUO010000028.1:0-20940 GCA_049514955.1 Bryobacteraceae bacterium | reverse complement strand
CGTACGGGCCACGAGCTCACCGACGCCTGGTGCTCGCGGCTGGCGGCCCGGCATCTGAAGAGCATGGTGGAGAGCGGGCAGGATCTGGACAAAGATCTGGTGACGGTGCGCTTGAGTGAACTCCTGGAATACGCCGCGGAGATCGGCCGTGAAGAAACTACCGCGAACGCGGCTGCGCATTCTCGAGCCGGCTGATATCCCCCGGGCGGTGCGGATCGCAGAAGCCGCCGGTTGGAACCAGACCGACACCGATTGGCGCAATCTGCTGCGGCTGGCGCCCGAAACCTGTTTCGGCCTGGAGTGCGAAGGCGCCCTCGCCGCCACCACCACGGCGGTTTGCTATGAGCGCAAGCTGGCGTGGATCGGCATGGTGCTCACCGATGCCGATTACCGGCGGCGCGGCTTCGCGCGCAGGTTGATGGAGCACGCGATCGAAGCGCTGGCACAGCGACAGGTGGCATGGATAAAACTGGACGCTACGGAAATGGGCGCACCGCTCTATCGGTCGCTGGGCTTTCAGGACGAATGCGCAGTCGAACGATGGGGCCGGAGTGGCGGCGATGCGGAGCAGGCTCGCGATCTGACGTGGGCAGTCCCAACCCTATTGGATCTCCCCGCTTTGGATCTTACCGCATTCGGAGCGGACCGTTCGCCGCTGCTCGCCGTGCTGGCGCCACTGGGCGCGGCCGAGTTGCCGGGCCAAGGTTATGCCATGGCGCGTCCGGGCGCGAAAGCCGCCTACTTTGGGCCGTGTGTGAGCCGCTCAACAGAAGCCGCCCACGAGTTGCTGCGTTGGTTTCTCGGCCCGCATCCGCACGCGCCAGTCTATTGGGATTTGCTGCCTGACAATGCGGAAGCGGTGCGGCTCGCGTGCGCTTTCGGATTCGCGCCGGTGCGCCGGCTCGTGCGCATGGCGCGGCCCGGCGCGCCGGGTGCAGCTCCGCTCGCGCACGACGATTCGAAGGTATTCGCCATCGCGGGCTTCGAATACGGATAAAAGATGCAACCACAGATGGACACGGATCAACACAGATAAACTCCAAACGTGAGACATTGATGAGAGAACACGTGCATGCACGCAGACGGATCCGTATTCGTCTTCCTCTGGGTCCATCGGGTTGGCAGGCGGAAGCGCCTGCCCCACCAAAGTGAAGCATCCGTGGTTCCAGTTCTTTATGCGAAAGCTGTTCTATTGGAAGTTGAAGGCCCGCGAGATCAAGCTGGGCGAGCGCACGGCGATTCTCGGTGTACTGAACGTGACGCCGGATTCCTTCTCCGATGGCGGCAAATACCAGGAGCCGGATCGCGCCTTCGCCCGCGCGCTGGAGATGGAAGAGCAAGGCGCGGACATCATCGATGTGGGTGCGGAGTCCACGCGGCCGGGGTCGGCGCCCATCTCCGCGGCGGAAGAGCTGCGGCGCCTGATTCCGGTGTTGAAGCGGCTGCGGGGCCACGTGACGATCCCGATTTCAGTCGACACTTACAAAGCCGAAGTGGCCGAGCGGGCGCTGGAGCACGGCGCCGAGATCATCAACGATCCCACCGGCCTGACGTTTGAACCGCACCTGGCGCGCACGGTTGCCAACCACGATGCCGGCCTGATTCTGAATCACATGCGCGGCCGGCCCGAGACATGGGCCAAGCTGCCGCCGCTGCCCGATGTGATGGGCACGATCGTGCGCGACCTGGAAGCTACGGTCAGCCGCGCACGCCACTCCGGCATTGACCGCTCGCGGATTGTGCTCGATCCGGGGCTCGGCTTTGGGAAACGCAAGGAGCAGAATGCCGCGATCCTGGCGCGGATCCGCGAGTTGGGCGGACTGGACCTGCCCATTCTGACGGGCCCTTCGCGCAAATCGTTTCTGGCGCATGCCACGGAGAGGGAGACGTTGTTCGCAACGGCCGCCGCGGTGACGGTGGCGATCCTGGGCGGGGCGCACTTGGTGCGCGTACACGATGTGCCCGAAATGCGCGCCGCCGCGGATGTGGCCGATGAGGTTCTGCGGCATGTGCCCGGGGAGTAATTAGGCGAGCTTGCTCGCCAACATCGACGAAAGGCGTCGATGTTACGAGCGGGCGAGGGGGCGACGCGGCGACACGGCGACGCGGCGATCCGTCTTCGGCCTGCTCGGCGGGAGTCGGAAAACAGCCAAACTCGAGTGGCAGGCGAAAGCACCTTCCCCACCATCAGAGGGCGGCGCTTACACGGGTCGTTACCTGGCGCGCTCTCACGATGAAACGCTGCGGCGCGTTGCCCACGTAATTGAACGGATAACAGGTCACCAGCGTCAGCTCCGGCTGCCGGCCGGCGTTCAACACACTCACATTCTGCGGCTGCACAATCCGGGTGGATTCCACCTGGTAGGCGTAACGCCCTGTTCCGGTCTGGAACCAGATCAGGTCGCTTTTCCGGATCTCTCGCAAGGGTAGAAACAGCGTGTCCCGATGCCCCGCCACTCCAACATTGCCTGGCTGGCCGGGAAGCGCGGTGGAGGGAATATGGCCCAAGGCCAGTTGTAGTGTTCCCTCGTCGTCTCCCTCGCGCACCATAGCGCTCAGATGCAGGCGTGGAATTGTCAGGCGTCCAACGAGCCCGTGTTTTCCGGCCTTAGGAAGAGGGACTTTCCCAGTCGGAACCGGAGCGCGCGCCGGCGTCCAATCGGGGCCGGCCGGGTGTCCCAGCCGCGCTCTGGCATGCTCCGCGAAGTTCCGCGCACAATCGTCCAGATACGCACGGAACGGCGCGGGCTCGCCGCTAATTTGGCGATCGAATACCCAGCTTTCCCAATTCTGCGAGAGCGCGGTCACCGCGTGGGACCCCAGCCATACGTCAACGGCCGCCAGTCCTCCCAGCAGAAGACACCACTCCATCCAGCGCCAGCCGCTCATTTGCCCGCGTTCTCCTGCGCGCTTTCCGCCGCCTCGTTCCAGTAACCGGTACGAGTACGGGCCGTCAGCCTGCCATGCTCCGCGGCCGCCACTTCGACGCGGATGCGGTGACGCGTGCGGTTGGCCTCCTCGGCCGGAGGCCGGTAACCCAGGGTGTAGCGGGTGCGAATGCTGGTCGCGATGTCGCGGCAGACTGGAATCATCCCCGCCGGCGTTTCCGGAAAGTAGGCCTCTCCGCCGGTCATCTTGGCGAGCTGCCTCAAGATGCCGGGGTTGCGGTCGACATCTCCCTCGTCGAACAGCCCGATGGTATAAATCGTGGCGGCGCTCTTCTCGACCAGATCCACCATTTCGCGACGGTTGCTGCGGCTCGCGTTGTCGCCGCCATCGCTGATCAGCACCAGGGTCTTCTTGTCGCGCTTGCCGAGCTCCAGTTGCCGCAACCCCGCGACGATGGCGTCGTTGAAAGCCGTTTTGCCCTCCGGCCGCCCGCGATCGAGCGCCGCCTGCAACTGCGCGATGTTATCGGAAAACAGGACCCCGTGCGGGAGTCCGCGCCTCACGGTGTCGTTGAAATTCAGCACGAAGACTTCGTCGCGGGGGTTGCTCGCTTCGATGAAAGTCAACGCCGCGTCCAGCACGTCCTTACGCTTGGGCGCCATGCTGTAGCTCTCATCCACGAGAATCCCGACGGTGACCGGCACATCGTTGTTGGCAAAGACGCTGAGATCGACGGGCTTGCCGTTGTCGAACACGCGGAATTTATCTTGTGTCAGTCCGGCCACCAGTCCGCCTTCGCGATTCGTAACACTGACATCCAACAGCACCAGCCGGACATCGGCGCGAATGGTGAAGTTCTCAGCCGTATCTCCCGCAAACAAGTAAGCGAGAGAAACGGCGCCGGCGATCGCCAGTATTGGGATCGCCGTGCGTCGTTTCATGGGTCTCATGCCGCCTCTGTAAATCAATCTACTTTACGCAAAGCGTCTCAGCCGCAGCAAGCCAAAGAGGCCAAGCAAGACCAGGCCGGCCAATCCGATCGCGGGATACGGAGTCGCGGTTTTGGGTAGATTCTGCGGTGGGGCCTGGGGCTCAGGCTCGGGCGCCGGCGTTTCCGCTGGCGGCGGCGGCGTGGCTTGTGCGATCTCGGCCGGCTGTTCCGGCTGCGGCTGTTCCTGGTTCATGGATTGCGGCTGGGGCTCCGGAGCGGGAGCTTCCGGCGGCGGCGCGGCTTCGGGAGCGGGTTCCGCGGCGGGAGCCGGGACCGGCGCTGCCGTCTCTAACATCGCAAGTTGCTTGGGATAGCGGAATTCCTCGCCGTATGTCTCGCCAGGATAGTACCAAGTGCGCAACGCCTTAGCATAACCCGCGGGCGTTTCCCAGAACGTGAACACGGTATGGCCGCGAGGTTCGGGCCGGTAGGCCGGGATGGCCAACACTGTGTTGATGATATGAGTCTGATCGGCGTTGAAGATCTGCACGATATGCCGGTCCGACTGAGAATCGAGAAGCTTGAATACGTACTGGCCGGGTTCGAGCAGTACCCTGTCTGTGACCTGAACGGGTTGGTTGACAGTCAGAATCGTCTTATGGTCCCACGAGTCTGCGTGCGCCCGCCATGCCAGCACACCCAGCGCGAGTCCCATAACACACGTCAGAACAAACATTTTCCGCACGTTAATTCGAAGATACGACTTCATGGATATGGTTCCTTTCCATTGTTGGCTTCGGGCGCCCTCCGTGCACGAAGCCCGAAAGGAACGCCACTCACCAGCACTGGGCATCCCGGTTGCCACTATTGCGAAATCCTCGCGGAATCAGTCACTTCACAAGGGGCGGCGTTTTTCCAAGCGGAACTTTTTACGCTCGCGGGCGGGAAGTTCTTGCTGGCCCAAACGGGCGCGCTGTAAGCGAGAGTACAAAGTCACCAGGCGTGCTCGGATCTTTCTCGTATCTATGACGCCCGCCGTTGAACCTTTTGCATTCTACACCGAGAGGCGCCTGGTGGCGCTGACTGCCCGCAGCGCTCGCGACTTAGAGGAATTATTACACCACTTACTGGAAGTTACAGGCTCTTGTATCTTCTATCACACTCACTATCTGTATCTGACACACCATTTCGAGAGGCCAAAGTTCTATAACGAATTTGCGCTTTGGGCGTCCGAGGCCCTGCAGGAGGAGCGACTCGCGGAGCGGTTGGCGGCGATCGACCTGCTCGAGACTACCTCGATTCGCGAGATAAGGGAGGCCATCATCGGGGCAGTCCAGAAGCACCTGGAGAGTGCGGGAAGCTACCGCCGGGAATGCCCGCCCGGCGACGAGTTCCACTTCTGCGAAGCGAAGAGCTTTGTCATGCCTACTGGGCTGGTCGCGCACAGCGTGCCGGAGTTTTTCGAGCAGCTCGACCGCGTCACGAACTCGTGCCTGCACTTCCACTTCTTCGAGGCGCGCTTGCGGCTGGAACGATCCACCAACGACTTTTCCGAATGGCTCCGTATGCTCGGCGAGACACGGCTGGCCCGGTCGATCGACAGACTCGACCCATACGCCGTCACATTGGACGAATTGAAGCAGGAAATCGTGAAGCTGGGACGGAGGCACCGCAAGTGATATGTGCGAGGTCGTAAGTCGGCGATCTGAAGCTCGCCGCCGCACGCTCTCCAGAAACCCACGCTGGAAGTCAGGCGAGCAGAGCTCGCCTGCGCCGGCAAGAGTGCCGGCGCGGCAGGCAGGAGTGCCTGCGCCACGCGAACATTGAGGAATATGCCTGACACACTCGAAAACTACCAGGAAGTCATCGGCGCGCCGGTCCTCGACGAACTGCGCGTCCTGGCGGACCATGTATCGGGCCGCCGCATGCAACATATCAATTCCACGCCGGTGGGCGGCGGCGTAGCCGAGATCCTGACGCGCCTGGTGCCGCTGTTGCGCGACCTGGGCGTGGAAGCCACTTGGGACGTGATTAAGGGCGGCGAGGCGTTCTTCAACGTCACGAAGGCCTTTCACAACGCTCTCCACGGGAAGCGGGAGGAGCTTACCGAGCAGATGTACGAGATCTATCGCGCCAACACTGAAATGAACCTGCGCGATCTCAATCTGACTGGCGACGTCATTTTCATCCACGACCCCCAGCCGGCCGGGATGATCCTGCGCAAGGAACAGGTCGGACGCCGCTGGGTGTGGCGTTGTCATATCGATATTTCGACTCCGCAGCCCGACGTTTGGAATTTCCTGCGGCCTTACGTCGAGAAGTACGACGCCGCAATTTTTTCCATGCCCGATTTTGCGCGGCAGATGCCCATTCCGCAATATCGGGTGGCCCCGTCGATCGATCCCTTGAGCGACAAGAACCGGCCGCTGGGCAAGGATTGCGTTGCGAAAGTGCTGGAAAAGTACCAGATCGATCCGGGGCGGCCAGTGCTGACGCAGATCTCGCGCTTCGACCGGCTGAAGGATCCGCTGGGCGTGATCGCGGCCTACAAAATGGTTAAGAAGCGGCACAAGTGCCAACTCGTCCTGGCCGGTGGCGGGGCGAGCGACGATCCCGAGGGCGAGCAGGTTCTCCGCGAGGTGCGGGAGGCTGCGTCGGACGACCCAGACATACACGTGCTGTTGCTGCCGCCATTCAGCGATGTGGAGATCAACGCCCTAGTGCGCGGTTCCACGGTAGTCATTCAGAAATCCATCCGCGAGGGCTTCGGCCTCACGGTCGCCGAAGCGCTGTGGAAACGCAAGCCGGTGGTCGCGAGCGCCGTAGGCGGCATCAAACTGCAAGTGATCGATGGCGTGACCGGCTTCCTGGTACACTCCCCGGAGGGCGCCGCGAACCGCATCGCGGAACTGCTGAAGGACCGGCGCCTTCGCGAGAAGATGGGAGAGAATGGCTATCAGCATGTGCGCCAGAATTTCCTCGTCACCCGGCAGGTGAAGGACTATCTGCTCACGATGCTTGCGCTGGAACATCCTTCCGAGAGCCTGGTCTATCTCTCGTAACCTGCTCCAGTTCCTCGTTTAGTTTTTCCAGAAACACCCGCACCTCCGCGGCGTGCAGGCGGAACCGTGTGGCTCCGGGTCGCGCCTTCCCGCGTGGATCGAAATCCCGCTTAGCCCGGCTTGCAAGCGACACATACGCAGGCGAGGTGACTAGCTGGCCCACCGACGCTGCCGTTTCACCAGTGCTTCGTGCAGCACGGACTTGATATACGTTTGGTACGGCAGTCCCTTCGCCGCCGCTTGCTTGCGCGCGAGGTCCAGATCCGCTTCAGCCATGCGTATGGTGACATTTCTTGAGACGCGCGCCTCCCGCGCCAAGCGCCGCGCCGTGCCCCGTAGAACCCACCCGTCGCGCATGGCTTGGATCAGGTTTCGCTCTACTATGTCCTTGTGGTCATCCCACCACTCCGCCTCTTCCGATTCAGTGGCGAGTTTAGGCAACTTTGGCTATGGTATCCCCGTCCCGCATGCCCCCTGCGCTACCTTCCGAAAATAATCTTCTCCCGCTTCAAAAGCCGCGAAGTAAGCGCCACCAGTAAAACCGCGCAGGCTAGCACCGAAACCCCCGCCAGCACATAGAAAGTCACACTAGGTGGCTTGCCGCCCAACACATCCGCAGCCAGTGCGTACTGGCCCACAATCGGTACCGGCGCCAACCAGTGCCGGTTCGATAAGGGGTACATGTTCGAGATCACGCCTGGCAACATCGGCAGCAGAACCAGCATTCCAATGTATCCTTGCGCCTCCTTGAACGACCGCGCAAAAGTCGAGACGAACATCACCACCGCGCTCAACAAGAATGCCAGCGGCAGCACCAGTGCCAGCAAGCTCATCAGGTCTGCGTCCGATACGCGAAACCGGATTCCCATATCGTGCCAGGGCACGCGCCGCATGACATTCACCGTCAGCAGCATCGAAAACACTACCGAGACGCAGCCGAACGCCGACGCCGCCAGCCACTTACCCGCCGCCACCGCCGCGCGCGGAACGGGGTTCAGCAGCAGCGGCTCCAGCGACCCGCGCTCGCGTTCGCCGGCTGTCGCATCGATAGCGATTTGCATTCCACCCGTCAACGATGCCAACACCAACAGAAGCGGCAGAATGCTCAACAGGGTCGCCAAGCGCTCCTGGGCGCTCGAAACCTCCACGTCCTCCACACGCACCGGCACTGCCACCGACGGGGCCACGCCGCGGACAATCAGCCGCATCGCGGCCATTTGGCTGGAGTAGGTAGTTACGAGTTTTCGGGCCCGATCCACTTTTCGCCGCGCGCTGTCGCGAGTCGAGTCGCTCACCAGCCTCACTGCCGCGGGCGTCGCGCGCGCCATGTTCTTTTCGAAGTCCTTCTCGATAATGAGGACCACATCCTCTTTCCGGTCGCGCACCGCCTGCTCGGGATCGGCCGGCGCCGCCACGATCTCCACACCGGTTTGCTGCTTCATCCAATCGATAAAAGCGGGTGCATATTCGGCTCCGGCCACGGGCAGCTTCATCTCCTCCGCATCCTTGCCGCGGCCCGCCATCACTGTGAACATGCCTCCCAAAAGGAGCGGCGCCAGCGCGGCGCCAAACAACACCGACAAAATCGAGCGCCGGTCGCGCATGCCGTCGCGCAGTTCTTTCGTCAATACGATCCACACTTGCCGTAGCGTATTCACGAAACTCCCTCCGCTTCCAGCCCGGAAAGCGCCACGAAGGCGTCTTCCAGGTTTTCATGGCCGGTGAGGCGCCGCAGCTCGTCGGGCGTTCCGTCGGCCGCCACTTTCCCTTGCGCGATTACCACAATACGATCGCAAAGCGCCGAAACCTCCTGCATGATGTGGCTCGAAAACAGCACGCAACAGCCCTCCCGGCGAAGGTCTCGGATCAAATCCCGCATGGCTCGCGTGCTCATCACGTCGAGCCCGTTGGTAGGCTCGTCCAGAATCACGTTGCGCGGCTGATGCACCAGCGCCCGCGCCAGCGCCACCTTGGTCCGCTCGCCGTGCGAGAAGCCGGAAACGCGGCGATTCGCCAATTCATTGAGGCCCAGGCGTGATAGCAGCGCCTTGGCGCGCGCCGTCAAAGTCGCCCCGTCGATGCCGTGCAGCCGGCCGAAGTATTCGATGTGCTCGATGGGGGTCAGCCGGGGATAAAGCCCGCTCGTGTCGGGCAGAAGCCCCATGTGTGTCTGCGCGCCAATCGGATCCGCCACCACGTCGGCGTTGTCCACCCGAATGGTGCCCGCATCCGGGCGCATCAGTCCCGATAGCATTCGCAGCGTGGTGGTCTTGCCCGCTCCGTTCGGTCCCAATAGCCCGACAACCGTCCCATCGCTGGCGCTGAAGCTAACGTCCCGAACCGCCTCGACGGCGCCAAATTTCTTGCGCAAGCCGCGGATTTCAATCACGGCTGCTCGGCTCCCGTATAGTTCACAAAAAATGGAGGCCGGTGCTGTGACTGCAAACACTTCGGGTCCAGATTCTTAACGCTGGCTTCGTCCAGGAACTTGCCGATCAGTTGCGGCACGCAGCCGCGCGGAGTCGTGATATGGCCGGCCCCCGGCACTACGAAGTGCTTCGCGTTCGTCAGATACTGCGCCACATGATCGCCCCACGAGGGTGGTGTAATGGGGTCGTCCGCTCCGGAAAGAATCAATACGGGCTTGCCTGAAACTACAGGTTGATAGAAATCGCTAGTTACCGCGCCCTTGGGCCAGAACTCACAGGGCTTCATCCGCGTGTCGAAAAAGGCCGTTCCCAGAAATCGGCCTTTGGCTTCGCGGGCGATTTCGTCCGGATGAATGCGCGGCATATCTTCGGCGCAAACCACCGAAAGAAACATACCCTCGCTCATCGCGCCCTTCGGCATGTCGCGTGAGAAGGCCAGCGCCATTAAGCCCTGATAATTTCCCGAAGCCGCATAGGTGATCAGTTGCGGCAGCAAAGAAACGATAGTGGGATCGTAGAGCGCACTGAAAACGATGTATGCCACCAGGCGTTCGGAAACTGTGATCTGGACGGGTTTGCCGGTGCGCGGATGGGTGAAAGTAATGCGGGGCTTGGCCGCCGCGTGCGCGAACATCGCCGCCGCGGACTCGCGCAGGCGGGGAAATTGCTTGCCGCAGGCGGCGTCCTTGGCGCAGTCCTCGATCATGAGATCCAGCGCCCTCTGCGCGTCACGCGGCATGTAAAGCGGCAGTTGCATGTCGGGCGGGGCAACTCCATCGAGAACCACGCTGCGCACCGAGTCCTCATGCCGTTTCAAATACACCAGCGCGGCGCGCGTGCCGTAGGAGCCGCCCCAGAGATTGATCTGGCCATAACCCAAAAACCGCCGGACCTCGTCGATATCGTCCATGGCGATCGCCGTGGTGTAAAGGCGCGCGTCGGCTTTGAGTTTTGCCAGGCAGGTGCGCAGCCGCTCCACGGGATAGTCGTCGATTTTCGTCAGATCTTCCTCATCGCGATCTTCGGGCTCGCAGTTCAGCGGGTTGGAATCGCCCGTGCCGCGCTGGTCGATCAGGACAATATCCCGGTCCAACTGGAAGCGATGGAAGAGGGGCAGATGATACTCCGCCAGCGTAGCCGCGCCGCCGCCGGGTCCGCCTTCGAAGATGAACAGAGGATCCGGTCGAGGGTCGCGCTTCAGCGCGGGCGCGACCACGATCTTGAGCGCGATTTGGCGGCCCGTCTTAGCCGCCCGGTCTTCGAAGACGCTGTACTTGCCGCAGAAGGCCTCGGTAGGCCCTTCATCGATCTTGCATGGGTGAAGCCGGTCCAGAGCACTCTGCTGGGTGCGTTGACAAGAGGTCAAAATGACGGCGAAGATCAACCAAGCGGCGCGCACAAGAGACATTACATCACACAAAGCCTCCTGCCCGCTCCTGCGATTGCGCCTTCAGCCGGCCGTCGCTCCGATCGGAGCCGCGCGCGCCAGCAAGCGGAGGCCGGCTGCAAGCCAAGATTGGCTGCGCCACCCTACCGCGCGGCCAGATCCTGCGCAAACACGCTACGCGCCTGCCGGAATTCGTCCGGCAACATGGGGCCAAGCTGCGCGGACTGCTCCGCCGCACGGCGCTCGTCCGCGAAGATCGTGCCCAGCGACTGGAATGCCAGAACGCAGGCCTCCACAATCGCGCTGGTGTACGATTCGGCCGCGTCCACCACATCGTTGGCGTGACGCAGGATTTGCTCGGCGTCTTCCACGTGCGTTTTGGCGTGCTCGACAATCGACTGATGCCGGCTCAGCGCCAGGTGCGGGCCGAAAGTCTGGACCAGCGTGCCCCAGCGATCCAGCACCGTCAGCGCGCCGTAGCGGTGCCGGTCGAGCGACATCTCGTAGGCGAACGCCGCGCCTTTGGGCTGCCCTTCCAGCTTGCGCAAGTACATGGCGGCGGCATTCAGCTCGCCGGATAGCGCGTCCACGAAGGCGCTGGCGCATCCCAGAAACTGCGGCTCGGTGAGGCTGGCGTAGCGGGTGATTTGCACGGCGCTCAGGCGATGTGATCCCCGAGGGCGCGCTCCACTTCGCCCGGATCGATCTTTTCGCCGTTGTTCAGGCGCGCCAGGCAGGCTTCGATGATCTCCTTGGCCTCTTCCTTGCGGTAGTTCTTGATGAAGCCATCGTAGAAGTGCTCGCCGTTGAGCGCGTGGTTGATCTCCGTCTCCTTATTGTGATCCTGCAGTTCGGTAAAGTAGACCACCCGGTATTTGCCGGTATACTCGGTCTCCCGGTAGATCTCGAACATCACTTTATCGGACTCGAACGCCATAGATAAAAGTTAGCACGTCAGTGCATGGCGGCGGCGACGATCAGGCAGATGCCGATGGCCACCGCGCCGGCGAATATCGCCGCCGCGACATTGCGCTCTTCGACGATCTCCCGCCACAAATGCAGCGGCGTCAGCTTCAGCAGGATGGCGAAAGCTGCGACGAACAGCGCGACTCCCAGCGAGGCGAAGATCGCGGCGTTCAGCAGCGGGTGCTCGGTCATGGGCGGATGAACCCGCCAGCATACCAAGATTTGGCGGAAACTGCCGATGAGAAAAGCAGGACGCGCGGCGCACCCGTAGTGTCGGCGACCAGCCGTGGAAGGGACTTCAGTGGTGGCGGCATCCAGTCAGATCCTCACGCGCCAGCAAAAACTCGAGGCTTGCGTGGAGCGCATCGCCCGCCAGGAGGGGGTGCCGCCGTTTTGCGAGCATGCCAACGAAGTCATCGCCCGCACGCTGGATCTCGATGGAGGCAGCTCCAGCGCGCTGGCCCGCGTGGTCCTCAAGGATCTGGGCCTTACCTCGCAAATCCTGCGGGCTGCCAATTCCGCCTTGTACAACCATTCCGGCCGGCCCATCCTCAGCGTGCCTCGAGGGATCACGCTGCTGGGCTGGGATGCCCTCCGCAATCTGGTAAGCGCCGTTCGCTACATCGAGCATTTTGCGAACCGCTCGCCGGGCCTGCGCGAGCTGATGCTGCTGTCGCTGCTCAGCGCCGTGCATAGCCGGGATATTGCCGCAGCTCTCAGCTATCCGCGTCCCGAGGAAGCGCACATCTGTGGTTTGTTCCGGAATCTCGGCGAGGTGCTGGTGGGTTGCCATTGCCCGGAGGAATACTCCAAGGTCATTTTGACCATGCACGAAGAGAATATACGGGAGCGCGCCGCCTGCTTGCGCGTTTTAGATTTCTCCTGGGACGAGGTTGGATTGCGCGTAGCCACGGGCTGGAACATGCCGTCCAGGGTTTACGTGTGCCTGCGCGGATCGGGAGCGCCCGCGGGTTCGCCCATCGATCGCTGTCTCGCCTCCATTACCGACTATGCGCGCGATCTGACGCACGCGGTGTATCGGGATGGCGCCGGCATTGACGCAGTCCATCCGCCGTGGGTCGCGGACCCTCACGGGAGGCGGGCATTGGTCCCCGCAGGCGCCCTGCGCCGCATTCTCGAGTCCGGCTTGAAGGAAACGCAGGCCACGTTTGCCGCGCTCGCGATACCCACGAATCGGCTACGTCTGGAGCAGCAGGCCGAACGGGCCCGGCGCGTGTTGGGTCCGGTTCTCGTGTTCGATGCGGCCGGGTTGAAGACCCTGGATCAGGCTGTCGAAAGCGCTACGCGCATCGTGCATCAAGGCGATTTCGAATTGACCGCCGTCATCACCAGCCTGTTGGACGCGGTACGGGCTGCCGGCTTCGACCGTGCGGTGTTCGCTCTTTTGAACGAAGAGCACACCATCATACGGGGTAGGCTGGCCAGCGGCGGAGCGGTGGAAGACGTCCTGCGCCGCTTTCAGTTCCCGGTTGACCGGGTGGATGGGCCCATTCGCGCCGCGCTACAGCGTAAGAACGACGTGTTGGTGGACTGTTCGCGGGACAGCCGCTACGATCGCAGCGCGCTGGTCGTCGCGTTGGGACCGGCGGCCTTCGCACTTCTCCCCATCATTGTGGACCACAGTGTGGTGGGCTGCTTCTACGCCGATCGCCAAATCGCCTCGGCGGGCCTGGAGACAGCACGACTGGCGCTCGGCCGCGTGCGCGATGCGATGGGCGCCGCTATCAGCAAGAATCGACGCACGCTGGTGTGAGCGACCGGAGCTTCTACATTTGGTGGTTCACTTGTGGGGCAGGTTGTCAACCTGCGGCCGATTGTCAATCGGCCTTGGGCGGGTTCGGCCGATTGTCAATCGGCCTCGGGCAGGTTCGTCCGATTGTCAATCGGCCTGGCGCTGGACCAGAGGAACTCCTCAGGCGTTGCCGCTATTCCCGCCTTCACCGGGTTCATCTCGATGTAACAGGCGATCCGCCGAAACTCGGTTTCGTCCCGAACCACGCGGTCATAGCTCTCGTCCTGCCAGAAAGGCTGGCCGGTGAGGCCCAGGATCCGGTTGCCCTCTCTGGCAGTGACTCTCTTAAGTGATTGCATCAACTTGGAAACCTGAACAAGAGGAGTGATCAAGAAATGCACATGGTTCCCCATGACGACATAACAGTGGAGATCGTAATGGCCAAGGGATCGCTCGTGATAGTGAATGGCATCGACAACCATTCTCGCAATCTCCGGCTGGCGAAGATACAGCGGGCCAGTGCGGGCGTTGTCGAGAAGGCGATCCATTGCCAGAAAGGCTTGTCCGGAGGTAGTAGCCGGCGGAAAGCAGCGGCCTGCCGGGAGGCTATCGTGCAGGCGCCAAGTGAAAAACATCGATTGGCCAACCGGGTGATAATGCGGCAGCCGGCGAGTGTGAAAGTTCATCAAGCAACACAGAGTGGGCGAGTGAGACAAACTTCTCAGGCCGATTGACAATCGGCTGCAGGTTAACAACCTGCCCCACGCGCCGCGTATCGCGCGTCGATCCATTGGCGCCAGGAGTCCAGCCCCGCGCCGGTGGTACAAGAGACTTCCACGATCTCGATATCGGGCTGCACGCGGCGTGCGTTTTCACGCGCCAGGTCCATGCGGAACGGCACGTAAGGTAGCAAATCCACCTTGTTCAGCACCACCAGGTCGGCGCGGTGGAAAGTGGCCGGATACTTGAGCGGTTTGTCTTCGCCTTCGGTCACGCTGAGCAGCACCACGCGAGCTTCTTCGCCCAGATCGTAGCTGCTGGGACACACCAGGTTCCCGACGTTCTCGATGAACAACAAGTCGATCGCTTCGGGCCGCCATTCGGCGAGCGCCTTCTCCACCATGCGCGCGTCCAAGTGGCAGGCGCCCCCGGTGGTGATCTGGCGCACCGGGAAGCCGTAGCGCGCCAGGCGCTGCGCGTCGTTGTCGGTTTGGATATCGCCGGTCAGCACGGCGACGCGGCGCTGCGGATCGAAGCCGGCCAGCGTGCGCTCCAACAGCATGGTCTTGCCGGAGCCGGGCGAACTGATCAGGTTCACGCATAGCGTTCCGTGCCGCAGAAAACCCTGGCGTAGATCCGCCGCCAGCCGGTCGTTTTCGTTCAGGACTTTGCGTTCCAGGGGTACGCGGGTCATGTTTCCTCGATCTCCATATAGGCAAATTCCAGCTCGTTGCCGCTGGTCAATTCCGTCTCGACGGAGCCGCACTGCGGGCACTCGGTGCGATAATTCTCGACGGCGAAATCCTGCGCACACTGGCGGCAGCGGTTGCGCCAGGCAAGAAACTGGATCTCCAGCGCGAGCGGCGCCAGATCCGTGTCCTGTACCAGGGCGTCGAAGCAGAAGCGCAGCGATTCGGTATCCACGCCGGAAAGCTCGCCAACCTTCACGCCTACGGCCAGCACGTGCGTCCCGCGCTGCGTGGCCTCGGCCTGCACGGCTTCCAGCATCGACGCGGCTATGCTCATTTCGTGCATGATGGATCTGTCTCTTCGATCATAGCTCGGAGCGGCCGGAGTTGCCGTCACCTGCATGTCTGCGCTATGAAGTAGGAATCCCGGAGGAAACCATGAAGACCAACCTGTTCACAATCCTGGTGGTGGCGCTGCCCGCCATGGCCCAGACCACCGTTAAAGACGCGCTCGTGAAACATTGGAAGACTTCGGCGGAGTTTACCATCGCGGTTGCGCGGGCCATGCCGGCCGAAGGCTACAATTTTCGCCCCGTCCCGCAAGAGATGAGCTTCGGCCAGTTGATGGCGCACATCGGGGGGATCAATCTATTCGCCTGCGCCAACGGCAGCGGTCTCGCCCGGCCGGCGCTACCGCCAAAAATCGCCGAATGGTCCAAGGACACCGAGAAGGTGGAAGTCGATAAGGAAACGGCCCTCCAGTTTCTCAGCGACTCATTCGATTTCTGTAACCGGGCGGTCGCTGCCATGACACCCACCCGCATGGATACGGTGGTGGGCCCACCCGCCCGCAACCTAACTGGCTTCGAATGGTTGTGGGCTTATTTCACGCACACGGCGCATCATCGGGCGCAGGCGGAAGTATACCTGCGCGTGAAGGGAATCCAGCCGCCGGATTACATGTTTTGAGGTCACTCCACTCTCTTCCGTAGCCAGTCTCTCATCGTGTCCAGATACCCGGGAGCAAGCGGCATGCTCCCGTCTGCGCCAGCCACGCGGATTCCGTGATCCGCGCCGGGAAATACCTTGATGGTGAAGTCGCGAGCGCCGCTTTCGGTCAGGGTTTTGCGGATGATTTCCACGCTCTTCCCTACTGGCACAAGCTCGTCCGCTTCGCCGAAGAGGAACAGCGCCGGAACCGAGAGTTTCCGCAGGGCGATGGTGGGATCGTAATTCATTTCGTGCTGGAACCACAGTCGGGAGCGGACCTTCGGGTCGTGCAGTATGGCTGACTCGGACAATGCGAAGAGGCCATCGTTCTGTGCCTGGAGCGCTCGGTACCACGGCTTAGACCGGCCGCGATCGAGCAACACTTTCGCCTCAGCGTAGCCGTCTCCGGTCGCGAGGTAATGCCACACCTGTCTTCGCAGTGTACTGGCCGCCGTGATATCGGCCTCAGAGAAGCCCTGGTCTCGCAATTGGCTGCCGTAGTAGAAAATCATCTGCTCGCCTGGAGAGACACCCGGTCCCGACACGGCGATTACGAAGGCCACGTCCTTCGACCGCGCCGCCGCCAGGGGGCCAAGCCAGCCACCCTGGCTAAGACCCCACACGCCAATCTGCCGCGGATTGATATCGCCGCGCGCCTTCAGAAGCCCGATCCCAGCCAGTCCGTCTCCACAGAGATCCGGAAACGCGACTTCGCGAAAGTCTCCAGTAGATTCGCCGACGCCCCGCTTATCGTAAGTCAGCGCGGCTACACCCTGTTCCGCAAACCAGTGGGCCGTCGAGGTGTCCCTGCCTTGTGGCCCGGAGCCATGAAAGATAACCACTGCCGGGTGCCGTCCGCTGCCGGCGGGAAGAAAAAGCGAGCCCGCGAGAATGATGTTCCCGTCCGTGAATCGCACGGTTTCCTCGCGGATGGATCGAGGCTGCGAACAGGCGTGGCACGCGCAAGCCAGTAGCGCCAGGAGAGCTGGGCTAGCGCTTTGTTTGCCGATCATTCGGAATCTCAGAGGTCCAGTTGCAGGTTTATTGCCAGAGGGTCGGGAAGCGGGTCATTCATTGCGCCGGCAGGAGTGCCGGCGCGGCAGGCAGGAGTGCCTGCGCCACGAATTCGGACAGCCGATTCCGCAACCGGACACCGCCTCACCGAAAACCCGCCTACAATGGTTGGACGGGAGGACGAGCACGTGACCGCTCAAAGGGGAACCCTTATCGCCGCATTCAGCCTGCTGGCATGGATTCCAGCAGCTACCGCACAATCCGCGTACGTCCGGGTAAGCCAGGTCGGATATGAAGAAGGTGCGCCGTCTTTTCGCGCGTATCTGATGTCCACAGTCCCGGAAACGGGAGCGACTTTCAGTGTGGTCAACTCCGCGGGACACACCGTCTATTCAGCCGCAATCGGCGCGCTGCTCGGCACATGGAGCAACAGCACGACGCTGACCTACTCTGTCTATGCTCTGGATTTCAACGCTTCTGCGGGCGACGGTTACACCATTTCTGTCACCGGTCCAGTGCCGGCTACCTCGCCTGTCTTTCCCGTTGCTACACCCGCTGTGCTCTATTACGGTTTGCTTCTGAATACCTTGTTCTTCTATGAAACCGAACGCGATGGGCCCGACTATATTTCAAATGCCCTGCGCGCGGCGCCCGGCCATCTCAACGATGCGCACGGCGTTGTTTACCAAACTCCCCTCCTGGATAGCAATGACAATATCGCCACCACCGGGACACCGCTAACGCCTACCGGCGCGGTCATCGATGCATCCGGCGGCTGGTGGGATGCGGGCGACTACATGAAGTACGTCGAGACTACGAGCTACACGGTGACGCTGCAGGAGATCGGAGTTCGCGATTTCCCATTCCAGATGGGTACTGGGGCGCCCTTGAATCCGCCCGCTCCGCCGAATTCCCTTTCTTACGCGGGAAGTGCGTCGGGAGCGCCGGCGTCGTCAAACTTCGTGGCCGAAGCACTCTTCGGCATCCAGTTTCTGATGAAGATGTGGAACGACAACACCAAGACTCTTTACTATCAGGTAGCCAACAGCCAGAGTTGGACTAACTTTCCCAACCTTCTGAGCGACTACGACATTTGGCGCCTGCCTCAGGCGGATGACACGTGGGATGGTTGCAATTCGGCGGCGCATTACATCTGCCATCGTCCGGTATTCATTGCGGGACCCGCCGGGTCGCCTATCAGCCCGAACCTGGCGGGGCGCCTGGCTGCAGCGTTTGCCGTGTGTTACCAACTAAATCGCACAGCTCAGCCAACTCTCGCCAATCAGTGTCTTCTGAATGCGGAGGACATTTTTGCGTTGGCGGATTTGTCGTATGCGGACCCGGCTGCGTCAGTGGGTAGCGGCTCATGCGCATCCGGCTGCCTGCTCACAATCATGCCATTTGACGGCTACCCGGAGACCGTGTGGGACGACGATATGGAGCTGGGCGCAACAGAGCTTTACATCGCGCTACGGTCCGGTCAAGGGAGTCTGCCACCGGGGTTACCTGTTACCAACCCAATGGCCTACCTGACGCAGGCTGCGCAGTTTGCCAGCAACTACATCACGAAAATCTACGACAACGGCTACCAAGACACTCTGAATCTATACGACGTAAGCGGGCTGGCGCACTTCGAGTTGTACAGGGCCTTCGAATTGGCGGGAAATCCGGGCGGGTTGGCCGTCACTGAGGCGGGCATTCGCAGCCAGTTCCTGAAGCAGGTCGGCGACGCGATGACGCAAGCTGAAACCGACGCATGGGGCTTCGGTGACGCCTGGAATGGCGACACCACTTCGCACGGCGCCGGGATTTCGGTAATGGCGAGCGAAGCCTTTTTTCTGACGAATTCCCCCACTTACGACATTTACTCGCGCAGATGGCTGGCCAATATTCTGGGAGCCAACGCCTGGGGGTCGTCGTTCATCGTAGGCGATGGCTCCACCACGTTCCCCAACTGCATACAGCACCAGGTGGCCAATCTGGCCGGAGCGCTCGATGGAACGTCCGGCGGCGTGCCGGTGTTGTGGGGCGCAGCTTCCGAAGGCCCGGCTGGCGGAGCAACCGCCGGTACTTTGCAGGGCATGATTCTTTGCCCGGCTAACGGTATAGATACCTTCAAGATATTCAACGGCAATGATGGAACGTATAACCGCTCGCAAGTAGCCGTGTATAAGGACAACGTGCAGTCTTATAGTACAACCGAACCTGCCATTGACCTGACATCAACGTCATTCCTCATGTGGTCGTGGCGGCTGGGTGGGCGTCCCGCTGCCTTGACTAACACTGCGCTTTCTGCTGCCACCGGGCCCGCCGGCCCGCTCGAAGCCGGCGCGAGAGATATGACTCATGCCGCACCCTTGCGGTAAAGGAAGCGTATTCCGGCATCAGTGCCGATGGCCTCCGTGAGAAGCAGCAGATAGGAAGTCACGGCAAATGTGGTTGCCCACGGGCCGGCGGCTTGCTCGCCCACGTGGTCCGGACCCGTCATCAGAAAGTGATGGCACAGACCAAAGACTAGCGAGCCCGCCATCGACAGTGCCAGCAGGATCAGCCCGAGGCGTTGTTGGGAGGTCCATAACAGGACCATGGCGAGCAGCGGGCACGCCAGAATCACGACGCCCACGAAGAGCGTTTCAACGAGGCTCAATCCGATGTGCAGTTGCTGGTGGGCCGCCCCGTGGACGATATTGACCAGCAGGTGGGCGAGCACAATCGCGGTGACGTAGCGGGCAGCGTGCATGCCAGTTATTGTAAACTGTCGCCGATAACATACGCCGCGGGTAGCGCGTCTTAGAGCCCAGGAGGGACTGTGAACTCTTTCATCCAGGATGTGCGCTTCGCCCTGCGGATGCTGCGGCGGAGTCCTTTATTCACCGCCATCGCCGTCGTGGCGCTGGGTCTGGGGATCGCCGCGAATACCGCAATCTTCAGCCTGATCGATGCCATGCTCCTCGTCCCCATGCCCGGCGTGAAAGGGCCTGACGAGCTGGTCGTCTTTGAACGATGGCAGGCGGGCCAGTTGCTCGGCAATATGGGGTATCCCGATTTTCGGGATTACCGCGACCAATTGAAGAGCTTCTCGGGCGTGGCTGCGGAGACCGGCGCGCGCGTCAGTGTCGTCACCGGCAGGTCCAGCGAGCTGGCGCGGGCGGCCTTGGTTTCCGGAAACTACTTCGCGGTTTTGGGTGTGAAGCCGGACGCGCAGGGCGCCCCGGGGCGTTTGCTTGTCGACGAGGACGAGCGCGAAGACGGGCCCGCCGTCGCGGTGCTCAGCTACGCATTCTGGAAGCGGGCCTTCGGCGCGGATCCAGGCGTCGCGGGCCGCGTCATTCGCCTAAACGGGCAGGTCTGCGCGGTGGTGGGAGTGGCCCCGCGCGGCTTCCGGGGCACTCAAACGCAGTTCCAAGCCGATCTGTGGCTGCCCATCACGCTCCAACCGTCGGCCATGCCGCGCATGTCGCCAGGCACGCTCGAGAAGCGCGCCAGCGGGTGGATACGCACTTTTGGACGGCTCAAGCCCGGCGTATCGTTCTCCGCCGCGCAGGCCGAAGTAACCACGGTCGCGGCGCGTCTGGCGCAAACCTATCCCGTCACCAACCACAACCGGACGATGGCGCTGGTTCCCGGTCTGGGATTGGATTCGGACGATCGTGCGGATGTGGGGCGGTTTCTGGGCTTGCTGCTGCTGTGCGTGGGACTGCTGCAGCTCATTGCCTGCGCCAACGTTGCCAATCTGCTGCTGGCGCGTGCGGCGATGCGGCGCCGCGAGGTTGCTGTGCGACTGGCACTGGGCGCGGCCCGCGCGCGGCTGGTTCGATTGTTTCTGACGGAAGGCGCTCTGCTGGCGCTGTTCGCCGGGATGCTCGGAATTCTGCTCGCGCCGATGATCGCGCAATTGGCTGTGTCAGTCAATCAAAACGCATACGCCATGCGCGGCGTAGACGTACAGCCCGATGTACGCGTGCTGGGCTTCGTGGTGCTCCTGACCTTGATTTCCGGATTGCTTTTCGCCTTGGCCCCGGCGCGTCGAGCCGCTGGCGTGGACCTTACGGCATCGCTCAAAGAGGGATCGCCGGGCGCGGGGCGAACGCGGTCGCGCCTGCGCGGAGG
>JBEKUO010000027.1:0-21120 GCA_049514955.1 Bryobacteraceae bacterium | reverse complement strand
CCGCGCCGGTCTTTTTGATCGTGATTTGCTTGATCTGATCCTCGGGCATGGTGAGGATTTTCGCAGTGGCGTCGGTCGCCGGCTTGGCGGCTTCCGCCTTCTGCTTCCGGTTGGACCAGTAGAGCACGCCGCCCAATGCCGCCAGGACGACGACCGCCGCGAGCAGTCCGCGAAACTTCATCGGCTATCTCCTCCGCCACCAAACCCCTAGACCCGAGCCGACCACGATCAACGGCAGCAACACCACGCTCCACCAGAACAGCAGCGTCATCCGGTTGCCGCCGATCTCCAGCCGCCGATCTTCCGGTTCCTTTGGCCGGATCGAGATCAGGTCTTCGTCTGACGTCAGCCAGTTGAACGTGTTCAGCGCCAGGTCGCGGTTCGAGACCGACCGCGAGCCCAGGAAGTTGTTGGCAGCCCAGAGCGACGATCCGTACACCACGAAGCGGCCCGGATTACTTGGATTGCCGGTGTTGTAACTGCCGGCCGCCCCCAGCAGCAGCGGTCCCTTGGTTCCCTTCTTAGGATCGATCGGCGAGGCCACGCTGGAGGTGGCGAAACTGTTGTCGGAAGTGGAAATCACTTTGTCCAGCGTTACCTTTGCCGTGTTACTGGTTTTCATGGTGCGAGATAGCGGAATAGCGGTGACTACTTCCTTGAATTCGCGCACGATCGGCTGCGATTCGTAACTGGTCACCATGGCGACTTCGGGACCCAGATTGAAGATGCTGCCCACGCCGCTGGTATCCAGAGCCAGGTCGCTGTTTAAAGTAACGCCCCAGTCCGCCAGCAGTTTCACCAACTCCGGATTCTCGGCCCCTTCTTCCCGCCCGATGCGCAGCGGGGTGTCCAGCAGGAACAGCGCACGGCCGCCGTTCTCGATGTATGCTCCGATCGCGCCGACTACCGCCGCGGAGTATGCCAGCCGGGGGCCTCCCACCACGATTACCGTGCAATCCTTGGGAATTTCCACTTTGGACGGTTGCACCTGTCCGATTGCCGGCGACGCGCCTGGCATGGTTGGCGTAGCCGGTTGCGCGAGGTTGACGGATCGGGTCTTGTAGTTATTGTGCTCGAGCGCCTCCTTCAAAGTAGAGAAGCCGCTTCCGGCGGTTTCGTCCAAGCTGTGCTCGCCGCTGCCCGTGAGGAAGCAGGCGGTGCGCTCGCCGCCCTTAAGCGACCGGATTAGCGCGCCCGTGATCTCCTCCTCGGTGAGGCTCTTGGCTTCCTCCCTGCGCGCCCCGGCCTCCACGACTATGGTGCCCTCCTGCCGGACACCGGCGGCGCGGGCCAACTGCGGCTTCTTCACCGGATCGACGTAGTCCGCGTGCAGCTTCGGAGACAGGATCGCATAACGGCCCAGCAGGTCGCGCGCTTGGGGAAACTGAGTGGTCTCACCGAAGTAAGTGACCGTCACGTCCTTTTTCAGGCCCTTTACCGCCTTGATCGTCTGGTCGGAAAGGCTGAACTGCTTGTTGGCGGTGGCATCGTAAGATTTGTCGTAGCGGTTGGCCAGAAAATTAGCCACGCCCAGCACTGCCAGAATCACCAGAATGTAAACCGTGATATAGACAGAGTACTTTGTCTGTCTTGTTTTAATCCAGTCAGTTCGCATTTATGCCCTCCAGCGCAGCGACTCCATGGAACGGGACGTGATGAACAGACCGAAGAAGATCATGGAGAGGTAGAAGACGATATCTTTCGAGTCGAGCACTCCTTTGGCAAACCCTTCGAAGTGCGTCACGATCGACAAGTAGTTCACGACTGACCCGTAGCCCGTGCTATCGAACGCCGTGAACCAGCTCAACAGCCAGAGCAGCAGACAGACGAAGAACGTGACACCGCCGGCGATGATTTGGTTCTTGGTAGTGGTGGAGATGAACGTGCCGATCGCCAGCAGCGTTCCGCCTTGCAGGATCAGTCCCAGATAACCCACCAGGATGGGCTTCCAATCCGGCTTGCCGAACGCAAACAACAGTGCGATGTTGATGGCCGACATAGCCAGCACGCATAAGTAAAGGAGCAGCGCGCCGAACCACTTTCCCAGGACGATCTCCCAATCCCGGACCGGCGAGGTCATCAACAGCTCGATGGTGCCGGTCTTCTTCTCTTCGGCGAAGAGGCGCATGGTGATCATGGGGATCAGGAACAGCGCCACCGTGCTGGCGAACCCCAACAACGGCCGGATGACTTGCTCGTTCACGTTCATGGGCATGTTACGGCCTTGCATCTGCGCCATGAAACCGAAGCGCACGAAATCGCGCGTAGCGGTGAAGAAGCCGAATCCGAAGATCAGCGCGAAAAACGCCATCAGCAGATAGGCGATGGGTGAGGCAAAGTAACTCTTGAGTTCTTTACGGCAGATAATCCAAACGTTCTTCATGGTTGCATTCCCTTACGAGCGATCCCTCGAAAGCCGTGAAAAAATCGGTTGGCAGGCGAAAGCGCCTGCCCCACGTTCCTGCAAAGCCTTCACCGGCGGTGTGGGACAGACGCTTTCGTCTGTCAACCCTGCGGTAAGCCCGATTTTTTCACGGCGCCTCACGGTTGTGGCTCCGAAGCCTTTTCGGCCGGGGCCGGGGCGTCCTTCTTTTCGGCGGCGGTAAGTTGCAGGAAGATGTCCTCCAGGCTGAGTCCGACCGCGCGCAGTTCATTGAGATTCCAGCCTGCCTCCACCACGGCGCGCGCCAGGTCGGCGCGAATGTGACGGCCCTGCAGGCTCTCGATCTCGAACGCCAGGCGTCCGTCGCGGGCCTCCCGCGGCATCACCCGGCTGACGCCGCTTACCTGTTCCAGCCGCTGCTGGACATCGCCGGCATTGGGATCTCCGCCGGTCGGCTCGACCTCCAGCGCCACAGCTTCCGCCCCGCGCAGCCGGTTCGTCAGGTTCTCGACCGAATCCGTAGCCACCAGCTTGCCCTTATTGATGATGACCACGCGCTCACACGAGTGTTCGACTTCCGAGAGGATGTGGGTGCTCAGAATGATGGTGTGATCGCCCGCCAGGTGCTTGATCAATTCGCGGGTTTCGATGATCTGTTTGGGATCAAGCCCCGCGGTGGGTTCGTCGAGCACCAGCACGTCGGGGTTATGAATGATCGCCTGGGCCAGGCCCACGCGCTGCCGGTAGCCTTTGGAGAGCTTGCCGATAAGCTTGCTCCGCACATCGCCGACTGCGCAACGCTCGATGACTTCATTCACGCGGCGGTTCACATCGGCGCTGCCGATGCCTTTGAGCCTGCCGACGAACGTCAGGTATTCGGTGACTTCCATCTCGGGGTAAAGCGGAGGGGTTTCCGGCAGGTATCCGATGCGTTTTTTCACCTCGAACGGGGAGTCCAGAACGTCGAAGCCGGCCACGGTCGCGGTCCCCGCCGTGGGAGGGAGGAAGCAGGTCAGAACCCGCATGGTAGTGGTTTTCCCAGCGCCGTTAGGCCCCAGGAAGCCCACAATCTGGCCCTTCTCCACTTCAAAGGAAATGTTGTCCACAGCGACGGTGCGGGCGTATCGCTTGGTCAGTCCCTGTACTTTGATCATAGTTCGATTCCAGACGAGACAAACAATGCTGTCATTGAAGGACGCGCAACAACCAGTTGGATGAGCGTGTGAAGTTTCATCATAAATACTTCGGGCAAGTGCTGTCAAATGGCGAACTTGCCTCGCGGCTGTGCTAGCGTGGAGGGTTGTCCTCCGCGCTCACCTTCCAGGGAATCGGAATGCCGTTGCTGGCCACGCTGATCGGGGTGGCCGGCGTTTTTCTGGGTTTGTGGCTTACCGACGCACACCGCCGGTCCCGCATCGTGGTTCCCCTCAGCGCGGGCGTCCTGGTGGGCGTGGTGTTCTTCGGCCTGCTGCCAGAACTGGTCGAGGAGATCCGCTGGCTGCCAACCGCGGCGCTTTTCGTCGGCGGATATGGCCTGCTGCTGCTGATCAACCGCAAGGTGGCGCCGGTTTGCCCATCCTGTTCGCACGATCACGACCATCTGAAGTGCGACACGGTGCTCCACGGGTTCGCGGCGCCGCTGATCGCCGCCAGCATGCTGCACAGTTTCTTCGATGGCTGGAGCATCGCCACAACCCAAGTTGCGTCGACCCCCGGCATTCGCGTGGCTGTGGCGCTGGCGGTGGCCCTGCACAAGATTCCGGAAGGCATCGCGCTCGGCGCCATCGTGCGTGCCTCGATCGCCTCGCGCTCCGTCTCCCTGCTGTGGTGCGTGCTGGTGGAGGGGATGACGCTGGTCGGCGGCATTCTCGGCATGACCGTAGCGCCCTATCTGGGAATGGCCTGGATTACCTACCCGCTGGGGCTGGCCGCCGGATGGCTTTTCTATCTCGGCGCGCACGCCATCCATGAAGAATGGAAACGCCGCGGTCCGATGCCGGCATTCGGGACCGCGCTGATCGGGGTCGCCGGCGCGGCGGCGCTGCAGCAAGGCGTGCAGGCCTGGTTCCGGTGACGTGGCGCGCGCTTCAGCGTGCTGGAGCGAGCTTCAGCCCACGGTGGGCGAGCAGGTCTCGCCCGCACCGCAAGAGTGCCGGCCCACGGTCTCTGCTACGATAAAAATTCCCCAACTATGCCCCTGCGCTTCTACAACACGCTCTCGCAGCAGGTAGCGGATTTCACCCCGCAGCGGGACAACACCGTGCGTATGTACACCTGCGGCCCCACGGTCTACGACTACGCCCACATCGGCAATTTCCGCACGTTCACGTTCGTGGATATCCTGCGGCGGTGGCTGCGGGCGAGCGGCTTCCAACTCGACCATGTCATGAACATTACCGACGTGGACGACAAGATCATTCGCAACGCCGTGGCGCATAAGAAATCGCTCGAAGAGTACACCGCGCATTACAAGCAGGCCTTTCGCGACGATTGCGCGCTGCTGCGCCTGGAAACGCCCGAGCGCCTGGTCCCGGCCACCGAACACATTCACGAAATGGCGGATGCCATCGCGCGCCTTTCGGCCGGCGGCCATACCTACGAAAGCGACGGCTCGATCTACTTCCGCATTTCTACTTTTCCCGAATACGGCAAGTTGTCGCACAACGATTTCAGCGGCATCCGCGCGGGCGCGCGCGTCGACATGGATGAGTACGAGAAGGCGGACGCCCGCGATTTCGCGCTCTGGAAAGCCCCCAAAGAAGGGGAAGTCTTCTGGGACGAGAAGATCGGCCGCGGACGGCCGGGCTGGCACATCGAATGCTCGGTGATGGCCCTGGAGTATCTCGGGGAGACGCTGGATATCCACGCCGGCGGCATCGACCTGATCTTCCCGCACCACGAGAACGAGATTGCCCAATCGGAGTCGCTTACCGGAAAGCCCTTCTCGCGCTTCTGGCTGCATGCCGAGTTCCTGATGGTGGAAGGCCAGAAGATGTCCAAATCGCTGGGGAATTACTTCACCCTGCGCGACATTCTTGGCCGCGGCTACGCACCGGAAGCCGTGCGCTATCTGCTGGCTTCGGTGCCCTATCGCAAGACCCTCAACTTCACTTTCGACGGCCTGCAATCCGCCAAGACCGCCATCGAGCGGCTGCGAAATTTCAAACTGCGCCTGGAAACCGGGGCGTTCGCCGATGGCCTGAACGATGCCCTCGCCGATCGCACCGCGGCCGCGCGAGATGAATTTACCGCAGCCATGGACGACGATTTGAATACCGCCGAAGCGCTGGCCGCCATCTTCGAGTACGTGCGGGAGGTCAACTCCGCGATGGATGCCGGCGAATTCCGCTCCGGCAACGCCGGCCCCGCGCTCGCCTTCCTTTCCCGATGCGATTCCGTGTTCGACGTTTTGACGCCCACCTCGGAGAGCGGCCAGATCGGCGATGCGGAGGTGGAGTCGCTGATCCGCGCGCGGGACGAAGCCAAAAAGGCGCGCAACTTTGCGCTCGCCGACCAGATCCGCCAGCAGTTGCAGGAACAGGGGATCATCCTGGAAGACACCAAGTCCGGCACGCGCTGGAAGAGGAAGTCGTCGTGAAGATTCAAACCAAGGCCGTACACGCGGGCGACCGGAAGAAGACCGGCCGGCATGTACCCGTCACCACTCCCATTTACACCGCCTCCAGCTATTTCTACGAAAGCATGGAGGAGTTGGACCGCGTCTTCGGGCGCGAAGAGCCGGGCTACTGCTACGCGCGCTACGACAGCCCGACCAACGCGGCGCTCGAAGAACTGGCGGCCTCGCTCGAAAGCGGCCACGGCGCGCTGGCCTGCGGTTCCGGCATGGCCGCGATCCACATGGCCTTGCTTTCCGCGCTGGCCGACCGGCGCAAATCGATCGTTGCGGCCAACGCCTTGTACGGCGCCACCGTCAGTCTGCTTCTCAACGTGATGGAAGCATCGGGCGTGGCCGTGCATTTCACGGACGTGTGGGACCTGAATGCATTCCGCGCCGCCATCGAACAGCAGAAGCCCGGCTGTGTCCTGATTGAGACGATTTCGAATCCGCTGCTGCGCGTCGCCCCGCTGGACCGCATCGCCGAAATCGCGCGTGAGGCCGGCGCCGCCCTGGTGGTCGACAACACCTTCGCCACGCCGCTGCTGGTGCGGCCGCTGGAGCTGGGCGCCAATTTCGCCGTACACAGCGCCACCAAGTATCTGGCCGGCCACGGCGACGTGATGGGCGGCATCGTGGTCAGCGACGATGCGCATTACGAAGGGCTGCGGGCGCTGGCGCGCGCGGTCGGCCCGGTACTGGGCCCTTTCGAAAGCTACCTCACCATGCGCGGCATCAAGACTATGCCCTTACGGATGGACCGGCAGTGCGCCAATGCCTGCCGGGTAGCCTCATGGCTGGCGTCGCACGCCGCCATCGAGCGCGTGTACTTTCCGGCCGATCCGGCGCATCCCGATGCCGGCGTCATCCGCCGCCTGCTGCCGTCAGGGCTTTTCGGCGCGATCGTCAGCTTTGAGCTGAAAGGCGCCGGCCGTGAAGAAGTATTCCGCTTCATGAACGCGCTGCAGCTCATCGTGCGCGCCACCTCGCTAGGCGACGTGCACAGCATGATGCTGTATCCGGTCATGAGCTCGCATCGCGAAGTTTCGCCGCGTCACCGCGAGCGCATGGGCATCCGCGATAACCTGGTGCGCCTTTCAGTGGGCATCGAGGCGGTGGAAGATATTGTGGAGGATTTGGAGCAGGCGCTGCATTAGTTGCCTTCCAACGAGCTGACTCGCGCTACGTGCAACCCGGCGTTCACCCCGTCGACAGGTTACGGCACCAGTTCGAAGACGGTGCCGAGGTTCGAAGCGCCACCTGTCTCCGTGGTCATACAACGTCCCACCGAGCCTAGGGCTAAGCCGTTCGGCGAGTTGCCATCAGTACCGCCGGTAAACATGTGCAGTAGTTTGCGCGGAGAGGGTAAGCGACGTAAGCATTGCGGCGAAAATGCAGACGTACCTCAGCAGTGTACACATGCGTAGACTATCTATCCATCTGCTGGCCGAAGCCAAGCGGTTCGGCTGTGGAACGATTTTCCAGGTGACTCCGGCGGGTCAGACTCCGGACAGGTGAGCCGTCTGCTTCCCGGCGGCAACCGAGACCGTTGCGCCCGCGCGCGGAAGGTATTCTGTCTCGTAATACTCGCGCACCCATTCGCGGTTCAACTCTTCCCCGGAGCGCAGCGTAATCTCCTCGCCGCAGCGCGCGCACTTCATGCGAAATCCCATCGAGGCGGCCATGGGCCCCCCGCAAGCCGCGCACTCGGCGGGGGTGTACCGCACCAGGCCCTGGATCATCCGCACCCACGTGTTGACCTTCAGAAAGTATTGCTGCAGGTCCTTGACGGACACCGCGCCTTCGAAGTCTTGCGCATCGGCATCCGGCATCCGGCGTAACAAAAGCCGCTTCCCCTCTTCGGTGAGATATCCGTCTTTCTCCAAAACGTCGGAACCGAAGACTTCCACGGCGGTTTCCAGAATGGACTTGTCGGGCAGGAAGATGTGGAACTGAGCCTCAGTCTCCATCGAGATCTCGATCAGATCGAGCGACTCCGCGCCAACGTCGCTCAAGTGCACATCGGGCGCGACCTGCGACGCTTCGATGCGCAGGCTGCGCGCGACGATCTGTGCGAACTTATCGAAAATCTCCGATTCGGTCATCTCTGGCATTCACTCTCTCCTCGAAAAAAGCTCGCAAAGCGCGATACTTTTGCACGATTTTTGCCGGCGCTTCGACTGGCGGCGGTGCATGTCGCACTGAGCGCCGATCCATGGCGGGCGAGACGTAGCCCTAAGCGATAGCCTGCAAGGCGCAAATCAGGTTGCAGACGCCGGTGCGGTCAAACGATTCGCTCCGCACTCCCCGCTTAGAAGGAGTCTAAATCGCTGGATCGCACAACGCAAGCTAAAATGCGGGTTTCCAGAAATGGCGGTACCAGTACTCGTGTTCGAGCGGGCCATGCGCCGCCGCGAAAGCGCGCCCCATCTGCTCCGTAGTATCCTGGTAAAGGGATGCCCGAGTCGATGCAGGTCACATAGACGACGGCGCAGACGGGGGACTACGCCTCGCTGTCGGCCTCGGTATCGCTGGAATTGTATGATTCTGGTTGTTTCCCGGATCGCTATCCTCGCCGTATCCTGCATGGTACCACGCGAGGTCCGCACCGGCTGGCGCCGTGTCTGGACCGCCGAGATCCGGCACTACTCCACCCTCCTGCGGGCGCGTGGCTTGAGGAAGCGCTACGTCCGCGCCCGCATATGGCATCACTTCATCGGCGCCGCGCGGGATGCCTGGCGCCTCCGCTCCGACACCCCGGCCTTTCGGCAACTCCGCATGGCCATGCGCAAGCCCGGGTTTTGCATGGTGATGATCGCCTTGGGCTTGGTTGCCATCGTCGTAGCCAGCCGCGGCCTGGCCAGAACGCGTGCCATGCTGGTGCCACCCTATCCGGACGCGGGGCGGCTGGTGCTGATCTCCGAAGGCGGCGATGTGCCGAACGGGCGGCATCCCATCCAGGTGTCGCTGCTCGACTTCTGGAAGACGCACAGCACCGCGTTCGCCGGGCTGGCCGGATACCAGTGGAATCTCCGCGGCACGGCCTGGGTCACGCCAGAGTTCTTCGACGTGCTCGGCGTGCGACCCCGCCGTTTCCTTTTGCGTCGCATCGACGACTGGCGGCCGGTTGCCAACCAGCAGGATCTCGGCGTGCTCGGCCGCCTCAAGCCCGGAATCACCGCTGCCGCCGCTCAGAGTGAGCTGCGCTATCTGGCAGCCCGCTACCGGCGCTATCAACGGTCCTCCGCCTCCGAGCAAGTGCAGGTCATGCCCCTGGTGGCTCGCACGCGCCAACCACTCTATGCTTATGCCATCATGTGCGCTCTAACCAGTGGGCTGTTATTGATGGGTGCCGGGATTGGAATGCGCGCCGACCGGCTACGCATCGGCCGCATCCGCCGGCGTTACTGGGCCTACTTTTGCACCAAGTCGGTAACTCTCCCGCTGGCCCTGGCTCTGGTGATTTGGGAGTTTAGCCGGGCCACTTCCTTCACCCTGACCGGCGGAACCACGTTCGTTGCCGAACCTTTCTTCATTTGGCTCGTCATCCTGGCTTGTGGCGCCATCGTCTGGTGGTGTCTGGCGGATCAGCGGGCACGCTGCCGCGCATGCCTTGAAACCTTGCAGTATCCCGTCCGCATCGGCTCGCTGGGAGCTGTGCTGTTCGATCACGCCGGAATGGAGTTGGTGTGCTGCGAAGGGCACGGCGTCTTGTACGTGCCGGCCGTCAGTTCCGACTATGTTCAGCGAGGAGGTTGGACGGCGCTGGATATCGCCGACATCCCCTCTAACATTGCCGACGCGAACCAATAACTCGCGTCCACCATTTGGTGGGGCAGGCATTCAGCCGGCATTCAGCCTGCCAACACTTCCACCATGGGCAGGCTAGTCGAGTCAGAATCTGGAACCGGCATGGACTTGTTCGTGCCTGGATCCACTCGGAATACCATTCGGGTCCAGTGCCTCGATGGATTCGGCGGCGCGCGCCGGACCTCCCATACGTGTGAAGGCAGCCCTGATGCGGCCCGCGTTTCGCTCGAACGACGAATCGCTGAACACCCGCTCGGCAGTATTGCGCAGCCCTTCTGATGTGCAGCCGCGCATTGGCAGGCGTATGCCCGCGCCAGTTGCGGCGAGGCGCCAGGCGATTTGCGGCTGCTCCAGCATGCGCGGCACAACCACCATCGGAATTCCTCGGCCAAGGGTTGCCAGAACTGTTTCGGAACAGCCGTGGGCGATCACCAAATCGGCCGAGCTGATGGCGTGACTCACCGGCGTCCAAGGCTCCAGCCGGATGTTCGCTGCGGAGGCGCCGAGGTCAAATGCCGCCAGATCGCGCCCTTGCCCCGCCACCAGGATGACGTCCGCGGATTGGCCCGCGAACGCTCTTGCCGCCGTCTTGAGCAGAAATCCATCTTCCGGATAGTGCTGTTCTTCCAACACTACAATCCGGCGGCGTCCACGCATGCTTGTGACCCATTCCGGAGCCGGCTGCCGGTCGCCCTCCCACATGCAAGGACCCACATATTGAACCGAGGACGGCAGATCGCGGCGCTCGTAATCAAACTCCGGCGCGCTGGGAACAAGATGCAGCGGCAGCCGTCCCGTGAACTCCATGACCGTCGAATCGAGCGAAGGCAGGCCGTGCGCGCGCCGAATGCGGCTGGCTTCGCGCGGAATTGCGGCAGTCGCCATGTTAATGCCCACGTTAAGCAATCGGGCCACCAGCCGCGCCGCCGCTGTGCGCGGACGCGACAAGGAAATACCAGGCGCCGGATTATCGCGTCCCTCCAACAGGCAGTACGCGGTATGCGAGAGGACTGCTAGCGGGACCTGTTTTGTTTCATGCACGACCAGGATCGGCCCCCACATGGTGACGTCGCATACCACCACATCCGGCCGCCAGACGGTCCAGATCCGCTCCAGGTCGTGTAATTGGCCGGGTACGCTGCCGAGCAAAAAGTCGTGCCACATCTGCCTGCGCGCTCGCACACCCATTTTCCGGGTGTTGACCGCGCCCGGATTGCACTCGGCATGATGGCGAGTGACCTTCTCGAAAGGAAAACAGCGAAACCCTTCACACTCGAGTTGAATCCGGAGTTGGCCGCTTGTGTAAAAGGCTACCTCGTGGCCCCGTGCGGTCAAGGATTGCGCGACCGCCATAAAGGGAGATAAATGCGTTTCGATCGGCCATACCGTCATCAGAATCTTCGACATCTGCGAGTTCTCCATCACGCTTGTGCGGCGTACCTACTTGATGATATTGGAGCGAAACTCAAGAGTGAACAAAAGACCGCGTATAAGGTACTGTAGTGCCGACAAACTCGGTACTGCAACCAAAATTGCGCAAATCAGTACCAAGCCAGTTTTCGCGCTATCTTTAGAAATACTTGTAACCTTATCTAGATCCTGACCCTCGTCGTGAATTTTGATCGGAGCGCACGTAGAGCGAGGGTGCTCAATCAAGCGTTGCGAGTAGGGCGCGAAGAGCATTCCACAAAATAACTCGCGATGGCGGCGTTCCCCGAAGCTAATCACCTCATCGAGTGGCGCTACGTGGCCCGTATCGGCTCGGTGTGCCTATACCGCGAGTTCTCGATCTTCCACCAGGTGATTTGCGGCATGCGCACCGTTGATCGCCGTAGCGGACAGATCAGCGGGCTAGCGGGAAACTTCAGCAGGCTGCCGGGAAACGGTTTAAGAGCGAGGGCCGGATTAACGCCGATTGAAGGAGATCCTGAATTTGTCTTATCCGCGTTTATCCGCGTCGATGGGCGGCTGAGTTGTCTTTTTCCGCAACCAGCCCGCAACGCGCCGGCAGGAGTGTCTTCCTCCCGTCACGCGGCCAGCTTGCCACGGATATAAGCGCTGTATTGCAGGTCGGAACCGAGAATGTGACGCTCCAGCCAGTTCTTCAGGAACACCATCAAGTTGATCGTCAAGCTGGCCTCTCCGCCGCGGAGCTTCTTCTGAAAATCGAGAACCTGGGCAGTGAGCTGGTCGTGTTGCACCTTGTGGGCGCCGGCTTCAGGATACCGATACTTGCGCATGAACTGTTCTTCGTTGGCGAAATGCGTCTTGGTGTAGTCCACCAAGCGGGCCAGCGACTGTTCGAGGACAGTCTTGGCCTTGCCTTGCGTCATGGCTGTATACAGTTCCGCGGCCAACGCGAAAAGCCGCTGATGCTGGATATCAATTTCTGGGATGTGAACGCTGTATTCGGGTTTCCATTCAAACATACACTAAAGCTATCGGCAGGTTCGGCGGAAATCTGAACGGGTCGCGGAACCGTTTCAGCCCGGCAGCGCGCCGGCGCGTTCCAGCGCAAGCGTTACGTCCTCTTTCGAAAGCGCGGTGCTGATGAACAGTTCCTGGCGCGCGCCGGCGCTGCGCGCGATGGCCTTCCAACCGTTTTGGACCGGCACGGTGAGGTGCACCTTCACAGGACCGCGCGCGTCGCGCACCGGGCGGATCACGCCGGGGATTACGGAGCGTATGTCTGGGTTGTCGGCCAGCAAGCGCTCCAGGATTACACGCACTCCATCGATGATGCTGTGCTCGACTTTGAGGCGGTCGTGGGCCGTGCGCAGGCGCATAGAGTCAGTCTAGCAGGCTGCGGTAAACGCACTAGAAAAGCGAGAGGCCGGGGATTAGCACCGATTGAAAATAACCTGGCCCTGTCTTATCCGAGTTTATCCGCGTTCATCGGCGGCTAGGTTGCCTTCGCCCGCAATCTGCTAGCGCGGCCGCTAATGCGCGGCCCGCTCCGCCGGCATAAACCGTTTGATGAAGTTCGTATCGAAGTGCCCCGCCTGAAAATCCGGGTCCGCCAAAATGCGCTGGTGCAGCGGAATGGAAGTGTGAATCCCTTCCACCACGAACATATCGAGCGCGCGTTGCATACGGTGGATGGCTTCGGCGCGGTCGCGCCCGTGCACGATCAGCTTGGCCACCAGCGAATCGTAATAGGGCGTGATCACGCAATCGGTGTGCGCCATGGTGTCCACGCGCACGCCGATACCGCCGGGAACGTGGAAGCCGGTGATCCGGCCAGGCGAGGGCGTGAAGGTCTGCGGGTTCTCCGCATTAATGCGGCACTCGATGGCGTGGCCGTGGAGCGCCACCGGCAACTCCAGCACATCTTCAATGAATTCGCCCATGGCGATGCGGATCTGGCTCTTCACCAGGTCGGCGCCGGTCACAAACTCGGTGACAGGGTGTTCCACCTGTATGCGTGCATTGACTTCCATGAAGTACAACTTGCCGGTTTCGTCCATCAGGAACTCGACAGTTCCGGCGTTGGTGTAGCCCGCGGCAGACAGAGCGTCTTTCAGTTTCGCGCCGATGGACTGGCGCAATTCGGGCCGCATCACCGGCGAAGGCGACTCCTCCAGTAGCTTCTGATGCCGCCGCTGGATGCTGCATTCGCGCTCGCCCAGAATTTCCACGTGGCCGCGCTCGTCGCCCAGAACCTGAAATTCGATGTGGCGGGGTGCGCCAACATACTTCTCCAGGTACATGTCCGGACAACCGAAGGCCGCGCCGGCTTCCTGTTGCGCGGCGTTGAAGTTCGGCGCGAGTTCGGAAGGCTCGGTCACCACGCGCATGCCGCGGCCGCCGCCGCCCGCGGAAGCCTTAAGGATCACCGGATATCCGATTTCGCCGGCCAGATCGAGGGCCTCGTTCGAGGTCTGCAGGATACCGGGCGACCCTGGCAAGATGGGCACGCCGGCGTCTCGCATAAAGGCGCGGGCGCGTTCCTTCACGCCCATCAGCCGGATCACATCCGGGCGCGGCCCGATGAACTTCAGCCCGGAGACTTCGCACACTTCCGCGAAGCCGGCATTCTCGCTCAGGAAGCCGTAGCCGGGATGGATGGCGTCCGCGCCGGTGATCTCGGCCGCGCTGATGATCGAGGGGATGTCCAGATAGCTGCGGGCGCTTTTGGCCGGACCGATGCAGACAGCTTCATCGGCGAAGCGCACGTGCAAGCTGTAACGGTCGGGCTCCGAGTAAACCGCCACCGTGTGTATGCCCAGTTCCTTGCAGGCGCAGATGACACGCAGGGCGATCTCGCCGCGATTGGCGATGAGGATTTTCTTAATTGGCGCGGATGGCAAACAGGGCCTCCCCGTACTCCACGGGCTGTCCGTTCATCACCAGCTTGCTTTCCACGATCCCGGAGACCTCGGCCTCGATCTCGTTCATGAGCTTCATGGATTCGATGATGCAAAGGACCTTGCCGGGCTGCACGCGCTCGCCCACCCGCACAAACGGGGGAGCGCCGGGGGCGGAGCCTTCATAGAAAGTACCAACGATGGGGGAACGGACTAGGAGGAGGTTCGGATCGGCGCGCGGTTCCTTGGGTTCCTCTTTGGCGGGCGCCGGCGGCGGGCTGGCCTGCACGGCCGCGGGAACGGCGGAGGGCTCGGCGCGCGGCACGGCCACCTGCGGCGCGAACACCAATTCTTGATTGCCGCCAATCGAGCGGCGTATGCGCACGCGGTTGTCCCCGCGCTGTACTTCCAGTTCGGCAATGCCGGTCTCGGTGGCCAGTTTAATCAACTCGCGGATTTCGTCTACGGTCATGGCAACTGATTAGCTTAGCAAAGACGCGTGGCGCAGGCACTTCCTGCCTGCCGTGCCGGCACTCCTGCCGGCACAGGCGAGTTTCGCTCGCCCTTGAAGATCGGCCATTTGCGCACTCCGCGTCTCCGTGTCTCCGCGTCGCCTTAGACCACCCGCAGATCCTTGCTCGTAGGGGTCAGAACCTCGCAGCCGTTTTGGGTGACCACCACCGTATCCTCGATCCGGATTCCGCCGAAGCCTTCCAGATAAACGCCCGGCTCGATGGTGATCGCCATACCGGCCGCAAGCCGCGTCTTGTCTTTCTTGCCGATGCGCGGCAGTTCGTGGATTTCCAGGCCCAGGCCATGACCGGTCGAATGCACGAACGCGCGATCCAACTGAAAGGCCTTCAAGACGCTACGCGCCACGCGGTCCACATGCGCGGCTGTTACCCCCGGCCGCACGGCGTCGATGGCGGCCAGTTGAGCTTCGCGCACTGCCCGGTAGATGCGCTTCACGCGCGCGCTGGGCGTACCCAGGAAGAGCATGCGGGTCATGTCGCTGGCGTAACCGTCCTGGAACGCGCCCATATCGATCAGCACCAGTTGATGAGCCTCAAAGACGGCGCTGGTAGGATGCGCGTGGGGCAGTGCCGAACGGGGGCCAGTGGCAACGATGGTTTCGAAGGAGGGCTTCTCGGCTCCCAAGCGGCGCATGTGGTAGTCGATTTCGGCGGCCAGATCCGACTCGCGCATGCCGGGACGGACGCGCCGCACGCTCCGCTCGAAGGCCCTGGAATTGGTGGCTACGGAGCGGCGGATCAGCGCGATTTCGGTTTCCGACTTCAACATGCGATGGGCTTCCAGCCAGCCGGCCACCGGCTCGAGCGACGTGCGCGCGGGCAGGGAGTCGCTTAGCGTATGGAAACTGTCGTAGCTCAAGTGCGCGGGCTCGAAGCCCAGCTTGCGGATGCGCCGCCGCGCGACCATCGCGGCCACGGCGGCAAGAATCGGACCCTTGCAAACTTGGGTCTTGCAGGAAACTTCACGGCGGGACTGTATGGCATAGCGCGGGTCGGTGAAGAACAGCGCTTCGCCGGGCAGCACCAGAAGGGCGCCGTTGCTTCCGGTGAATGCGGTGAGATAGCGGACGTTCGCCGCCGACGAAATCAGCATGGCATCGAGCTCGCGGGCGGCGAGTCCGGCGCCGATGAGATCGCGGCGCTGGGCGAATTCGTTATTCAACCTGGAGTTCCCGAGCCAGAATCAAGGCGCGCTCCGACAAGGCATCCGCCTGGGTAAAATCGCCGCGCTGGGCGGCCTCTGCCGAGAGATTGAGGAATGAGGTGATGCGCTCGACCAGGGTCTTATCGTGGTCGGTCAGGTGCCTTTTGGCGCGGGTGAGCAGGTCGTCGATTTCGTGCCGGCGCGCCCCGATGGCATCCTGGATGCGCTTTTTTTCCTCGCCGCTCAATATAGGCTGGAAAGGCGCCGGCTCTTCGGCGGTTGGGGCAGGTGGGGCGGCTGGCGGGGTCTCCTCTTCAGTCTCCGCCGGCTTCGGCGGGCTGGCGCGACGCACGGGCCGCGGAGAAGTGGCGGTTTCCGATTTCTCGGGAGCCGGCGGCGGTCCGGCCGGCGGCGCGGGGATGGCATCCGGGTTTACCGGCTGCGCGCTGGGAAGCTGCACGACGGTCTGTGGAATGGACAACGGCGGTTCCGGCGCGGGTTGCTGGACCGTGGCGGACTTGGGTGTAGGTGTGACTGGGGCAGCGGCTTGCGGCTGGCGCTGGGCGCAGCCTGCGAGGGACACCAGGAAGAACAAGATTAGGGCGATGGGGCTGGATGGCATCCTGCGCGCCGATTGGCAATCGGCGCAAACCGACCCACTACCGCCGGATAGGCCACGCGTTGTACGGACTGCTGGCATTCAAACAGCGACACCGGAAAGGCCGATTGTAGCATCCTGCCCTTCCTCTTAGGCATGGGCGGGGCAGACATTCAGCCAGCCAACACCGTTCCGCAACCCGTCAAACCGACACGGGCAGACGCAATACGAATGTGGCGCCTTTTCCCGGCTCGCTGGCGAAGTCGATGGCGCCATCATGCAACTGCACGATCCGAAAGGTCATCGCGAGGCCAATCCCGGACCCTTCCGGCTTGGTGGTAAAGTACAGCCGGAAGATCTTTTCGCGCAACTCGGGTGGGATGCCCGGCCCTGTGTCGCTGATGCAAATTTCTGCCTGTTCTTCGCGCACGGCGCACTCGATGCTCAATTCGCCGCCCTGGGGCATGGCCTGAATGGCGTTGACCACGACGTTGAGAATGGCCTGTTTCATGAGGTCCATGTCCACGCGAATGTGGGCTGCATCGGTTTCCTGCTTGACCGAGACGCGAATGCCGGCCGCGGCGGCTTGCGGCGACGCCAGGTCCACGATTTCGCGGACAAAGGAATCCAGCGACACCTCCGTCAGGTTCAACTCCACCGGCCGTGTGAAATCGAGAAAAGTTTTGACCACACGATCGAGGCGCAGGATTTCTCGCGAGATGATCTCCATTTGGAGAGCGATGTCGGTGTCCGACTGGGCAAGTTTCATGCGGGCCAGCTCGACGTGCATCAGGATGGCGTTGAGGGGATTCTTGACCTCGTGTGCGACACCGCTGGTAATACGGCTGATGGCGGTAAGCCGGTCGGCCATCTGCAATTGCCGGCCGATCTGGCGGGTGGCCTCCGGATCGCGCAGCCGCACCAGCAGCCCGGCGCCGCGGCCCGGATTGGTCCCCGTGCCCAGGGACTCCAGAATATCCACCGAAAGCAAAGCGATGAACGGGGCACCACCGTCATCGCGTGTGATGGGCACGCGCCGGCTGCTGATGGGACGGCCGGTTTGGGCGGCCTGCGCCAGCAACAGCCCCAGCGTGGTGTTCGGCGGGAAAATCTCCGGCAGAGCGCTGCCCGCGAGGTCCGAACGCATTCTACCCAGAAATTTCTCCACCGCGCCGGCGGCCACTATCAGGCGGCGGTCGCGGCCGAAGATCAGCACGGCGTCTTCCAGTTGATCGAGGAGCCGTTCGAAGTTGCCGCGCAGATCGGAGAAATCGAACTTCGCTCCGCGAAGCTGCTCGCCCAGCAGATTCACCTTAGTGGCAATCACGCCAAACTCGTCGGCGGCGGTGCGCGAGACCGGCATCGGCTCCTGTGGGTCGTATTCGCCCTTGGCCACCAGATCGACCATGAGACCCAGGCGCCCCAGCGGCCGGAAGGCAATGGCGGAGAACAGCAGCGTGATGGCGATGGCTCCCGCGATGGATGCCAGCGCCACGGTCGCGCTCTTGTTGAGCGTGGGCATAATGTCGGCTTTGATGAACGGCGGGTAGATGACCACGCGCACGAAGATCTCGGCTTTTCCCTGATGGCCGAGCGGCTGTTCGAGCTGGTAATACTGCTTTTCTGCTAGTATCCTGAGCTTGTCCAACCAGTTGGTGGTCCGGACGATGGGCTCGAAGTCCCGATACAACGGAAACGTCTTTCCCTGGCGGTTAGGGTCGCTGTCCAACAGGATCTCGTTCTTTGTGTCGCAGACGGCGATCTCCAGCAGGGTGTGCGAGGAGGTCGCGATATCGATGAGGCTGTGCTGCAGATTCGGCTCGCGCAGGGCCTCCAGCCAGGGGAGTTGGCGGTCGCGATTGAGAGTCTCGCGCACCATGTTGGACGCCACCCGCCGCAGCATCTCGGCGCGTTCCAAAGTGGCCGCGTACTGGGCCTCCATCTGATACCCGAGGTCCAGCACCGAAATGACCACAATGACAGCCGCCATGACCAGGACGGACGAGAACGTTAACCGGGTCTGTATGGTCATGCGCGGGAGTTATCCGGTGAGCAGCAGCAGTTTGCCGGCGGTTTTGCGGGCTTCCAGATCGCGATGGGCTTCGGGCGCATCCGCGAGCGGATAGGCGCGGTCCACGCGAAGTTTCAACTCGCCGGAGGCCACCCAGCCCAGCACGTCGCCGGCGCGCCAGAGGAGTTCCCCCCGCGTCAGGCAATGATGCGCCAGGCTCGGCCGTGTGAGGAAGAGCGATCCCTTGGTGTTCAGAATGTTCGGATCGAACGCCGGAACCGGGCCGCTGGACTGGCCGAACAGCGCCAGCAGTCCGCGCGGCCGCAGGGAGCCGAGGCTCTTCATAAAGGTAGTGGCGCCTACGGAATCGTAAACCACGTCCACGCCGCGTCCGCCCGTGAGGCGTTTCGTTTCGGCCTCGAAATCCTGGCGTTCGTAAAAGACGATTTCATGGGCGCCGGCTTCGATGGCCAGGCGGGCTTTGGCTTCGGTGGACACGGTGCCGAAGACACGCGCTCCGATGCGCCGGGCCATTTGCACCAGCAGCAAACCAACTCCCCCGGCGGCGGCATGCACCAGGCAGACGTCGCCCGGCTTCAGCGGAAAAGTCGAATGCGTGAGATAGTGCGCCGTCATGCCCTGCAACATGGCCGCGGCGGCGTGCTGGAAGTCGAGCACCTCGGGAATCTTCACCAGTTGCGCCACGGGGACCACGGCGTACTCGGCGTAAGAACCGCGCACCATGGCATAGGCCACGCGATCGCCTGGCGCGACTTCGCTCACGCCGGGGCCCACTGACTCGACAGTGCCCGCCGCTTCCGATCCCAGGATAACCGGCAGGTCCGCCTTGTACAATCCTGTACGATAGTAAACATCGATGAAGTTGACGCCCGAGGCAGCGATCTTCACCAGCGCCTGGTGCGGTCCCGGGACAGGCTTCGGCAGATCCACCAACTTCATCTTTTCAGGGCCGCCGGGCTCCTGGACCTGTATCGCTTTCATCGATAACCTCCGCGCCATGCGCCATGGACGCGCAGTGCGCGCTTCAAATGCACGGTCGATGCATAGAGTAACAGATAGGACAAAGTGAACGGAAACAGCAGCAGGCGTCCCAATGTGCGAATCGCTCCAGACCCGGTGAGGCCGGCGCGAAAAAGGACGAAATGGCGGATGGCGCGCCAATGGCCGCGGTCCAGCCAGAAGTAGTCGCCATTTTCGTTTATGACGAAGACTTTGGCCGGCAGGCGCGCGGCGAGCGACCATTTCCACTTGGTCATGATAGGTTCGGCGGAGCAGATCATTCCCACGATCTCGTAGTGGTTTGCCGCGAGGGCGCGATAGAGGTTGCGGCGCGCCGCCGAGCCACGATAATCGGTGACGCGATAGATAAGCTCGACGCCCTCCGGCGCTCCGGCATAGCAAGTGACCAGGTCTATGGGCACAGAGTCGCCGCAGGTTTTGCGGAGCGCCGGGAGCACGTGTTCGAGCAGGTGGCGGCCACCGCTTTCCACCAGGAGAATACGCGAGGCCGGCGGTATCCGGCGACGGAGAAAGTACCGCACATCATTGAATATAGCGGACAGCGGGGCCGCAGTGGGAGACTCATCCTCCGCCACAGCAAGTGACCAGATCCACCGGCACGGAGTCGCCGCAGATCTTGCGGAGCGCCGGAGACACGCGTTCGAGCAGGTGGCGCGAACCGCTTTCCACCAGGGGAATACGCGAAGCCGGCGGTATCCGGCGCCCGGGAAAGTACCGCACCAGATAACCATAGCGGAGAGTGGGATCGCATTAGCCACAGATGCAACATGTGTAACAGAATCATGCCGCTGGATACTACTGCTTAACAAAAGACAGCCTTGCTTCCCCTGTCTTTCTTGGCTAGCCTGATGCTGGCGAGGTGGCGCTGTCTGTACAGCACTTCGCGGGGGGCTGCGGAATGACCAGAATATCTAAGCTGGCTCTCTCGACCGCCGTGCTAACAAGCGCGATGCTTCCGAGCGTGGCTCGCGCGGCGGATATCGAGGGTACTGTCATCATCAAGCGCAGATTGACCAAGCGGCGCGTTACGGCGCCCGTGGGCGCCTACCAGCGTGGCGTGAACGTGGAACTTCCATCCGGCCCGGAAGGCGACTTTCTGTCTTTCGAGCGTGCGCGCGTGGTCGTCTATCTGGAAGGCGAATTCCCCTCGCATCCAGTCACTGCCACCCTGGAGCAGAAGGACCGCCAGTTTGGGACTGACACTCTGGTCGTCCCAGTCGGTTCCACGGTCTCCTTCCCGAACCGGGACCCGATTTTTCACAATGTCTTTTCGCTTTCCAAACCCAAGACCTTCGACCTCGGCAACTATCCGAAGGATCATACGCGCACGGTAAGCTTCTCCAAACCGGGCATCGTTTTTGTCAACTGCCACCTTCACCCGAATATGGCGGCCGCGATCGTAATTAGTCCTAACCAGTGGAGCGTGAAAGCGGACGCCTCGGGCCACTTTGTGCTTACCGGTGTGCCACCGGGAAACTATACGATCGTAGCGTGGCACAGGGCCGCGGGTTTCTTCCGCCAAAGAGTAAGAGTGGCGCAGGACCAGGCCAGCACCGTGGAATTCACGATTCCGCTGGATGAGAACGGCGACCCGAAAGTCGTAGCTCAGAGGTAGCATGCGATTCGCCACGCGCACTTTTCTGTTCTCATTCATGCCGTTCGTACTCCTCCTGCTGG
>JBEKUO010000026.1:0-21369 GCA_049514955.1 Bryobacteraceae bacterium | reverse complement strand
CCCGCAGCAGATCGTGCAGCCGCTTGGAGTTGCCCGGGCGGCTGGCGGGTACCGACGGCGCCGCGTAAGACCGGATGGGTAGCGGCAGGTGGGGTTTATCGATCGTAAAGGGCTGGTCCTGCGCGGAACAGATAGCGGCGGCACAGACGCAGGCTAACAAGTTTCGGGATCTCATTTGGGAAGCTCCTGCTTCTTGTTGTCCGGCAGCGACTCAGGTACGACTGACTCTCTGCCGACGTGTCCGGCAACGGCGTCTTGCATGGAGATATTGTTCACGTCAAGCGTCCGGCCCATGGCCATGTCGAATGCTATCTTGGCGTGCGTATAGTTGGCCATAGCCTGTACTTCGGCGTCTTCGTCATTGGCCAGGTCTCTTTGCGCCTGAATCACCAGGGTGACGCTGGACACGCCGTGCTGAAACCGGTTCTGCTCGTCTTTGAGGCTCTGTTCCCCCAATTTTCTGGTATCGACGGCCGTCTCGTAACGCGCGCGGGCCTGCTGCAGCCCAATCAAGGCGGTCTTCACGTCGACCGTGACCTGGTTGGCGGCGCGTTGGAACCGCAGTTCGGCTTGCCGGAGTTGGAGTTGATCGGTCACATAGTCCGCCTGTGCGGCGCGGTTCCGGAATGGGATCGTGAGAGAGACCCCGGCGGAATAGTTCGGGAAATCGCGGCGGAAGACCTGGGCCAGCGCGTTTCCGGTTCCGCCGATGAAATAGGGGTCCGGCACACCGCAGGTGCTGCATAAGATCGGGTTCACCGGACCGCTCAGGCCGTTGTTGGTAAACTCCAGAAACGCCTGCAAAACGGGAAGCAGTCCGTTTCGCGAGCCCCTGATCGCGATCTTCTGGCTGTCGATGTTCACCTTGCTCTGATCGATCTCCACACGGTTGGCCATGGCTTCCGGGATCAACTCCGGCAACGGCTTAAGCTCGTCGGTCTTGGGAACTTCGATTGGATTCAGCGGCACTATATGCGCGTCATCCAGCCAGGCGTTGGCCATGGCATTGCGGCTCAGCGCATTCTTCAGGACAATCTCCTGTTGCTGCACGTTGGTCTGCGCGATCAGGAGATCCTCTTTACTGACGGAAACCTGGGCGGCGGCGCGGGTCACCTCCACCGCGGGTAGCGAGCCGATCTTGACCATCTTCTGGTCGTCTTCAAAGAGCTTCTGCGACGTCGCCAAAGCTTGTTCCTTGATGCGCACGGCGTCGATGAAACTCACCAGGTCCCAGTAGAGGTTGAGCGCCGCGGAGACCGTGGTGGCCACTTGCAGTTTGAGCTGCATGTTGCTCGCTTTCATATTGTTTTTCGCAATCCGGATGTCACGGTTGTTGACCCCAATATTGAATCCTTGGAGCAGGTTCTGTGTGATCGTCAAATCCAGGTAGCCGGTGATCGCGGGGTTGAAAAGATTTGCGGGACTATTTTGCAGGCTGTGGAGGTCAAAAAAGGTAAGTGTCGCGTTGGTGCCGGTGATGAACTGCTGCGCAAATTGAAAAACATATTGCCGGTAGTCGGTCGTCAGCGCGGCGGTCTCGTTCAGCAACTGATTGGTCAACGGCGTGGTTTGGTGTCCGGCATATATGCCGAAGTACAAACTCGGATCCAAGTTCGGAGGCACCGGACCGATTTGACTTACAATACCGCCGCCCGAGCCGAGGCCGGCGCCGCCGGCAATCCCGTTGGCGTTGACGCTGACTCCGGCTGTGCTGACGCTGGTGGGCCCGGCCGCGATCGGCGTGTCCACCTGACGGAGAAAACCGCCACCCTCGGTCCGCCTCAGGACCTCGCGCGCCAGAAAGGGACTATAGCGCTGCACGGCAATATCGAGATTGTTCTCCAATACCAGCGCGATCACGTCCTGCACGGACAAATAGAGATTGCCCGCCCGAACCAGGGATTCCAAACGCGGCGAGTTGCTCAACGTGGCCGGAGCCACCCTGCGCTTTTCCAGGTGAAAGGGAGCCAACACGTGGCCGATCACCGGTGGAGGTTTGGGCGACTCAATTGCAACTTCGGAGGATTGCGCGAAGCCGGAGGAACCCGAAGCGATCCACAGCACGGCGAGCAAGCAACGGACGCGGTTCATTGTGTAGGTGGTGTATTGGCAATTCCCCTTCCACTGGCCTTTTAGAGAAGAGCGCGCAGTTTGCCCAAGTGTTTGAGCATGAAGAGCGAAGCGGCCTCTCCACACGGGCCGGCCTGGGTGTTCGATTTTGGGACCGGATGTTCGATTTCACTACGTCGGGAAGCGGTGTCCGGGGGTGTCGCCGTCGGGCGCACCGCGCACTCCGAATTCCGGTACGCCCGTTCGGGTCGCGATGCGAAGGAGCGTCGTGGCTGCATTCTCCGCTCCCTACGGCCAGACCCAGATTCGCCCCTTGACATCGGCCGGCAAATATATGAATATGAATTCATATGCAGATTATGTGGCGCCGGCCCTTACTGGTGGGCCTGCTGCTCTGGATCGCCGGTACCGCCGGGATTCGGCTTTCGGGGCACCGTCTTCTACAGTCCCAGAACACGTTGCAGACCCTGATCCTGTATCTGGTCAGCTTCGTAGCGATGGGGTTGCTCATCCCCCGGATTTGCCGCCGGCTCGGCCTGGAAAGAGATTCCCGGCTCAAGGGTGCGACTCTGTTGGTGCTTCCCACCCTGATACTTGACCCGTTCTCGTGCGCCTTCTTCGCCATTGTGTTTCCGAATCTCGACCCGGGCGCCGCGGGCGTATTCGGCGGGTGGATATTGATCTGTTGCGCTGGAGCGGTCGCGGGCGTCTGGGTCAAGCCCTGATGCCGGCTTCAGGCATGCCGGTGCTGGGTGCCGGGCAGGAACTGCCGGCCCCGCCCCAGCAGAAGCGCAGCCTCGATAAGCGGCGCAAGCTCTTAGAGGCAGGCCGGATTCTATTCGGCGAGAAGGGATACGAGGCGACCTCGATCGCAGAGATCGCAGCCCAGGCCGGCGCTGCGTCTGGCGCTTTCTACATCTACTTTCGCTCGAAAAGACAGCTTCTGGTGGTCCTGATGAACGAGTTGATTCAGCGCCTCGCCAGCCTGGACCTGCGCCCTAAGGGCGGTGCGGACGCACGTATGGGCCTCCGCAGCTTCCTAGCCGAAGTGTTTCGCGCCGATATGCAGTACTTCGGTGTGGTGCGGGCCTGGCAGGAAGCCGCCCTCACGGATGCTGAGTTGGGCCAGATGCAAGCCGCCATTGCGCGCTGGACGGAAGCACGCATCCTGCGGGTCTTTCAATTGTTGCAGAAACACCCGAACGCACGCGGAGATCGGGACCTGCGCACATTCGCCCGGATGATGGACCGGCATTTCTGGTCATTGCTGGCGCGCGGCGCGCGATTGCCTGCTCGGGATTTCAATCGCGAGATCAAAACCGCGGCCGACGTCATCTATCACTACCTGATTCGCGACTCTGGACGGGAACCACAAAAAAGCGGGGCAGGCGACCGGGTCTAGTGTCCTGTCCTGTCCTGTCCCGTCTAACTCTTGACAATCGACGTTTTGGAGCCGCGCGCGTTACCAAGCGGTCGTGGCGCACGCTTCAGCGTGCCGCGGCGAACTTCAGTTCGCCGCACCAGATTGATCACGCGGGACGCCACACTTGTCTACCTGCCCCGAACAGCCACTGTGTCATTGGCGTGCGCAGGGACGCGCCAGCCGCAGCACTGTCCTCGCGGCGGCATTGGCGCGTCCCTCGACCAGGCTATATCTTCAAGAATACAGATTCGCCGGCGCGGAGAGTATCCCGCCCACAGGGTATTTTCCTTCCTCGGGAGCTGGATTTCGCCCCTCCCCGCGAGCCTCGAATCTACCGCGCGGGCGGTATATGATCTTAGTAGCCGAACTGATACCTTACCAATGGAGCCGGAGGAAACCAACGACGCCGTGGTCTTCAAGCGCAGCGTGCAGCCTGTCCAGTGGGGCGCCCAATTGGTGCTGCTGGCCAGCTTCGGCGGCATGCTGGGACTGATGCTGTTCGCCGGAGTCGACTCCCTGCGCGCGCTGCGGCAGGTGCAGTCGCGCAACGTCCAGATCCGCCAGACCTTTCTGCTGCGCAATCGCGCCCTGGATGAGATCCGCTCCACGCTTTATCTTTCAGGCACGTTCACGCGCGATTACCTGCTGGAAAGAGACCCCGTGCGAGCCGAGACGTATCGCGCGGGCCTGCAAAAAGTGCGGGAGAAAATGGATGCCGCCCTCCAGCGTTACGCGCGTTCGCTCGACGCCCGAGAAGAAGCGCCTTTCCAGTCTCTGGAGGCCCGCATCGCCGACTACTGGAAGGCCCTCGATCCCATATTTCATTGGGATGCCGGCGCGAAGCTGGCCCGCAGCGACGCCTTCATGCACCAGGAGCTTTTTCCGCGGCGCGCCACCACGCTCGAAATCGCCGATCGTATCGGCGCCGTCAACGAACAGGAACTCTCCAACGGCGACGAACAGGTGAAAGAAATCTTCGACCGGTTCCGTGTCCGGCTGGGTCTGATGCTGGCCGTCACGCTGGGAATTGGCGTGCTGCTGGCTCTGGCCACGACCCGTCACATTCTGCGGCTGGCGCGGGACGCCGACTTGCGCTACCGCCAGGTGGTGCACGCGCAGCGCGAGTTGAAGGAGCTTTCCGCGCGACTGGTGGAGGCGCAGGAACAGGAGCGGCGGGCCATCTCCCGCGAGCTGCATGACGAAGTCGGCCAGTCGCTCAGCGCACTTTTGATGGAGTTGGGCAATCTCGGCGCGGTGGCGCCCGGCGATGCCGAGTTGCGCCGCCACGTGGAATCCATCCGCAAGCTGGCCGAAAGCAGCGTGAGCGTGGTGCGCAACATGGCCCTGTTGCTGCGGCCCTCCATGCTCGACGACCTGGGCCTGGTACCCGCCCTGCAATGGCAGGCGCGCGAGATCTCCAAACGCACCGGCATGGCTGTCACGGTGGATGCCGCGACCGTGGCCGACGATCTGCCCGAAGAACACAAGACCTGCATCTATCGTGTGGTGCAGGAGGCGCTGAACAACTGCGCCCGCCACGCCTTTGCGCGCAACGTCCGCATACAGGTCGTCCAGGAAAACATGCGCATCAGCTTAAGTGTGCAGGATGATGGCAAAGGCTTCGACAGCGCCAATGTGCGCGGCCTCGGCCTGCTAGGGATGGAAGAGCGCGTGACCCATCTGGGAGGCCGCTTCCACGTGCAATCCGAGCCGGGTCAAGGCGCCGAGTTGCGTATCGAGATTCCCCTGGCCGCCCAGGCTGTGGAGGCCCTCGCATGAACCCGGTGCGCATCGTGCTGGCGGACGACCATACGGTCATGCGCAACGGCCTGCGCCTGCTGCTCGAGCGCCAGCCGCATCTGCAGGTAGTCGGCGAGGCGGCGGACGGCCGCCAGGCGGTAGCCCTCAGCGAACAGGCAAATCCGGATGTGGTCATCATGGATATCGCGATGCCCAATCTGAACGGCATCGAGGCCGCCCGCCAGATTGTCAGCCACAGTCCGCGCACCGCCATCGCCATCCTCAGCATGCACTCCGACGAGAGCTACGTCATCCGCGCGTTGAAGGCCGGCGCGCGCGCCTACCTGCTGAAGGACTCCGCCGAGGCCGACCTGCTGGCCGCCGTGCGCGCCCTGACCGAAGGCAAATCCTTCTTCAGCCCGGCCATCAGCAAGATCCTGGTGGAAGATTACATGCGCCAGTTGGAGAGCCGCGGCGCCGAGGACACCTACGAGTTACTCACCAATCGCGAGCGCGAGATCCTGCAGCTTCTGGCGGAAGGCAGAACCAACAAGGAAGTGGCCAGCATGCTGAACCTCAGTCTCTATACTGTGGAGACCCATCGCACCCACATCCTGCAGAAGCTGAACCTGCACAGCGTGCCCGAGCTGATCCTGTACGCCGTGCGCAAGGGGATTATCGCGTAGGCAAGGCGCCGCGTGTTGGGCATACTCAGCAAATTCGTATTCTTCCCCTCAAAGTATCCCGAGGGGCTCTGGGATGTGCAGGCGCTGCTGGGCGCCGCTGATGTGTGGCTCGACACGCCCGACGGGGTCCGCCTGCATGCCTGGTCGGTCGCACAGGAGGACGCCGGTTGGGTGACGCTACACCTCCACGGAAATGCCGGGAACATAACGCATCGCTACCCGATCTTCCACGAGATCGCAGCCGCCGGATCCGCGATCCTCGCGCTCGACTACCGCGGCTATGGAAAAAGCAGCGGGCAGCCAATGGAGAAGGGCCTCTACCGGGACGCTGAAACAGCTTACAACTATCTGTTAAAGACCGGCTATCGCCCCGAACAAATCATCTTGCATGGCGAATCGCTGGGCACCGCCGTGGCGGTGGATCTGGCTTCCCGCCGGCCGTGCGCGGCAGTAGTGCTGGAGGCGCCCTTCACATCCGCCAAAGATGTCGCCCGAAGTGTGATGCCTTGGATCGGTCCGATGTTCATCAGGGGTTTGGATTCACGCGCGAAGATCCGCCGGATCCACGCGCCGATCCTCTTCATACAGGGCGACCGCGACGAGATTATCCCAATTCGGCTCGGCCAGGCCCTGTTTGCCGCCGCGAATGAGCCGAAGTCATTCTGGATCGTGCAAGGCGCGGGGCACAACGATATTGTCGAAGCCGCCGGCGCGAATTATCGCCAACGGCTGCGATCCTTCTACGGCAGCCTCCACGCGGAGTAGCTCTATCGCGCTTTCCCGCGCCAGAACTCCGGGTCGGCCGAGGCAAAGTCGTCCGACACCCAGCTCATGGCTGGTTCGATCCGGAACAGCAAGTGCTCGCGAGTGAATTCTCGGGCTTTCACGGCCGCCGCCCTGCCTTCCGCATGGGCCGGCGCTCTTTCCAGTCCATCGTCCAGTATCTTGAGCGAGGCTAGCGGAGCGAGGAACAAAAAGGTTTCGGATGGCGCCCCCGAAATGACGTGGTAGGCTATCTCGGGACGGTCCAGATTGATGCTGTCGAATAGCGCGCTTCGCGACTTCACGAGCTCCGCGAAATCCGCCTCGGTACCTGGGCGTATCCGATAAATCGAGAGCTGGCAATACCGCGCCTTCCGCAACATCTGGATCGCCTGGTCCGGCCGGTAGCTCCAGGCAGGCCGGTAGGAAGCGATCATGCTCCGGGAAGTGGACGGCGCCCCCTCGGAAGGTTGGTCCAGCACCTCGTCCGTGCCGCTGAGTGAAGGCGGCGGGTGAACCGTTTTATCCACGTCCTCGATGCTGCGAAAAGAATCGTGCATGGCGACAAGCCACGATTCGGTCTGACCGGTGATTGAGGTCATGCCTACCACGTTCACGGCAGCCGTAGCATCCGCATAGCGCCGGATCATGGGTGAGGCTGTCCCTGTCAGGCGGTGCAATTGGATGAGCGGTGGCGGTTCGGTCCAGTTCTGCGCGAGAGCGCCAGCAACGAAAACGCCGGCGAGCAGGATTGTCTTCATAGCACTGATGATAAGACGCAGTGACCCCTCGCGGCGTTGGTAGAGTTGTATCGGCCATTGGCGCGGGTCAGGGGCGGGGCGGACGGCGAACTGAAGTTCGCCGCAGCAAGCTGAAGCTTGCGCCACGGATCCGCAGAGCCTTCATGCTTCCCCGATCACAGTGGTCATCAGGTCCACCACCATGCGCCGCACGGGCCGCATAAACGGGTAGCCCGCCAGCTTGACGAGCCGCACGACAATGCCCACGCTCTTCTCCATCAACATGCGCGTACGCGCCTGCGCCGCGGAGCGGTCGTAGATCCAGAACAGAATCAGGCCCATCTGGTACATCCACAAGATGCGCGGCAGGTGCGGCTGCAAGTCGGCGGCGACGTGCACGCGGCTGGACTCGAGCGCCCGCGCGAAGGATTGCACGTCCCGCTCCCGTATGGCGCGCGTTTGCGAGCTGAACGGGGACAGCGCGTGCTCGGGATCCGCGTGCGCCGCCAGCGCTCCCAGCAGGCGCCGGTTGGGCTCGAAGTACTTGAGCTTTACCTCCAGCAGAGCGCCGATCCGGTCCTTCAGACTCCTGCCGCCGGCCAGCGCCTCTTCGACCAATGGGGCCAGTTCTTCCTGGGACTGGTCGTAGAACGCCAGCACGATGGCGTCCTTCGAATCGAAGTAGTAATACGCGGCGCCAGTGGCGACCCCGGCTTCGGCCGCAATCTCTCGCATGGTGGTCTCTTCGAATCCCTGGCGGCGGAACAACTCCATGGCGGCGTCCAAAATACGCGCGCGGGTCTCGGCGCTTTTCGCGGTGGCTGCCATGTTAGTCGAGCACCTTGCCGATGGGCGCGCCTTCCGGGCCCCACGCGCCGCCCGCCGCCGGCCTCGAACGCGGCTGTGCTTGCCGCTCGCGGCCGCGCCTGCCGAACCGGCTAAGAACGTACAGATTGAGGAAGTGCACGAGGCCCAGTACCAGCAGCACGTGGCCGATGTTGTCGCACACCAGATCCGTCGCTTCGCGCACGCTATTGAGCGAGCCGGTGATGCGCAGAGGTAGGGTCACGAAGCCGATATTGACCAGGCAGAAGGCCAGTACCAGCAGACGATTGAGCGAATTCGCCAGTTCCGCATTGCCCGGAAAGGCTTCCACCAGAAACACCCTGCTGTTCCGGTGCAAACTGCGGGCTACCCAGACGGTAACCGCCAAGCTGATAGCCAGGTAAACGGCATAGCACACAACGATATACATGGCTCCTCCACTTTCTGAACGCGTTCAGTTTGAACATGTTCAATTCCAGATTAGAACGGACGGGACGGCTTGTCAAGCGAAAACTGAATATGTTCAAAAACAGTCCTGACAGCAGTTGAAACAGTTACCATATAGTCGGGGGGAATCTGGATGCATAGGTCTCGGGCTGAGTTCGGCAGCTTGATCGTGGCCGGAACCTTGCTCGGCTTGGGCGTGGCGCCAGCGCAGCAAGAGACTGGTTTCACCCCAGTTCTTCAACTCGAAAAGCCAGTGTACCTAGCCGACGAAGCCATCCGATTTTGGGTCGGCGTAACCTCGAATGTCGACATTCCAGAAGCGCTACGCTCATCCTGCATCCTGCATATGGTCCGGCCCGATGGCAACAAGGTGAACGAGCGCGTCTCCTGGCCAATCGACGGGAATCCTACGCGTGGCTGGAAGGGCGGCTGGGGATTTGGAAAACAGCCGCCAGTCCCAGGCCGCTACGTTGTCTCGTTTGAATGTGCCGGCCAAAGAACTGGCGATCAAACCTTCGAAATCGTCCCAAACCCTTTTTCCGGCAGCATCGAGGCTCGTTGGGTTTTCTTCGACACCAAGTCTGGCGGCGGCCTTCACGCCCGCGGTGCAGTGCTTCACATAGAAAATAAGACCGGCAGGGTGTTGCGCTTCGCTAAGCCGGGTTTATCCGGCAGCGAAGTCTTCCTTGACGTTAGGCAGTTCCAACCAGCCTTATCGGAATCTACGTTCGTTCCCCAATCTGCGCTCTTACGAGCCGACGAAATCCCCTCCTTCTCATTCGACAGGCTTGAGTGGAGTGATCTGTCGAGCTGGCCTATGATCACCGTGCCGGATCGTGGTTCGGTAGATCGCAGCTTGATGCTCCAATCCGCCTACTCATTTCGCGACGGGCAGGAATACGAAGTCACTATTAGTTCTGTTTTAACGCTATTCATTGGCGAACGTGACGACGCCGACGCCCAACTCTTTCCGTTGCGGATTCCGGTTTCTGTGACCGCGCGGTTTCGTTGGTAGGGGACTCCGGCGAGCGGGGACCGGGGGCTCGCCACCGCCCCGCACGGCGATATACTCGCTATTCGAATCCAATATGCGATTACGAACCATTCCGGTGTTTCTGGCCTTTCTGGCGATGGGCTTCGCCGACGCCGTGGGCCCTTTCGTCAGCCTCGCTAAGAACGAGTTTCAACTCAGCAACGCGGTGGCTTCCCTGATCCCGTTCGTGGGATTCAGCATGTTTGGCCTGCTGTCCATCCCCATGGGCGTCTTTCAGGACAAGCGCGGCAAAAAGTTCGTCCTGATGCTCGGCCTGCTGGTGGCGCTGCTCGGCCTGCTCAACGCCAGCTTCGGGCTCACCTCCTTCGCGCGGTTCCTGCTGACGGTGCTGCTGGTGGGCGCGGGTGCGGCCATTTTGCAGGTGTCCGGAAACCCCATGATGCGGGACGTCTCGGAAAAGGGGAAGTACGCCCGCAACCTTTCTCTCGCGCAGTTCGTGAAGGCCATCGGATCGCTCTCCGGCCCCATGATTCCCGTGCTGGCGGCCAAATACTTCGGCGCGTCCTGGAAGGTGATCTTCCCCATCTACGCGGCGGCGCTGGTGGTGGCGGTCGTCGCCGTGGCCGGCTTGCGGGTCGACGAGCAAAAGAGCGCGGACAAGGCGGCGACGTTCGGCTCGTGCCTGGCGCTGCTCAAGAACGGTTATGTCCTGATGATGGTCGCCGCCATCTTTCTGTACGTCGGCGCGGAGGTCAGCGTCAGCGCGGGCATCCCGCTGTACCTGAAAGAGCGCTTCGATATCGATATCAACAAAGTGGGGTTGCTCGGCACCGGCCTGTTTTTCACCGCGCTCACCATCGGGCGTTTCTCCGGCGGGGTCATTCTGAACTGGATGGCGCCGCGCAAGTTCTTCCTGGCCACTTGCGGAGTCTCCGTGGCGGCTCTTCTGGGCTTGTTTGTGCCGGACCGGACGCTAGCCGTGGCGAGCTTCTTCGTGGCCGGACTGGGCTTCGCCAACATTTTCCCGCTGGTGTTTGCGATCGCGGTTGAGAGCCTGCCGGAGCACACCAACGAGTTGTCCGGGCTGATGGTGACCGCCATCGTGGGCGGCGCCTGCCTGCCTCCCTTGATGGGGCTGGTCGCGGACCGAAGTTCGGTACAACTGAGCTTTCTCGTGCCGCTGGCGGCCATCCTTTACATCACCTGGACCGCGCTTGCCAGCCGTGCGGCGGCGCGCGCGTGAACGGTCATGCACAACTACTCCAACGATAATCGCGTCGTAATGACGCTGGACGCCGGCGGCACCAACTTCGTCTTCTCGGCGATGCGCGCCAACCGTCCGGTTGTCGACAGTTTCGCGCTGCCCTCCAACGCGGACAATCTCGATCGGTCGCTTGCCAACATCGTCGAAGGCTTCCGCAGGGTGCGGGCGCAGTTGAACGCCCCGCCGGTGGCCATCAGTTTCGCTTTTCCCGCTCCGGCGGATTACTTTAACGGCATCATCGTGAGGCCGGGTAATCTGCCGGCCTATCGCGATGTGGCGCTGGGCCCCATGCTGGAAGACAAGTTCAGCCTTCCCACATTCATCAACAACGATGGCGATCTGTTCGCTTACGGTGAGGCGGCGGCCGGATTCCTGCCCTACGTGAACGGCCTGCTGGAAAAGGCTGGAAGCCCCAAACGCTTCCGAAACCTGTTCGGCGTGACGCTCGGCACCGGACTCGGCGGCGGCATCGTGCGCGACGGCGCTTTGTTTATCGGCGACAACTCGGTGGCCGGTGAAATCTGGCTTATGCGCCACAAACTGGAGCACGACACGAACGCCGAAGAGGGCGCATCCATCCGCGCGGTGCGGCGCGTGTACGCCGCAAAGGCCGGGGTGCGGTTCGAAGACGCGCCCGAGCCGAAAGCGATCTACGAGATCGCCGAGGGACGCGCCGCAGGCGACCCTGAGGCAGCCCATGAAGCGTTCCGGCGTTTGGGTGAAGTCGCCGGCGATGCGGTCGCGCAAGCCATCACGCTTCTGGATGGTCTGGTGGTCATTGGAGGCGGCATCGCCGGAGCGCACCGCCAGTTCCTGCCGTCGCTTGTCGACGAGATGAACGGCACGTATCTGGCCCCCAATGGTGAGCGGTTCCCCCGGCTGGCCCAACGGGCATTCAACCTGGAAGACCCGCAACAATTGGATGATTTCCTGAAAGGCGAGACGAAGACACTGGTCGTCCCCGGCAGTTCGCGGACTGTGAAGTTCGACGCGTTGCAGCGCACCGGCGTAGGCATCTCCCGCCTGGGAACCAGCGAAGCGACTGCTATCGGCGCCTATGCCTTCGCGCTGAGCCGCCTGGAAGAGAGAGAACAGTGATGCAACCGATGAACGGCGCTTGTCCAATGCCGGCGGGACAGCGAACTGAAGTTCGCCGCGGCACGCTGAAGCGTGCGCCACTGCTGCTGTTCGGCCTCATGATGTTATCCGCGCTCGATGCGCAGCAGTACACCCTCGGCGTAGGCGTGTACCCGGGGGATCCCAACGAAAACTTCGCGCCGGTGATGCGCGTGGATCAGAAGGCCTATCGGAACCTGGCGCTCCACCGGCCGGCGTACCAATCGAGTAGCTACGATTACAACCTCACGGCACAGTTGGTGACCGACGGCATCAAGGACACGAAGTTGCCGCGCTGGGTGGCAACCTCCACAAGCCAGGATGGCGTCCTCAAGAAGAATCAGCGCGAGTGGCTCCTCGATCATAACTGGGTAACCAGCGCGGATCTGAAAGGACCCAGCGGATGGGTGCAGGTCGAATTAGGCGGCGGCGATGGTCCGCCGGAAGTGGATCGCGTCGATATTGACGCGCGCGTGCGGTCGAGCCCGCAGGGCGCCGCGGGCTGGATGTGCGTGGTGTCCGGATCTGATGATGGCCAGACGTGGAAAGAACTGGGCCGCACGGCAGGCACGGACCACCCGGCCAGGGAATTCAAGCCGTCGGTTGCATTCGCCACGCCGTCGCGCAGCCGCTTCTACCGGGTCGATCTCGAAGCCGCCAGCGCCACGCTCTGGCAAGTGGGCGAGGTGACCTTATTCGACCAAAACAAGCGGTTGGAAATCGGCGGACCGTCTGACTTCACCAGCGCGTGGATGAGCGCGGGCGGCGGCGAGGAGTGGGTGTACGTGGATCTCGGCGCACGCTGCGAATTCGACCGTGTGGTGCTCTACTGGATCCGGCGTGCGGTCGCTGGCTCTGTTCAAGTTTCCGACGACGCCGTGAATTGGAAATTACTGGTCCCACTACCGGGGGACCAATTGGGGATGGTGACCGGTCAGCCTGCGGGCATGATCGAGCTCAGACTGCCGCACCCCGCCATCGGCCGCTATGTCCGCCTGGTGATGACGGAGGCCGCATCGCCCGAAGGCTACATCTTGAGCGAAATGGAAGTCTACGGCCGCGGCGGACCGATTCCGCAGCCAAAGCCGGCTCCGTCCGCGCGCGCCGATGGGCGCCTGGATCTGGCCGGCGGAGGTTGGCGCGTCCAACGTGATTCGCTCGTCACCGCGAACGGCGAGGCGCTCTCCCAGCCCGGATTTCACGACGCGGACTGGTTGGTGGCCACCGTGCCGGGCACGGTGCTGGCCAGCTACTACAATGCCGGGGCGATTCCCGACCCCAACTTCGGCGACAACCAGCTCATGATTTCCGACTCGTTCTTCTACGCCGATTTCTGGTATCGCAACGAGTTCACTGCGCCGCCGGTCGCCCGCGGCAAACATGTGTGGCTCAACTTCGACGGCATCAACTGGAAAGCGGATATCTTCTTGAACGGCCAGAAGCTCGGGCGCATCGAGGGTGGATTCATGCGCGGGCAGTTCGACGTCACCGCACGCCTGCATCCCGGCCAGAAGAACGCGCTGGCCGTGCGCGTCGAAAAGAACGCCACGCCCGGCAGCGTGAAGGAGAAGACCTACGAGAACCCCGACAAAAACGGCGGCGCGCTGGGCGCGGACAACCCGACTTATCACGCATCGATTGGCTGGGACTGGATTCCGACGATCCGCGGCCGCAACTCCGGCATCTGGAACAATGTTTACCTGAGCGCCAGCGGACCAGTCACCATCGAAAACCCGTTCGTCACGAGTACGCTGCCGCTGCCGGACACTTCGCAAGCCGATGTGACCGTGGAAGTAACGCTTCGCAATTGCGAGGCGCAGCCGGTGAGTGGAACGCTACGCGGGCGCTTTGGTGAACTGACGTTCGAGCAGCCCGTGAGTCTACCAGCTTCGGGCGCCGCGACTGTGAAACCCGCGCTTCACCTCGAAAATCCGAAGCTGTGGTGGCCCAATGGCTATGGCGACCCCAACCTCTATAACTTGGAACTGAAATTCGAAACCGCGGAGAAAGCCGTCTCCGATGCGAAATCCTTCCAAGCCGGCATCCGCCAATTCACCTACAGCGAAGACGGCGGCGCGCTGAAGATCTGGATCAACGGCCGGCGCTTCATCCCGCGCGGCGGCAATTGGGGCTTTAGCGAATCCATGCTGCGTTACCGCGCGCGCGAGTACGATGCGGCCGTACGCTACCACCGCGATATGCACTTCACCATGATTCGCAACTGGGTGGGGCAGATCGGCGAGGACGCCTTCTATGACGCGTGCGACCGGTACGGCATCGTGGTGTGGCAGGACTTCTGGCTCGCCAATCCCTACGATGGCCCCGACCCGGACGACAACGATCTGTTCATGCGCAACGTCAAGGACACCGTGCTGCGCATCCGCAGCCATCCTTCAATCGGGCTCTACTGCGGGCGCAACGAAGGCTACCCGCCGAAGCCGCTGGACGATGGGATCCGGCAGGCGCTCGCAGAAATGCATCCGGGGCTGCACTATATTTCCAGTTCCGCGGACGACGTAGTGAGCGGCCATGGACCGTATCAGGCGATGCCCGTGAAAACCTATTTCGCCGAGCGCGCCACGCCGATGTTTCACAGCGAAATGGGCATGCCGAATATCGTCGGCATGGACAGTCTGCGCGCCATGATGCCCGAGAGCGAGATGTGGCCGCAAGGGCGCTTCTGGGGTCTGCACGATTTTTGCCTGAAGGGCGCGCAGGGCGGCGCATCATTTCTCAGCCGCATCGAGAAGAGCTACGGCGGCGCGGACAATGCAGCGGACTGGGTGTCGCTGGCGCAATTCGTCAATTATGAAGGCTATCGCGCCATGTTCGAAGCGCAAAGCAAGAACCGCATGGGCTTGCTCATCTGGATGAGCCACCCCACCTGGCCGTCCTTCGTCTGGCAGACCTATGACTATTACTTAGAGCCGACCGCCGCATACTTTGGCGCGAAGAAGGCGTCCGAGCCACTGCACATTCAATGGAATCCCGTGTCGGATGACATCGAAGTGGTGAACTACAGCGGCGGCGATGCCCGCGGCCTGACCGCCCGCGTGGAAGTGTTGAATATGGATGACGCCGTAAAGTGGGAGAAGACCGTGTCCGTGGATAGCGCCGAGGACAGCGTGGTCTCGCCCGTCCACCTGGAATACCCGGACGGGCTGTCTCCAGTGCATTTCATCCGGCTGAAGCTCATGCGCGGCGATGAGACCGTCTCCGAGAACTTCTACTGGCGCGGACTGAAAGAAGCCAACTACCGCGCGCTCCGCGGCCTGCCGCAGGTGAAGCTGGAAGCCCAGACGCGCGCCGCCCGGCAAGGTAACCGCTGGCTGTTGACCACCGAACTGTACAACCCCGCAAGCCAACCTGCGCTGATGGTGAAGCTGAAGGCCGTTCGTGGGAAGAGCGGCGATCGCATTCTGCCCGCGATCTACAGCGACAACTACATTGCACTCATGCCGGGCGAGCGCCGCACGATTCGAACAGAGCTGGAGCGCGCCGACACGCGCGGCGAGAATCCGCAGATCGTGATCGAAGGCTTCAACATCGGGCGCTGATTCGTGGCGCGGTGACGTTTTTCGACGGTCGCCGTCTACATTCTCGATGAATTCGCTCACCCTCTTGCCGTTCGCGACCGCGCTGTGCCTCTCGTGGCTGCCTGGCGCGGCCTACGGTCAAGACGCGAAACAGCCGCCCGCGCAACTCCGCCTGGACTCCGCCGAGGACTTCGAGATGGTGAACGGTAAGGCGGAAGTGGTCGCCTACCGAGGCCGTCGCGCCGTACACCTCCAACCGCTGCCGGGTCACGAGGCCGACGATGGGTCTATGCTGGCAATCCTCAAAGACACGGCCTTCCAGGATGGCACGATAGAGGCGGAAGTTGCAGGCGCTCCCCGCGCAGGGGCCGCGCCGAGTATGAAGGGTTTTATCGGCATCGCATTTCGCGTCCAGCCGCATGGCTCGCCGGCCGAGCTCTTCTACCTGAGGCCTTCCAACGCGCGGTCGCCGGACCAGCTCGTCCGCAACCATTCCGTTCAATATGTGTCGGCCCCGGATTTCCCCTGGCAGCGCCTGCGTCAGGAGACTCCCGGAGTTTACGAGTCATACGTGGACCTCGAGCCGGGCGTCTGGACCACCATGCGAATCGTGGTTTCCGGAACGAAGGCCAGCCTTTACGTGAACGGCGCCAGCCAGCCCTGCTTGATCGTCAACGATCTGAAACGCGGCGAAAGCCGGGGCCAGATCGCGCTCTGGGCACACGACACGACTGAGGCGTATTTCGCGAGCGTGGCAATTCAAAAGTACGCCTGTTGCGCCGTGCTCTGCTGCTGGCCCATTCTGCGGGCGGAGTCTCTGCGCTGAACAAACATTTTGTTCAGACTTACATGAACAAGGTTTCGATTGCGGTGGCCATGGAAGTGGATGTCCATCTTGCGGAGCCGCACACGATCAGCAGCGGCGGTGATTCTACCGTAAGACGGATGCCGGCTCTCGGGTTGTGCAAGATTTCAAATGCCATCGGCTCGATGCCGTGACAGGGCCGCCTGTGCCGCCGGACAGCCGGAGATGGCCGTTGGCCGCCGCAAAGCGGCCATTCAGGATACCGTGCGTGAGTTAGCCCGCCTGGCATAGTATGCTGGGTAACGAGGACACAGGAATGGGATGTGGTAGCGGATCGATGAACCCGGTCAACATTGAAGCGCCATCCGGCGCGCGCAAGGTCTTCTGCGTTAAGTTTCAAAGGGAGATGCCGGGGTTGGACGAAGTTCCTTTTGAAGGACACCCGCTGGGCCAGAAGATTTACGAGAACGTCTCCAAAGAGGCCTGGAAGATGTGGGTGGAGCACATGAAAATGCTCATGAACGAGTACCGGCTGAACCTGGGGACGCAGGAGGCGCAGGAGTTCCTCCTGAAGCAGATGGACGACTATTTCTTCGGTGAAGGCTCAGCGCTGCCGCCGGATTTCGTGCCGCCGCGGCAGAAGCAGTAGGGGAGGTCCGGAGACGCGGCTCCGTAAAGCCGGGTACAGGGCGTAACGCATCGCCGATGGCGGTTCACGCGTGCCTGCCAGATATCCTCGGCGTCTTCGTTTTTCTTGGCCGCTCCATGGGCCTCGCCGAGCCCTCGGTCAAACCGCTCGGTAAAGACCAACTCCATTGGTTATGAGACCGCGCGCTTCGGACGCTTCGAAAGATTGGCACTCCGTGCTTGAAACGCCTTCATTGCTTCTGCCACCGTGCGGTACGGCCCGTACACCCGTCCTTTTCTGATGTCCTCGAGTCCCTCAGCGATGTCACGGTCCACGATTGACTTCGGCTCGATAACTCTCATCCGGTTGAGTTTGCGGTTTAGCAAAAGACCCGCTGTGACCGCTCAGCCAACGCGACTTCGCTCGCAGCGAAGTGCAGCAATCGGGTCAACCTTAGTCGCGCGGCGAGCGAAAATAAGCAGCCACTAGCGACACTAGCGGCACGATCAACGCTACTGCCCCGTAAGTGCGAAGGTCCAGCGGCTCGACTCCATATAGGAAACTCGCCAGCACCTTGCTCGCCACCGCTGCAGCCGGCAGTCCCATGGCCACGCCGGCCCCATGCCCCGCAGCAAGACCATGCGCAGCACATCTGCCGGCTGCACTCCGATCGCCATGCGAATGCCGATTTCGTGCGTGCGACGGCTCACCGCATACGTGACCACACCGTAGATCCCAACCGAGGCCAACAGCAGCGCGAGGCCCGCAAAGGAGCCAATCAGAATCGCATACCAGCGAGGCTTGGCCACCGCTTTCTGGAGAATGTCCTCCATCGTCGTGACCTCGCCGAGCGGCTGATTCGGGTCGATGGCGCGCAACTCCGCGCGGACCGCATTGACCAGCAACCTGGGATCCGCCGCGGTGCGCACTGCCAGATCCACGAACGATGTGGGCTGCCGGTCGAAAGGCATGTAGATCGCGGGCATGGTCTTGCGATCAAGCCCCAGGTCCTTGATATCCGCGACGACGCCGGCGATGGTGCGCGTCTCGGCGCCAAAGAACAAATGCCGCCCGACCGGATTGGTGTCGCCGTAGTATTGCTTCGCGAACGCTCGATTCACCAGAACCGCGCCACCTACCGCGGAATCGGCCGGTTGCAGATAGCGGCCGGCCACCAGGCCGATCCCCATAGCTTCGAGGAAATACGGCGTCACGGAACGGCAATCGATTTGGACATCTTTGCCGAGTTCCGGGTGACCTTCGATGCCCAGCGTAACTCCCATCAGGAAATTGAAATCCAGGGGAAGGGAGTTCGTGGCCCCGGCGGCTTCCACTCCCGGAAGCGTGCCGATCCGGTCCAGCAGGCGCTGGACGAATGCGGCCTGTTTGTCGGGCTGGGCATAAGTGTTGTCGTCCAGCATCAGGTGCGCGGCCAGCAGATTGTGCCGCCGATATCCCGGATCGATGGCGTGCATGAGCAGAAAACTGCGAAGCAACAGGCCGGCGCCAATGAGCAGCACCAGTGCCGCCGCGATCTGTGCAGCCATCAGCACGTTGCGGAACATGCTCCCGATTTGCCGGCCGCCCGCCGCGGAAGCCTGCAACACCTGCCGCACATCCGACCGTGAATAGCGGCAGGCGGGCAAGCCGCCAAACAGCACGGCCGTGGTCAGCGCCAGCAACGCCGTGAATGCGAAGACGGCAGGCTCCGGACGAAGAGAGTCCAGGCGCGGGATGCGTTCCGGGTAAAGATGCACGATCCCCCGTACGGCCCACCACGAGAGCGCCAAGCCCAACGCGGCGCCCGCTACGGAAAGCGCGGTCGATTCGGTGAGAAGTTGGCGCGCGAGCCGCCTGCGCTGCGCTCCTAAAGCCGTGCGCAACGCCAGTTCTCCTTCGCGCGCGCCTGTCGCGGCCAGGATCAGGCCGGCGATGTTGCCGCAAGCGATCAGCAGCACACAAGCGGCGGCCGCAAACAGAATCAGCAGCGCCGGCCGTATGCCGCTCGCGACTTCTTCATCCAGCGGCACCACGTTGACGCCGCGCTTGCCAGGTCCGTGGGATTCATCGGGCGGCAGCCGCGAAACGATGGCGCCCATTTCAGCGCGCGCCGCCTGAAGCGTCAACCCCGGCTTCAGGCGCCCGATGGCGAACGCGAAATTCATCCGAAGAGGGCCACTCGCGAGCACCGAGATCGGCTCATAGAGACTTGGCTGTTCGCCGATCCTGGGAACGATGAGGCGGAAGCCCGGCGGCAAGATCCCCACAATGGCGCAAGGAAAGCCATCCACCCGGACTACCTGCCCCAAAACCGCGGGATCGGCTCGAAAACGGCTCCGCCAAAATGCATCGCTCAGGATCACGACACGATCCTTGCCGGGCACCAGATCAGCGGTCGTGAACACCGGCCGAGGGCGGGCCTCACGTCGAGCGTTTTAAAGAAATCGGAAGAGATCAGCGCGGTGGGGATGCGCTCCGCTTCCCCAGGCGAGCTGAAGTTGCTCAGCCAAGGGAAATAATAGCCGATCTGCTGGAACGCCCCGCTCAACTCGCGCCATCGCTCCAGTTCCCGCGTGGTTGCGAGCTGTTTGTCGCGGTGCTGCATCGCGCCAAGATCTGAATTGGGGTTCAGGTCCACCGATCAGATCTGCACCAAACGGTCTGGCTGTGTGTAGGGTAGCGGCTTGAGCATGACCGCGTGGATCGCACTGAAGATGGCGGTATTGGCTCCGGCACCCAGAGCCAGCGTGAGCACAGCGGCCAGCGCCGGAACGGGATTCTGGCGCCACGTGCGCAGGGCGAATCGAAGGTCGGTCAACATTACGGCTTGATGGTAACCATCACCACGCCGTGGCTGGGCACGGCCGCGGAGAAGCTACCCGTTTTTGCGCCGAGGTCGCGCTTGGCCCAGAGGTCGCGGACCTTGGCCGTCAAATTCGTTGGATAGCCGATGTCGGGCCACGTCACGGTGATTTCTGCCTCGGCGGCGGTGCGGTTGAGCAAGGCGACCGCGCGGCTTCCATCGGCGAGCTGTCTTCCCCAGACATCGAGGCCGTCGGAGCGCTTCACTCTGCGGCCCTCGCGTCCTAGCGGATCTTGATCGATGGCGATGACTTCCTTGTTGGTGAGGATGTCGCGTATGTCCGCATTCATGCTACGAATATCGTTGCCGGCCATCAGCGGCGCCGCAAGCAGGCACCACATGCTGAAGTGCGCGCGGTATTCGGTAAGGCTCATACCGCCATTGCCGACTTCCAGCATATCGGGATCGTTCCAGTGGCCGGGCCCCGCGTAGGAGCCGATTCCGTCCTGCAGATCGAGGATCTGCACCACGCCCAGCCCGTCATCCTTATTTTGGGAGTCCCATTTGTCGGTGATGTCGCCGGTGGATCGCCACAGGTTGCCAACATCGCGCGCCCAGAGCCAGGGCTTCGTGGAACCCCATTCGCAGAGGCTGAAGACGATGGGCCTGCCGGATTTCTTCAGGGCATCGCGCATGATCGAATACGACGCAGCCGAATCCTGCGTGCTGTGGTTGCACCAATCGTACTTCAGGTAATCGACTCCCCACGCGGCGTATTGACGGGCGTCCTGGAACTCGTAGCCGCGGCCGCCGGGGCGGTTCTGACAGGTGCCGGTGCCGGCGTCGGAATAGATGCCGAACTTCAGACCTTTCGCGTGCACGTAATCGCCCAGCGCACGCATCCCGGAGGGAAACCGTTTCGCGTCGGGGACGATGTTGCCTTGCGCATCGCGGTCTACCTGCCAGCAATCGTCGATGACCACGTACTGATAGCCGGCGTCTTTCATGCCGCTCGCGACCATGGCGTCGGCCGCTTGCTTGATCAGGTCTTCGCTCACATTGCAGGCGAACTTGTTCCAACTGTTCCAGCCCATGGGCGGAGTGCGTGCCAGTCCATTGTCAAGGGCCGGCAATTGGCCGGCCGTGGCGAGGAGGCCCAATGCCGCGATTCGTAGGGCCACGCTCGTGTTGGATTTCCGCAGTTTCATGTCTTTTATTATGGCAGCTTAAGGTGGGGCAGGCGCTTTCGCCTGCCAACAGTCCCCCCTGCAGTCTCTCTCGCCACCGATCACGATACAATTGCAGGTATGGCCTCAGACCGTGATCGTCTTCATGCGCTCGTGGATGCTCTTCCCGACGCTGAAGTGCCGATGGCTCTCTCTTTCTTGACGGAACTCGGCGATGAAGAAATCATCGACGCCGAGACCGCCGCTAAACTGGATCGAGCCCGTTTTGAGCCAGGCGAAGATGTGCCGCTCGAACAAATCAGGGTGCGGTAAGAACCCGCGCTCCACGAGGACACAGAATACT
>JBEKUO010000025.1:0-21401 GCA_049514955.1 Bryobacteraceae bacterium | reverse complement strand
CTGACGACGGCGCAAAAGGCTACCGTCCTCAAATTGTTGCGGGAGCACGACTGCACCTGCGGCTGCAGCATGAAGCTCGCCGAATGCCGGGTGAAGGATCCGAACTGTTATTACAGCCGGGGCATGGCGTCGTTGATCGTGGGCGCGATCAAGGGCGGCAAGAGCGAGAAGGAAGCGTGGGCGGCCGCCGAGGCATCGCAATACGCGCATCCGCCGGAGCACAAGCTGCTGGAAGATCCGGTGGCGGTGCCCATCGAGGGGGCCCCGGTAATCGGACCCAAGGACGCGCCCATCACGCTGGTGGAGTTCTCCGACTTCCAATGCCCGTATTGCGGATTAGCCACGCCCCAGTTGCAGTTGGTTTTGAAAGTGTATCCCACGCAGGTGAAGCTGATCTTTAAGCAATTCCCGCTGGATATGCATTCGCAAGCGGCCCAGGCCGCCGCCGCCGCGGTGGCCGCGCAGAAACAGGGCAAGTTCTGGCCGATGCACGACGCCCTGTTCGCCAGCCGCACCGATCTTTCGCGTCCCACTATCCTGGCCCTGGCCTCGGCCATCGGGCTGGATATAAAGCGGTTCGAGTCGGACATGGACTCCGCGGAAGTCCGTAAGGCCGTGGCGCGCGACCTGGACGATGGCAGCCGCATAGGGGTCATGAGCACCCCGACGCTGTTCATCGATGGGCGGCACTACAACGGTCCGATCAAATTGGAAGCGCTGAAACCGCTGCTGGAGGCCGAGTTGAAACATTCGGCGAGCGCGGCGAAGACGTCCGCCTCGTCTCACCCTGTCACGCCTTAACCGGCAATCATAAGGCTGCGGATAGACGCTGATGAACGCCGATATTTTTTCATCCGCGTCGATCGGCGTTCATCTGCGGCCCATAATTTCTTTGGCTTTCAGAAAACTGTCACAATTTTAGGCGATCATCGATAAATGTCTGTACGCCGCCGGATCGCCAGCGGAGCGGCCCTTGTGCTGCTCTATTGCGTCATCGTTTTCCTGCTGCCTAGGCCGGTCTCAGTCAAGCCGGAAGGCTGGCGGCTGTTCGGCATCTTCCTCGCCACCATCGGCGGCCTGATCCTCGAGCCGATCCCCGGCGGAGCGTTGGTGCTCGCCGCCGTTACGCTGGCCGCGTTGTTCGGTGGGCTGAGCGCGACGCAAGCTCTCAGCGGGTATGGCGATCCCGTGGTCTGGCTGATGATGGCCGCGTTCTTCATTTCGGACGCGTTGCTTTCGACTGGCCTGGCCCGCCGCATCGCGCTGTTGTTCATGCGCGCGGTGGGCGGCAGTTCGCTGGGTGTCTGCTATGCCCTGTCGTTTACGGACATGGTGCTGGCGTCGGTGATTCCATCCAACAGCGCACGCTCCGGCGGCGTGGTGATGCCCATTGCGCGGTCGGTGGCCGAGCTACATGGCTCCTACCCGGGACCGACTGCGGCCCTGCTCGGCTCGTTCCTGATGACCGGTGTCTATCAGAGCGTCTGCGTCACGGCGGCCATGTTCATGACAGGACAAGCCAGCAACCCGCTGGCGGCCAGTATGGCCACGGAGACCCTGCACTATCCGGTGACGCTGGTGAGCTGGTTTGTGGCCGGCATCGTTCCAGGTCTCTGCTCGCTGCTCATAGTGCCGGCCGTGGTCTACCGGCTGAACCCGCCACAAATCCGCCGCACGCCGGAAGCCCGCGCCTTCGCTGCCGCCGAGCTCACGCGCATGGGTCCCATGGATGGTCCGCAGCGCACGGTGTTCCTGGTTTTCGTGGTGGTGTGCGGACTGTGGGTGACCACCGCGATCCATCACATCGATTTAACGATCACAGCCCTGCTCGGCGCGGTGGCCTTGCTGCTGAGCGGGGTTTTGAAGTGGGAGCAGGTGGCCGGCAACAAGGCCGCCTGGAACCTGTTCATCTGGTATGGTGGCTTGGTGCGGTTGGGACATGCGCTGGGCGACGCTGGAGTCACCAAGGCATTCGCCAGCGGCGTGGCCGGCTTGTTGCCCGGCGCGGGTTGGGTGGCCCTGCTGGCCGTGGTGCTGGCGATCTACTTCTACTCGCATTACGGATTTGCCAGCATCACCGCGCACCTCCTGGCGATGTTCGTGCCGTTCGGCGCGCTGTTGATCGCGGAAGGCGCGCCGCCCGGACTGGTGGTCTTCTCGCTCGCCTGCTTCACCAATCTGTCCGCGGGCTTGACGCATTACGGCACCACGCCTGCGCCTATGTTCTTCGCGCAACACTACGTGTCGTTGCGGGAGTGGTGGAAGACCGGCTTCGCGATCTCGCTGGTGAATCTGACGATCTGGTCTACGGTCGGCTTTGCCTGGTGGAAGGTGATCGGGGTATGGTGAAGCGTCGTTCACAATATGCTAGCAATCTTTGCCAATTATGATCGTTCTCGGGGCGAGACCGTGAGGAGCGGGAGTACGAGGTCAAACTCGCGGCGCTGCGTACGGCCATCGATGACGGCGATGCCAGCGGTGTTGCCGAGGGCAATGTATTTGCACGTGTCCGGGAAACGCTAGCCGTTGGCTCTCTCTCGCTTTTCCCGTCGCGCCGACGCCGACTTCGGTTGACATTGATGCGAAGCACTGGATATGCTTCAGTTTAAATGGCATTGCAAATACCAAAGCAACACCTTCCCGCGATCGGCAAAATCGTCAAGCTATCAGACGCCGCAATCGACGAGTTGATCAAGGCCCTGTCGTCTGCCACGATCACCGCAGAGGCGTCAACGATGGCTGAGAAGATAGCGGGATCGGTTCCGGGCGTTCGGCCCGAAGATCTCGCTGCCATTGTTGAGACCCTGTACTCGCTTTATCATGTACGTGAGTTTTCGGAGGTCCGCCATGCGAGGTTCGTGCGCGACCTAGTGGAAACCATCCTCTCGAACCCAGACTTTGGCCTGAAGAAAACTGACGCGCCTATTATCGGGAAAAAACTTCAGCGGCTCCTGAACGTAAAGACGCTCAACATCTTGTCCAAGGCCATCCGACTTCAACGCGACAGTGAGCGCATCTACTGTGATGCAAGGATCATTTCAGACGTCCGCCCTGTGTTTGGCGATAACGTTGAGGAACGACCAATTAGTGCCGTCATCACCCATACCCTCAAGCTCGGGTACGATGAAATGGGAGAGCACAGAGAATTCTTTGTCGTGCTCGATGAGCAGGACCTGAATGCTCTTCAAGATGTTCTCGAACGGGCTAAAGCAAAGGGTGACACGCTAACGGAAATTCTCAACGCGGCCAGCATCCCTCGGCTCGGAATATAGCTATGCCAACAGCCATACTAGACGACTGCCAAAAGAGAGCGTTTCGATGGGGGCAAAGGTGTGGTCATCGGGCGATAGATGACGCGCTGTCAGGATGGGCTGACGGCCCAGTGCCCGCTGCGAAGCAGTTGCGTGACGAGTGGTCTTATTGCGTTAAATCACAATATGACTTAGATCGACGCTTGGTGCGCGTGTTCAGGTGGTCGCACCGACCACGAACGACAGCTCCCCGGCAAAAACTAGCGCTAGAATTCAAAACCCATGCGGACAAATGGTGGGATGAGACGAGAATCCTGTCCTCAATTCAAGGCAAGATCTTCAATCAGCATTATCAACGAATTATTGGCATGGGCAGACCCGTCCTGCCGCTGATCTTCGCATATCTCAAGGAGCGGGGTGGCCAGTGGTATTGGGCGCTCGAATGTATAACTGGAGAGAATCCAGCCGCGGCAGCCAATACTTTAGCTGAGGCACGACAGTTGTGGCTCGACTACGCGAGTGAAAACGGCTACTTAACGCGATGACGGAAGATGAAATCGTCGCGCTTATCCCGGCGTTGAGAGGAGCGGTGGAGATCAAGAGTCCGGCTGACGAAAACTATAACTGCATCGCTTGGTCTTTAAATGATTTGCATCAATGGTGGTGGCCGACACCAACAGGGACAGGTAGATGGCCGGGCAAATACTGGCCAACAGGGATCCTGAACGAAGAGACTCTGGCAGCTTTCATTGCCTTGTATGAACGCTTGGGCTTCAAAAAGTGCAGTAGCGGAGACTTCGAGGAAGGATACGACAAGATCGCAATTTACACGGACCACCTTGGTACGCCTACCCATGCCGCTCGCTGGTGGCAAGATGATCTCGGATGGAGCAGTAAACTGGGGGAGGAAAACGATATTTTGCACCACTCGCTAGAATCGCTAGAGGGCACGGCGTACGGACATGTTTCCCAGATAATGAAGAAAAAGAGGGGCCGTAGCAGGAATAGTCCAAGAGTGGCCCACATCGAGAAGGAAACAACATAAAGCTGTGCCGTCCCCACACCTAACCCGGTAACACCAAATGCGCGCCCTTTGATGACGCCTGGGTGGCTGGCACGTCGTGTTTAGCGAGCCAACACCGCAGGCATTCTGGTTTCACTCAATCTAGCATCAGCGCATGCTGCCAGAGAAACAAGCCATCGATAAACAAGACGGTGGAGCGTGCGAACCGGCTTCCCGCCGATTACTTCAGGCGATCACGTCGCTATTGATGGAATCTGGTCTACCGCCGTCTTTGCGCGGTGGAATCCGATCAAGGTATCGTGGAAAGAGTGATCAAGACCGTCATCTTCGATCTGGGCAAGGTGCTTATCCCCTTCGATTTTTCCCGCGGGTACCGCGCCATGGAGAAGCTCTGCAACTACCCCGCGGCGGAGATTCCCAAGCGCATCGGCGCCACGGACCTGGTACACCGCTTCGAGACCGGCCTGGTGGCGCCGCGCGATTTCGTCGAACAGCTCAGCCGCATCCTGGACCTGCGCGTCACCTACGAGCAGTTTTGCGAAATCTGGAGCAGCATCTTTCTGCCGGCCACGCTGGTGCCCGAGAGTATCCTGGAGGGCCTGCGGGCGCGCTATCGCATGCTGGTGCTCTCGAACACCAACGCCATCCACTTCGCGATGGTGCGGGAGCAATATCCCATGCTGCGGCACTTCGACGATTTCGTGCTCTCCTACGAGGTGAAAGCAATGAAGCCCGCGCCGGCCATCTACCGGGAGGCCATCGCGCGCGCCCAGTGCCGCGCGGAGGAGTGCTTCTACACCGACGACATTCCAGCGTACGTGGAGGGCGCCCGCCGGCAGGGTATTGACGCAGTAAAGTTCGAGTCGCGCGAGCAACTGGAGCGCGACCTGGCGGCGCGCGATATCCAATGGTGATGATCACGGACCTGGTGCAGATCCGGCTGCTGGGTGAAAAGAAGCGGCCGGAAAACGAGCGGTTCCGCCGCCATCTGAAAACGCGGGACCACTCCGATCGCATTCTGCGCCGGATCGCGGAGGGCATACAGGAGCAGATCGATTGCACGCAATGCGCCAACTGCTGCCGGGTCGCAACGGTGAAGCTATCGGAGCGGGACGTGGAGAGGCTGGCGCGCCATTTCAGCATGCCGGCGCCGGAATTTCTGGCGCAATACACCAGCCTGAGCGAGGACGAAGGCGTCATCCTGCGCCGCACCGATGAGGCCGGCTGCGTGTTTCTCGACGGCAATGCCTGCACGGTGTACGAGGCGCGCCCGGACATCTGCCAGCGGTTTCCGCACCTGGTGCGCGGCAACGGGTCGATCGCCAGCCGCATGTGGCAGTTCATAGACCGCGCCTGCTACTGCCCGATCGTGTACAACGCGCTGGAGGCGTTCAAGGAGGAGACGCGCTTCCGCCGATGAATTCTCAACTGATTCTCCGGCTGGTGGGCTGCGCTACAGCTATACGGCGTGACCGCGCTGGATGGTGCGACGCTCGCAGCCATGCCGGTGGCGATGGCGGCGATTGCAATAGGGGCGGCGTTCGTACCGCCGCGGCGAGCGTCGCGGATCGATCCGATGCGCCATCGTCCGGTAGTAGATGTAGCGCATATGGCGGCTATGGCACTTGCAGCGTATAATAAAAACGGGATTAATGAACGATGCCTAACGCCAGCCTCAAAACCAAGAGTCCGTCGCAGACCACGAAGATGGGTCGGCGACGGGTTCCTATCGCAGATACGAACCGCCAAGGAGTTGAGCAACTCTATGGCGCCTTCAGGCGCGGCAAACCGAAGCTAGTAGTCCCCAGTGGGGAGGCTCGCTTGCTGCCCGGCTCACTCCACTTGTTTCTAACTGAATTGATTGGACTTCTAAATGATGAGAAGTCCGTCATGATTCTCCAGGACCAAGCCACGCTGACGACGATCGGGGCGGCAGCTATGCTGGGTGTCTCCCGGCAGTTCTTGGTCAATTTATTGGAAAAAGGAGAAATCCCATACCACATGGTAGGGACCCATCGCCGCATATACGCCCAGCATCTGTTCCAGTACAAGGCGCGAAGGGATTCCCACCGCCATAAGGCCATTCGCGAGCTAGCTCAAGCTGAGGCCAAGGAGGGGCTTTACGGCAAAACGCCCAGTTCCGGCGATGAGGATTAGTCAATACGTAGCGATCTTAGATGCTTGTGTCCTGGCGCCGATGCCAATCGTGGATACGCTTCTCCGACTGGCTGAGGAGCCTTCCTTCTACGCGCCCAAGTGGTCGACCCACATACTGCAGGAACTCGAGCGAACGCTGAAGGGCAAGTTTGGCTATTCGCCGGAGCAGGTCCAGCGATGAAATCAAGGTGACGAAGAGCGCGTTCCCAGATGCAATGGTCACCGGTTATGAAAACCTGATTTCCACATTGACAAATGATCCGAATGACAGGCACGTGCTGGCAGCGGCCGTCAAATGTGGCGCACATTCAATTGTCAGCGACAATGTGAAGCACTTTCCCGCGGGGGCTTTGGCGCCTTACAATCTGGAGTGCTTAACCGCAGACGCCTTCGTGACTCATCAGTATCACGTCGATCCGGACGCCTTCATCAGCATCCTGGTCGAGCAGGCAAAGGATATTGGATGGACGCTGCCACAATTGCTGTCGAAGCACGTTCCGTCGCTCCCGAAGCTGATCGTCATTCACTAGTTCGGCTGCTGTCCGGCAGGTTCGCCACCGTCACGCTTGAACTGATAGCGATCCCTTTCGACCAGACCTGGATCGGGGGGCGCGGAATCGAACATAGGGTCCCAGACTGGCGGCGGCAACCGGGTTGGGCGGCGACTGGGCGCTGACACGCTATCTGGAGTCGATACTCTACGGGGTGACCGCGCTGGATGGCGTGACGTTCGCGGCCATGCCGGTGGCGATGGCGGCGATTGCGATAGCGGCGGCGTTTGTGATCCTATGGCGGCGTTGCGCGAGGAGTAGGGGGAACGATGCCCAACGCCGTCGTCAAAACTAAAAACCCGTCGCCGGGATGGGTGACCGCGCGTTTCAAACTCGGACAAGGATCGCAAAGAAATCGACCAACTCTACGATGCGTTCAGACGAAGGATGGCTGGCCTTCCGGCCGCCTGACCCGATTGCACGCCAGGGTGGGCGCCAAGAATCCGTCGCTCGGCGGGAAACTTGGCGTGTGGCGGATGTCTTCGGTCCTGCCTTTTCAATATCTTAAGGCGTCGCCAGAGCGGAAACGAAAATGCCGATATGGAGAGCATGAGTCCTATAAACAACCTTTCCAGCAACTACCTGCAGTCGATTTTCAGCAACACGCTCCAGAGCTCCGGCTTGACGAGCAACACAACTGGGAATGCGTCATCGGTCACGTCACAGACGGATAGCCAGCAGCTTTCGCCGTTCGCCCAATTGATGAGCACGCTCCAGCAGCTTCAGCAATCGAATCCCACTGAGTACCAGCAAGTGACGCAGCAAATCGCCACGAATCTGCAAAGCGCCGCCAAGACGGCAACGGCGGACGGCAATTCGACAGCGGCGAGCCAGCTCAACCAGCTTGCGACGGACTTCACGAACGCCTCGACCAGTGGCCAACTCCCCAACGTCCAGGATCTGGCTCAGGCGATCGGTGGCGGCCATCACCATCATCATCACTTCCACGCTGCTTCAACCGATTCCGGCAACAATTCCGGCGACAGCAGTTCGAGCGGCACTTCAAGCAGCGGCGCGAGCCAGACGCTGAGTCAACTCCTGTCATCCGTGCAGGCAAACTCGACATCGAGCGACTCGCTGAATCCGATGACGATTATTCTGAACACGCTGTCCAGCGCCGGTATTAGCAACGGCTAGAATAATTGACGCGGGAGTCGCTCGGCGGCCGCCCTGGCGAATGACGGGGCGTTCTGCTGGGCTGCGGATGACACCCGCCGGGACATGCCAGCGGTTCACAGTCTGGTGCCCGTGAGGCCTCACGAACTTGCAGATGAGGCAACAGGTCGTGGAGCAGGTCACCAGGCAGTGCCCGGCAATCCCCCCCACGACCCCTGCTGCTAGAACGACAGGTGCAGGGACAGTTGCAGAAATCGCGAGCTGCCGATCGTATGCTGGATGTAACCCAGACTGCCCGCCGGAGGGATCTGGGGCGGCCCATCGTAATACGGGAAGAACTGGACATCGTTGTTGGGCGCATCAAAATTGGGGTGATTGAAGAGATTGAACGCGTCGAAGTTGAACCGCAAACGGAATCGATCCCGGAACAGGAACTCCTTGCCCATGGTCATGTCGAAGCGCACCTGGAACGGTGCGCGGAACAGATTGCGGCCCGTGGTGCTAAAAAGCGATTCATAATAATCGCATCCGGACGAATCGCAGGGAGGAACGCCGCTCTGCCCCGGCGCCAGGAACTGCGGCCCGAAATCGGCCGCATTCAGCACCGGATTATTCGGGTTGACACCGGTGGTGCCCTGGAGTTGCGCCTGCTTCGCGGTGACGCCGGGCAGCAACGGCACAATGGGATTGGTGATGTAATCGCTCGAGCCGTAATACTGGCTGGCGACGGAGCCCGAAAAATCGTAGACACTGTAAGGCTGGCCGCTCTGCGCTACCGTCTGTCCGCCGATCGTCCATCCGTTCACCAGATAGCCCAAGGACTGATTCGAAGTCACCTTCGGCAGCGTGTAACTGTAGTTGATCAGAAAGACATGTGTCTGATCGAAATCCGCGGACGCGTAGTTCGATTTCGGATTCAGCGGATTGTTGCCGGTGAAGAACAAGCCCAAGCCGCTTTGTTCGTCGAGCGCGTGAGACCAGGTGTAAGAAGCGGTGAACTGCAGGCCATTCGACAGGCGCTTGCGGGCTTGGAGCTGCAGAGCGTTATAGTTGGAAATTCCTTCGGCCGTGTACAACACGGAATTCATGTCATAACCGATGTATTGCACGCGCGCCGGCGCATTCCCGGCGTATTCCGGCCCCGGGCAAATTTGTTCGAGATTCAGTCCGGGGGCTGGGTAGGCGTTGCACGAGCTAAGCGGAGTCGTGCCGCCGTAAGAATAAATCTGACCGTTGATCGGGTTTTGCGGAGTGGCAATCCCCGGCTGATTGAACGGAATCGGCAGCACCTCGTGCACGCCATGGTTGCCGACATAACCGGCGCTGAAGAGCCAACTGTTGGATGCCTGGTACTGTATGTCGAACGTCCAATTGAGCGTGTAAGGGAGTTTGTTGTTGATGTCGTATCCACCCATCAGGAAAGGTCCAAACGCGTTGCCCGTGGGATAGTCGCCACTTTCGGTTTGGGAGAGGTTCGGAAGCAAGGCGTTAAACGCCGCGGTACTGGCGGGCGGGGGCGCCAGCGGGGTGGTGCCGAAGGGCGCCTGCAGAGTCGGCGCCTGTCCATTCACTTTCTCGGCGAAGCCGGCCGCCACGAACGGCTCCTGGAGCGTCACACCCAGCGGGCCATTGAACCCGAAGCCGGCGCTGGGCGAGAACTCGCTGAACAGTTCGCCGCGGTCGTAATACATGCCGAAGCCGGTACGCACAGTCAGCTTCGGTTTGGGAGTCCACGCCAGTCCAACGCGGGGTGCAAGTCCCCACTGGTGCTGCTTCAACAGTGAGTTGTTGGCGCCGGAGGTCCCGAACTGCGAATTGTTGCCGGCCACCTCCAGCCCCGAATTCGTAATCGTATCGGTCGACGCATCATAGGAATAGAGGCTCGGGTCGAAGTCGGTTAGCCGCCCGTACTTCTCGGAGAGCGGGCCATCGAAGTCCCAGCGCAATCCCAGGGTCAGTGAGAGGTTGCTGAGGACCTTGTAATTGTCGTTGATATACACGCCCGCAGTGTCCGACCGGTAGTACCGGTTGGAGTTGCCGGCAAACTCGGACGAGTACCGGCCGGTTCGCACGTTGCCTTCGACGAAATTCAAGAAACTGCTGAACCCCAGGTTATCCAAGCCGGTGGTGGTGTCTCTGTTGATGATGTTAAGCTGCGTGTGGTCCCAATTCCCTCCGATGGCGATTGTGTGGCGCCCCTTCACCCAATTGAGAGAAGACCCCAGTTCCCACTGATTCTGGTACATGCCCGCATTGCCAAAACTTACGCTGGGGCCGAACTCGAGCTCGTTGCTACCTAGCGCGTCGGAGATCTGCATCTGAGGGAATGAGGTCGACCCTACGAGGTTCATCCCGAAGTCGTTTGGCGAGAATTGCTGGCTGGTTTGCGCGAATGCCAGCATCCGCGTGAATCCGGCGTGTTGCTGCCACGTCAGGGTCGGGCTCAGGATCACAGTGTTGTTGACGGCGCCCACCTGGCTTCCGGCGGAGAGCCGTTGGGGAAACCCGAGCAGCGAACCGACCGCCCCAAACGGGTTGGTCGTCGGGTTGTTCTGATAGTAATACTTCCCCGTCAGCCGATCCCTGTCGCTCAAGTTGTAATCCACGTTCGCGATGCCCTGATTGACGCTGGATTCGGCGTTAGGCCCCTGCACCACCGCGTCATAACCCAGCGCTGTCGCCGTGGTCTTATCCGTGATCTGAGAGCTGGGGAACAGGTACTGCCCGTTGGGCAGCTTGGCCTGCAGCATGGCCGCCGCAACCGCATTAACCTGCGAAGTGGTAATGGTCTTGCCATAGCTCGTCTGCATCGCATTCACGATACCCTGCAGGCTGCGGTCGTCGGTCAGTCCGATGGGTACGTCCACATCCTTGGTGGCGTCCGCGGCATCCGCGATGCGCACACCCTGATAAGCCACGAAGTAGAACAGCTTGTTCTTCTTGATGGGCCCGCCGATGTTCGCGCCGAACTGGTTGCGGGCGAGAAAGGGGTCCTTGGTGGTGATCGCCGGAGACGCATTATAGAAGAACGGCGCGGCATTCATCACGCTGTTCTGGAAATCCTCGTACACCATGCCGTGCAGTTCGTTGGTGCCGGACTTGGTGATTACGCTGATGTGCGCGCCGCTGTGGGCGCCCTGCGTGGCGTCGTACATGGCCGCGTTCACCGCGACTTCCTGAATGGTTTCCACCGGTGGCGTGGGCAGCGCCTGGCCGATGGCGCCGTACACCGAAGTGCTGGTCTGAATCGCGCCACCGGCGCCGAAGTTTTCACCGATGTTCAGCACGAAGCGGTTCTCGCCCACCTGGCTGGTGGAATTGCCGTTGAAGAGATTGTTGGTATCCACGCCATTCAGGGAGAAGCTGTTGCTGGTATCCCGGTTTCCGTTGGCGAAGATGGCCTGGTTGCCGAGTCCGGCGTTGCTGCCGGCGCCACCGAGCATGTCCGCGTGCACGCCCGGAGTCAGGATCGCCAACTGCGTAAAGCTGCCGGTTCCGAGCGGCGTCTCTTGAATGGTCAATTGATCGACCACGTATCCGTTGGTGGTGTCCACCTGGTTCATCAGAGGCGTCGCTGTCACTTCGACCGTGGTGCTGATCGCGCCTACCCTCAGGCTGGCTTCCACAGTAGTCGTGCGGTTGCCATTCACCAGGATCTGCGTGTATGTTTCGGTTTGGAATCCTTCCTTCGTGAAGGTCAACTTGTAGGTGCCCGCGGGAAGATTGGAAACCGAGTAGGAACCGTTTCCCTGCGTGTGCTGCGTCACCTCAAGGTTGGTGTCGATATTCCGCGCCTTCACGGTAGCGTCGGGCACCGCTGCGCCGGACGCGTCCCTGACCGTACCGGTGATGGCGCCTAGGACGTCCTGCGCACGGATGGGCAGGCAAAGGCCAAGGCTTAACAAGGCAACGAGACAGATGGTCTGCTTGAAATAACGCGTCGGTGTGCTGCTCATCGATTTCCTCCCTTGATTTCGGTCTACCGGCGATCCCCGCCTTCCGGGCCACCCTCCGCCATTTCTCCGTGATACTGACCCCGTGAGTTTCTTGAGCATTGGCGCACTGCCGCTGTAAGCCCTAAAACCGCTTCCCTGCCGGGTACGCAAGCGAGGCGCAACCGGCGATGCTCATGACCGTTTTAGCTATGATACCTTTAAATCTGTCTAAATCAAGTTGAAAATTTCGTTACAATCGGACGCGCTGAAGAGCGCGGAAGACAGCGCGGTTCTGCTTTTTTTTGTGTGATTTAGAAGGAGGCATTCTTGCGGCTTCATCCGCAGCGTCCAGGGACGGTCGGCTGGTAGGAACGAAGGAGCCAGCGGAGTCGCGGACTAGCGAGGCGTTTTTCAGGCAATATCGCTAGCGCTCGCTGTTCCGCGAATCTTGTGGGAGTTGGCGGGCGCATGGTCCTTGTCGATGCCAACACGGAGATCAAAATCGGTGAGATGCCCGTTCTTCGGTCTCGCCGCGGATCGCTCTGCCTTGGCGGCTACCTTGCAGTCAATTTCCGAGCACGCGGTTTTCAGCCCAATCAAGTTGACTATTCCATATGAAAATAGCTGTTGCGCGCTAACCAAAGCCTTCCTGCGCCGTCACACCGGAGCAATCAATGGAATTGGCCCTGCGGCCTTCGATCCGGCGGAAATCCGTGCAACTGCTGAGCAATCTGGTTCGTTTATCGTTTTTGGGACGCCCACGAATCGCCAAGGAACACTCGCGGCGCCCCATCATCCTTAGTAAATGGAAGATAAACAGAGGGTTAGCTCAGTCCAGGGTTTGGGCGGCAACCTGCCAACTTGTCTGGAATGGCCGCTGCAACTCTCGCCCGCTGTGAGGAGCAAGCGTGATAACGACATTGATACAGGACGTGCGCTTTGCGCTACGGCAGTTACGAAAGACGCCTGGATTTACAGCGACCGCCATAGTGACACTGGCGCTGGGGATCGGAGCGAATGCGGCCATCTTCACGCTTGTGAATGCGGTGCTGATGAAGAACCTGCCCGTAGCCGATCCGAAGGCGCTGGTCCGGATCGGAGACAGCAACGATTGTTGCGTGAACAGCGGGACACGGGATGATGGCGATTACTCGCTGTTTCCGACCGAAACATGGCTGCTGTTGAAGAAAAATGTGCCGGAGTTCGAAGAACTGGCGGCCATACAGGCGGGCTTTGGGTACCGGCCCATCATCGCCCGGCGCGATAGAGACCCTGGGGGCGCGCGGTCGGTGATGGGCGAGTTTGTGTCCGGCAACTATTTCCGCACTTTCGGGCTGCGGTCCCAGGCGGGGCGATTGCTTGGCGACGCCGATGATGTTGCGGGCGCACCCGCGGTTGCCGTGATGAGCCACATGGCTTGGCAGCGTGACTATGCGGGCGACGCATCGGTGGTCGGCAGCACGTTTTGGATCAACACAAAAGCGGTGACCATCGTCGGAATCGCTCCGGCCGGATTTTATGGCGACCGGTTGTCGAGCTCGCCTCCGGATTTCTTTCTGCCCATCGAGACGATGGAGGCACTGGCTAATGTTCACTACGTGCACAATTCCGACGTCCAATGGCTGTATTTGCTCGGGCGCGTGAAGCCTGGTGTCTCAAGGGGGCCTTTGCGGGAAAAGTTGAGCACCCTGGTGAAGCACTCGTTTGGCGAAACCAAAACTTTTTCCTCGGGAAAGGGCAAGACGCTGCTGGCAAAAGTACATGTGACGCTCACGCCGGGGGGCGCCGGTATCCAGGAACTGCAGGAACAATACGCCTCCAATCTACGGCTGCTGATGATCGTCTCCGGCCTGGTCCTGCTGATCGCCTGCGCGAACATTGCAAACTTGCTGCTGGCGCGCGGGATGGCACGCAAGGCGGAGATATCTCTGCGGACGGCGCTCGGAGCGGGGCGAGGGCGCATCATCCTGCAACTGCTGACCGAAAGCGTGTTGCTGGCCGGGCTGGGCGGGATTGCGGGACTGGCCGTCGCCTATGCGGGAGCACGCATGCTTCTGGCGTTGGCATTCTCCGGCGCGCAGCGCCTTCCGATTCACGCCAGCCCGTCGCTGCCGGTGCTGGCCTTTGCGTGTGGCCTGTCGCTGCTGACCGGCATCCTGTTTGGTCTGGCGCCGGCCTGGATGGCCGCGCAGGCGCAGCCGTCGGATGCGTTGCGGTCCGGAGCGCGGACAACGGGCTCGGGGGCTTCCCTGCTGCAACGCGGTCTGGTAGTTGTGCAGGCGGCGATGTCGCTGGTGCTGCTGATCGGCGCGGGGCTGTTCTCGCAGAGCCTGAACAAACTTCAGCACACCAACTTGCGGCTGGATACCAGGAACCGGTATATCGTGCATATCAATCCTCAGGCGGCGGGCTATTCGGCGACGCAACTGGAAGCGCTGTATCGGACCATGGAGCAGCGATTCCACGCACTGCCGGGGGTGAAGAAGGTCGGCATCAGTTTATACACGCCAATGGAAGACAATAACTGGAGCACCGGCGTGCAGGTGCAAGGGCAACCGAATTTAGATGTGGGGGCGTCCATCGTCAAAGTGAACGCCGAGTACTTCGATTCGGTAGGAACGCATGTCGTGATGGGCCGTGGGATCAGCGAGAAGGATACGTCGACGGCTCCTGCGGTGGCAGTGGTGAACCGGGAGTTTGTGAAGAAGCTGTTTAGCGGCGGAAACCCGATCGGAAGGCACTTCGGCACGGGGCCGGATTCAACCGGAGACTACGAGATCGTAGGCGTCGTGGAAGATACCACGTATACCACTGTGCGATGGAGGGAACATCGGATGTACTTTTTGCCGATGATGCAGCGGCCGGCAAGCGCGAAGGGTCCCATCGAGCATGACGAATCGCTGTTTGCCGGGGCTTTGGTTCTGGAAACGGAGAGACCTATCAGCCAGATGGCCGCGCTCACGCAGCGAACCCTGGCAAGCATCAATCCGAACTTGTCCGTCGTGAAGTTCCAAACGCTCGATCAGCAGATCGCCGACCGCTTCACCGAGGAACGGATGGTCGCGCGACTTACCGCGCTGTTCGGCGCTCTGGCTCTGCTGTTGGCGACCGTAGGGCTTTACGGTGTGACTGCTTATGCCGTGGCGCGGCGGACCAGCGAGATCGGGATTCGCATGGCTCTTGGCGCAAACCGCACCGGCGTGATCGCGATGGTGATGCGCGGAGCTCTCCTCCAGGCGGTGCTGGGGCTGGCGATCGGCATTCCAGGAGCGTTGCTCTCTATGCGGTTCGTCGAGTCCCAGCTCTATGAGGTTAAGGGCATGGATAACGGCGTGTTGGTGACGTCGGTCCTTACTCTGGCCGTGGCGGCGTGCATTGCGGGGCTGATTCCGGCGCGTCGGGCGGCCTCGACCGATCCCGCGCAGGCGTTGAGAACTGAGTAGAGCTAATTAGAACGTCTCTCCGATGGCGTTACTACAAGAACACAAAGAGACAAGGATTCCACGGCCACATTGAAATGACGTTGCGATGCAACGGCGTCTAACCTGCCGCCTTCAGCGTCAGACAGCGCCCCTTCGATTGCAGCCTGGCCCGAAGAGTTGCGAACCGTCGAATTGCGAGCGACGCCTTAACTGCCAATATTGTCCGGCCAAACCGCCCAGTCGGGCCCCCGGCGTAATGCCAGCCCGGCACTGCCGCGCGGCAAAGTTGAACCTTGTATGATTGTGTCTGGAGGAGGCTGCCGTGGCTTTCTATCGACAATGCACCCTGAGAAAAGGCGCCTCTTTGGAGGTTGCCTGGATTCCAGAAGAGTTTGCGACGAACGGTAAATACCTGCGGCTTCGTGACGATGATGGTTGGCAGGTAGTTGAAGTTTCTGCTGTGCGTCAAAGTGGCGAGTACCTTCAGGACCACGAACGTGACCATGTGGGACATCGCAGCCGGACGGACATTTGAGTCGCCAGTGCCATCTATGCCGAAACCCAAGCGCCAGATAGGTTTTGGACTCGCCCCTTGCCTTGCGTGCCTGATCGCCCTCGCGACCACCATGGGCGCCTGGGCGCCGGCGTACGCGCAGGAATCACCCGCGTGGCCCGACACCTACGTGGCCAGGCTGCAGGCGCTCGCGCTGGTTGAAACGCTCAATGCGGAGGTGCTTGCGAGCCGAAGTGCGACGCTGACTCTGGAGCGCTGGTGCCGCGACCATCAGCTTGCGAAGGAGCCGACAATTGTCGCGGAGCTTGTGAGAGGCGTCGCCAAGAGCACGACGGCGGAACAAAGACAGCGTCTTCAAGTGACTTCAGAAACTGAAGTGAAATATCGCAGGGTCCTGCTTCGATGCGGTAACCGGGTTCTCTCCGAGGCCGATAACTGGTACGTGCCGGCCCGCTTGACCCCCTACATGAATCGGCTGCTCGATACCACGGGTACGCCGTTCGGTAAGGTTGTGCAGCCACTGGAGCCGTATCGGCAGACGTTCGCGGTCAGACTTTTGTGGTCACCGCTCCCGGATGGTTGGGAGCGCGGTTCAATCGCGGCGGCCACCGCGACCGCCGGGGTTCTTACTATTCCCGATGCGCTGTTCGAGCACCGGGCAGTTCTGTACACACGTGAGCACAAACCGTTCTCGGAGGTAGACGAGGTTTATCGGAGGCAGCTCCTGGCATTTCCTCCGCCGCACTAAAACGTGTCGGCACGGCAAGCCGTGAAGCACCGCGCTATGTTCTACGTCGACGTAAACGATTGGCATCGGGTTCCAAGGTCATCGATAGACTGAGATCCAGTGGACGGTTCCCTCTCGCAGAGGATTCGGTTGCCGAACACAGTCAGACCTCCTTCTTGCAGAGCTAGAGATCGACAACAACGCCACAAATGCCGCTGGCGGCATTTACGATGTTATGCCGACTCCCGGATTATGCCGCGCCAGGGTCGGGCGAGTGCTCCGTTTGCGAAGAATCTCTGCGTCTCAATACTCTCGGAGTCGGCATAATCAGAGACTCTCCAAGAACGCGAGCAGGGAGTCCGGCGGGCGGAAGCGGTCAGGTACGGCGTTCGACGCCGTGGCGTGCGCCAGCGCCTTTTCCTTGAGTTGCATATCCGCATGAAGGTAGATCTGAGTCGTTTCGGTCGATTCATGACCCAGCCAGAGAGCGATCACGCTCAGATCCACGCCGCGGCGAAGCAGAGCCATGGCCGCGCCATGACGCAGAGTGTGAGGCGTAACAGTCTTGGCAACGAGCGACGGACAGGTTTGATGAGCGGTTGTGACATGTTTTGTAACCAGTCGCTGGAGGGCATCGGCGCTGAGCCGGCCTCCGTTTGAACTCGGGAAGACGGCATCATCTGGTTTGCCCTCCGGCCGGGACAACCACTCTTTGAGCACTGCGGCGACATCCGAGCGCAACGGTGTGCATCTCATCTTTCGGCCCTTTCCCAGACACCGGACATGGGCGCCTACGCCGAACTCCACGTCCTGCCGCCGAAGCGACGTGAGTTCACTGTTGCGGAGACCTGTTTGAACGGCGAGGAGTAGGAGCGCTCTGTCGCGTCTTCCGATCCATGTGCCGAGATCGGGGGCTGCTACCAGAGCGGCGCTCTCTTCCTCGGTCAAGAATGCGACCGGGCCGCGTTCATGCCGCTTCGAAGGGATCGCCAGAACGCGTTGACAGTGCAGTGCAAGTGCTGGTTCGCTGATCGATACATACTGGAAAAAGGCGTGTAAGGCTGCCAGACGGTTGTTTCGTGTCCGCGTACAGTTGCCGCGAACCTCTTCCAGATAGTCGAGGAACTTCCCCAGAAACGACGCGTCGAGGTCTTCTACTCGCAGTTCGGAGGGCGCGTGTCCGAGGCGTTCCGACGCGAACTGGAGCAACAGGCGGAAGGCGTCACGGTAAGCCGCTACCGTATGCGGGCTCACGCCCAGCTGTTTCAGCAATCGATCGGTGAAGAAGAGCTGAATGAGGGACTGCAGGCTGGAACCTTTCATCGCTCACCTCCGGTCTGGCGCCCGCCCAGGCGCTCGGTGGCCAGTTGGAGGAGTTCTGGAACAGCTTCCAGATACCAGTAGGTGTGCGCGACATCGACGTGTCCGAGATAGGTTGCGAGCTTCGGCAACTCTCGCCCTACGTCAAGCCCGGCTCGATACCACTCGATGAGTTTCCGTGTTGCGAAACAGTGGCGGAAGTCCTGGAGCCTCGGCCCGCGACCGCTGCGGCGGCTTCCAGTTGGGGTTCGCAATCCGACGACGGAGGATATCCTGGCGAATGTGCGGCGGGCAGCAGACCCCAATAACCGCGTGCCGCGTTCCGAGACAAGAAAGGCGTCAGTCCGGCGGTGCGCACAGAGGCCATCACTCTGTTTGGCATAGTCCCGAAGAGCCGCGCGCGTAGAGTCCGAGACGGGCACGAAGCGCGATTTTCCGAATTTGGTCTGCCGAATCGCGAGGATACCGCTTTCAAGATCGACATCGGATCTGTCGAGCGCCAGCGCCTCGCCGGGGCGGAGGCCGGTAGCGGTGAGCAGGCCTACGAGGGTTGTATATGTCAAAGCTCGCAATCCAGTTGGTGAAGCAAGCCGGGCAGCCTCGGCCATCAACTGGCCGATCTCCCGTTTTGTGAAGATGTGTGGCTTGTTCCGCCGTCGGCGGGCCGCCAGGAGCCGCTGTGGCGGTACCTCAGTGCGGGCGTCAATCGTGCTGAACCAGGCAGCAAACCTGCGAACCATGCTGAGCCGCCGTGCCCATGTGGCGCGTTGGACACCTTTTGGTTCCATCGCCCAACGGAGGGCGAGTTCCGAGGTTATGTGCTCCGATCCCTCGCGCTCAACGAATTCAACAAACTGGCCGAGCGTCCTGGCCGGCTCTTGAAGTTGCGTACCGAGCGCCCGGCGGAGCGCCACATACTGGGGGAGGGCATCCCGTAGAGCACTCATCGGGCACCTCCCATGGCCGGCCACGGTTGGGCGACCGCGCGCAACGCCTCGAAGGACAGGTGGCTGTAAATCGCGGTGGTGTTCTGCGAGCGATGCCGGAGGACTTCCGCAATCTCCGTGAGCGAAGCGCCGTGCCGAATCATCGTGGTGGCTAAACCGTGCCTGAACAGGTGGGCCGCGCCGCGGCCTGAACGCCGAATCCCAGCTCGGACGAGCGCCAGTCGCACGATGTGTCCAACCGCCGCCGGACCGGTCAACCCGACACGTGGCGCCCAGGTCCGTAGAAAGACCTGCCGGGATGAACTAACGCCACGGTCGTCACGAACGTAAGCGGCAAGAGCTTCACCAACGTCGGAGACCAAAGGCAAGTGGTCCACCATCCTGCCTTTGCCGCGGATGACGATCTCTCCAGCCCGCCAGTGAATATCGTCCAGTTCGAGCGAGGCCACCTCGCCGGCTCTGAGGCCGAGCCGAGCCAACAGGAGCAGCACAGTATAATCCCTGCGTCCGCTCGATGTCGATCTGTCTGTCGCCGCCAGAACGCTCTCGGTTTGTTCGGGTGAAAGAAATGACGGCGGCGCCGACATGCGGTACTTACGAACCATAGGAACGGAACTGGACAGGTCCCGCGCGGTCTCGCCGGTGAAAAACAGGAAGCGGAAGAAAGACCGGAGCGATGTGGCCAGGAGCCGGGTATACTCACCCGATCGGTCCTTGGTTTGTGCCACCAGGAAGCTCCGTATCTTCAGCGTGTCGATTGCGTCCTGGCTCAGACAACCCGCCTGGATCGTTTGGGTATTGAGGAAGTCACGAATGAACGGCACGTAGACGTGCACCGAATTGGTCGTGAGTCCGCGATCCCTACGCAGGTAGTCCTCGTATCGCTGTAAATAGGTGCCTGAACCTGATTCGGCCTCCGTCGAGCGGGGGCGCTGGAGACAGCCCCGCGTATACAGATGTTCCAGAAAAAGGCGCACGGTCGCGCGTTCCAGTGCTACGCGAGTCTTTGCCCTTTGAGGTAAGCGGGCTACGAATTTGGCTGCGCTCTCGCTGTTGAGATTGTCGGCGCCGATCAGGTGTTGCTGTGCCCATATCGCGAATTCCCTCGCGATGGCTTGCTTCCTCTGAAGCGTTTCATCGGCATAGCGAGCGGCGCGAAGATGTTGGAGAAACGATTCGATCTCATCTTCGAGCAGACGCTGTAACGTTCCATCTTCCGATGTGGCTGTTGTCATTTCGCTCTCCTGGGTGGCATGGATGCCAGTCGGGAGAGGCAATCTGATTATGCCGCGCCAGCCATCACCCTAACGCAACGAGGAACATTCAGAATCCAGTTCACGCGGCATAATCCGGGAGTCGGCATAATGCCAGGGAGCGCGCGATCCGCGGTGTGGCTGTCGGCCGCAACAACTGGATCCTTTTTGGCAGCGACCAAGGCGGCAAGACGGCCGCCGTGCTGCGGAGTCCAACTGGAGTCAAAGTTTTGGACGCCAGCCGGGGGCATCCGAGAATCAGTCGAAAAGCGACCCCAATTTCATGGGACCTCTCCCCAGTAGAAAACCCGACATTTCCGAAGCTGCTTTGGGATTCGAGCGTCCGTGGTGCGCTCCACCAAGCTGCGCCGAGACTGTTCGAACTGATAGCGCGCGTTGCGCCGCTTATTTCAATCATAAGTGCACCGGTACACGTATTCGCCCTTCACCGTCGCCAGCAAGCTAAGGTTTATTCGTTCCGGAGCGCGGTCATCGGATCCAATCGTGCGGCACGGCGCGCCGGAACATAGCAGGCCAGAATTGCGGCGCTTATCAAAACGAGCGACGCTCCTGCGAACGTCAGCGGATCCATCGCCCCAACCCCGTAGAGCAAGTGCGAGAAGCTGGATAGCGCCCGCGCGAGAACTAACCCCGCCGCGGCTCCGATCGCGACACCCATGAGAGCGAGCCGGAAACCCTGACCAATCACCATTCGCAAGACGTCGCGCTTCTCCGCGCCGAGCGCCACGCGAATCCCAATCTCGTGCACGCGCCGGGTAGTCGAATAGGAAATCACGCCGTAGGTCCCCACGAATGCGAGCAGCAACGCCAGGGCTGCAAACGCCACCAGCAGCAGCATCGGAAAGCGTTGCCGGCCCATCGACCCCAAAACAATTTCCTGCATCGTGTGGATGTTATAGACGGGTTGGTCGCTGCCTGCCTTGTAAACCGCGTTCCTGATGGCGGGCATCACAGCGGCGGCGGCGAGCGGCGTGCGTACAGCCAATGTGACCTCCGCAAGGAACGCCGGAAGCCACTCATCCCGGAGCTGGTAGAGGCAATAGTAGATCTGCGGTTTCTCGCCTGCCGATCCGTCGAGCCCATAGTGTTCGACGTGGCCCACGACTCCGGCCACGCGAGCCGTGCCCCAGTGCGGCACTGTTATGGTCCGGCCCAAAGGGTCG
>JBEKUO010000024.1:0-21523 GCA_049514955.1 Bryobacteraceae bacterium | reverse complement strand
CATGGTTTCCAAGGATCGACTTGGATCTCGACACTTTTCGTGGCCCAGTCAGGTATCCGCCAACGATATTTTTAAATTTACAGGAGCTAATTTATGGGTGTTTTATTGCAGGGATTTTACAAATTGCCACCGAACAATGCGTTGCCCTCTCCGGCTGACGGCGACACTACCATTCCGTGGTGGTGGGACCATCTCGCAGCCCAGGCAAATACGCTGCGCCTCGCGGGATTCACCGCGGTCTGGCTGCCACCGGTTCTGAAGACTGCTTCGGGCGCATCACCCGGTGCGGATGGATATGGGGTGTTCGACGACTACGACCTCGGATCGAGGCAGCAGAAGGGGTCGCTTCCGACGCGTTACGGTTCGCGCGAACAATTGCAGCGCTGCGCTGCAATCTTGCGAGCCAATGGTCTGGACATCTATCTGGACGCGGTGGAACACCAGCGCGATGGAGACACCACGCCTCCCTTTGTGTTCCGGTATCCAGGAGCGAATGGGACGCCGCAAATCGGCCGCTTCCCGAAAAATCCTTCCAATTTCCTGCCGCAGGTCCCCCGCGATCCGGATTTGGGCGGGCCGGCCGCAGACGATTTTCCGTTTGGCCGGGAGCTGGCGCCCATCAACGCCAAACCGCCGCACTACGTGTTCGATAATCTGATCGCGGCGGCGGATTGGCTGACCCGTACCGTGGACGCCCAGGGATACCGCCTTGACGACGTCAAAGGTCTTTCCACCGACTTTCTGCTGCCCTTCTTGAATAGCCGGTCGATGAATGGGAAATTCGCGGTCGGCGAGTTCTTCGATGGCAATCGCTTGCTAGTGAACGGTTGGATATTCAATCCGAAGGGAATGCAAGGGCGGCCCAACGCCTTCGACTTCCCGCTGAAGTTCCTGCTTAATGCCATGTGCAACAACCCCGGGCGGTTCAATATGTCCGATCTGGACCACGCCGGCCTCGTCGGCCTTTCACCTATGAACGCGGTCACGTTCGTGGAAAACCACGACACCGATCTGAATTCCGGCGAAAAGATCGTGACTAACAAGGTTCTGGGCTACGCCTACATATTGACATCGGAGGGCTATCCATGCGTTTATTACCGCGATTACAGCACGGATAAGAACTGTTTTGGACTCAAGCCGGAAATCGATAATTTGATTTGGATTCACGAGATGCTGGCAAACGGCACAACCCAGCAAAGATGGAAGGACTTTGACGTTTTCGCTTACGAAAGGATGGGCGGCGCGCATCTTTTGGTGGGTTTGAACAACGATCCGACTGCTGCGCATACCATCCATGTGGACACTGGATTTGGCGCTAACGTGGCGTTGCACGATTACACGGGACACGGTCCGGATGTCACCACGGACGGAACGGGGTCGGTCACTATTACGGTACCTCAGAACATCAACGGACTGGGATATATTTGCTATAGCCGGGACGGACAAGGCGGCGAATTCGCCACTAACACTCGCCCGGCCACCCAGGACTTCGAGGGCGCCGCCGACTTAGACATTCTACCGGCTATTAACGGAAAGACAGTAAGTGCGGGGCGGATATGGTGCGCCGCCGGTTCGGCGCTGGAAGCGGTTCTCGATCCGGATTCTACCGGTTGGACTACAGCTTCGAAAATCGACTTGGCGGTGTTGGCTCCGGACGGCTCTGTGGCGGCAAGCGAGACTGTTACATCCGGCGGTCCCAAGGGCGCCGCGCTGCACACAACGGTGAAAGAGACGGGATTTCATACGCTTCAGTTAGCCGCGGCCAATATGCCTGCGGCAAATCTGAATCCGTCGTATAAGGTGTCCATCACTTACACGGCGACGCAAACGCTGGCTGGAGCGACACCGGCGGCTGTTAGGGAGGCCGCGGCGGCAGTTCCAAGATCGCTAGGGCAGTGGTCGGCTCCATTTACTCTTGCCAATGTCGCAATTCACGCGCATCTGTTGCCTAGCGGTAAAGTCCTGTACTGGGGCCGCAGAAAAGAGGTCGGATCCACCGTTTTCGCGACGCTCAATGAGCACGACTGCTCTCCGTTCGTCTGGGATCCGGCCACCAATACCAGCAAGCCGACGAGCAATCGGCCTGCCATGGCCGATGGAACGCTAGTGAACCTTTTCTGTTCCGGACATACATTTCTGCCGGATGGCCGGTTGATGGTCACCGGTGGCCATTTGTTCGATGGCCAAGGCGTCAATCAAACCTGCATCTACAATCCGGCAACCGATTCGTGGACAGCGGAACAAACCATGAACAATGGCCGCTGGTATCCCACCGCGGTGACTCTGCCCGATGGCGGGGCCCTGGTGTGCGCGGGAACTTTCCCCACAGGACCGCTCCGGCCGCCCAACAACGACTCCGCGGTGGACACCATACCACAGGTCTGGAATGGGGGACCCTGGCAATCGCTTGCCGATTTCAACAAGGATGGCCGGCCGAGCCTTACACCCTTCCCGCGGATGCATGTGGCACCGGATGGGCGCGTTTTCATGTCCGGCGGACTGGGGGAGAGCTTCTTCTTCGATCCGAAGAATGGCGGAACCTGGACGGCAGGCCCATCGCGCGCGTCCGGCCTTCGCGATTATGCCCCGTCAGTGATGTACGACGCCGGCAAAGTTATTTTCATCGGTGGTGGTTTAGACAGCGGAAGCCAGGCGCCAACGAATATTGTCGAGATCATCGATTTGAATGCCGCTGCGCCAGTATGGCAAGCGACATCGTCGATGCATTTTGCCCGTCGGCAGCACAACGCCACGATTTTGCCCGATGGCACGGTGCTTGTCACCGGAGGGACGCAGGGCGCCGGATTCAACAACCTTGCTATTGGAGACCCTATTCGCGCCGCTGAACTTTGGGACCCAAACACCAAGCAGTGGACCGTGTTGGCCGAGGAGAGTGTGGACCGCTGTTATCACTCGACGGCGGTTCTGCTTCCCGACGGCCGAGTGTTGAGTGCGGGTGGCGGTGAGTATGCTCCCACCCCGAATGTGGCGAATCCCCCTCAGGATTCCCACGCCGACGCTCAATTGTTCTCACCTCCCTACCTGTTTAACGGACCTCGGCCCAGCATCGGAAGCGCCCCGAATCAAGTGGCATACGGCAAATCGTTTGAAGTCGTGGTTGCCCAGCCGGAACAGATCGCACGAGTAAGTTGGATTCGCCTTGCGTCCGTGACGCACTCATTCGATCAAAACCAGCGCATCAATTTTCTCGCTTTTACAAGAGGCGCGGGTAAGTTGACCGTAACCGCTCCGGCTAACGCCAATATTTGCCCCCCGGGCCATTACATGCTTTTCGTGCTGAATGAGAAGAATGTTCCTTCCGTGGCGCACATCGTCCAAATCTCCTCTCCCGCGGCTCCGGCGGTCGCGCATAGCGCTCTATTTGCGGTGATCAAAGAAGGCCCGGTTGAAAAGGATGCGGCGATCGTGAAAAATGCCAAGCGGGCGCCCATCACGGTGGGCATCACACCGACATGCCCCTACGGAATTTCAGCTTGCTGGGGCGGCGCTCACGAGGCCCTGCAGCGCCTGGACGGGATCGACGTCGTCAGGCCCATCCCGAATGCCGAGGACTCCACCGCTTATGTCTATTTAAAGCGCGATGGCCTGCCGGATCTTGACCTCTGGCCGGACCAGTTTGCGAAATTTGCCAATGGATCGTATGGTTTCCGCGGGGTTGAGATGACCCTTCAGGGATCCATCGAGGAAGATAACGGGCTGCTAACTCTCGCGGCCGACAGCGCCAGGCCTGCCGTCGTGCTAGCGCCGCTACAGGTTCAGGATAAGATTCAGTGGAACCTGGAGACGCAGTCTGTCCGGCCAGTGCTGCCCCAGGAAGAAATAGCCTACCGGAAGTTGAGCGAGGAGATGCAAGGCTCGACGCCCCCGGTTACCGTAAGAGTAACTGGGCCGCTTAAGAAAAACGAGAATGGGTTCTTTATGGAAGTCAGACAGTTCGACTCGAAGTGAAAGCGGAAGAAAGGTTGAACAGATGATAACGCGAACCAGCGCATTCCTGCTTATCGCAATGTTACCGGTTTACGCGGCGACGCCGGTCCTCACACGTTCGTATAACAACGGCCGGACCGGAGCAAATATAACTGAGAATACGCTTACTCCAAAACTCATCGCGGCGAACGGCATGACGAGAGTGAAGAGCCTCACGATCCCGGACGACCCCCGGGTGGAGGCGCAGCCACTGTACGTGCCGGGGCTGGTAGTAAACGGCAAGCCGCACAACGTGGTGTTGGTGGCCTCGATGGGCAATCATGTGTTCGCTTTCGATGCGGACGCGCCCCAGGGCCAGGATCTGCTGTGGACCTCAACCTTGCTGAGCAAACCGTATTCTCCCATCGTGATTCAAGAGGCAAACCCGGGGCAGCACCGTGAAACGAACGTGGACCTGTGGGGCATCAACATCCTGTGGGGGATTCTCAGCACACCCGTAGTCGACCTGGACAAGCAGCAGATGTACCTGGTGAACTGGACCGAAGGTCCCGACCCCAAGAACCCGGTTCTGCTGCTGCACCGCATCGGTCTGAAGGATGGCAAGGAGATCGGCAAGGGGCAGGCGATCCACGGGACGTTGAACGACGCCAGCGGAAAGCCGGTAATCGACGCCAGCGGGAGAGCAGTCCAGTTGAATTCGAATCAAAAGCAAAGAGCCGCACTGCTTCTGTCTCCTCTTAGCGGGCCGCATAAGACACTTTTCATCGGTATCACGGGAGGAGAAGTGCCGGGCGATCCACACGGATGGATGGTCGCGGTGGACGTCGACACTTTCAAGCAGACGGCCGCGATTCCTACGACACAGCAGGGATTTGGCGGAGGCATATGGCAAGGAGCCGGGGGACCTGCCTCCGACGATCAGGGGAATGTCTACGTCATGACGGGGAACGGAGGATTCAACATCAAGAAGCAAGCCGGGGACACGTCTGCCGGGACGATCGTCGACTTCAACGGGACCACCGACTTTGCCGAAGCCTTCATCAAGTTCAAATATCAACGCACCGGCGCCGGTAAAGGCGCGCTTGCGCTGGACGACTGGTACATCCCTTTCCAGGATTCGAAGCGATCGAATCAAGGCAATCCCGATTATCAGGATCAGGATCTCGGTTCCGGCGCGCCCATCCTTCCCCCCGGAACAACCCTGTTGATGGGCGCCGGGAAAGACGGGATTCTTTACGTGCTCGACCGCAACAATCTTGGAAAAAAGATCGGAGACCTCACCGCGTTGAAGCAGCCGCCTATCTTCGTGACATTCAACGGGCTGGGCCTGTCGACAAACCCGGCTAACCTGGATTTTGCGTTGGGTGGAGGCCCCGATCCGGGCCAGGGAGCTCCCAAGAAGACACACCATCAGCACTCCTCGCCCGGCTTTTGGACTGGACCGGCTGGGTCGTTTCTTTTTGACTGGGGCGAAAATGAATCGTTGCGCGCGTGGCAGGTGGATCCGGCTTCAGGCCTGGTCCGCTTCCTCGGCAAGAGCGCTGAGATCGCCTCGCGCGCCTCGGCTTTCGACCAGAGCATCGGCGGGATGACAGGCGGAATGATTTCGATTAGCTCCAATGGCACCGACGGTGGCATCGTTTGGACCCTGGCGCCGATCGACGGCAACGCGAACCAGGCGGTTGTGGCGGGCATCGCGCGCGCCTACGACGCCACTGCGTTCGACGCGACCCCGAATGCGGACGGGACTGCCCGGTTGAAGCTGCTGTGGGACAGCACGCAATCCGGCGTCGCATTTGATTTCAGCAAATTCTGCCCGCCCATGGTGGCAGACGGCAAATTGTATGTCCCTACTTATGACGGTCGCGTCGACGTCTACGCTCTAAAGCCCTGACCCAAAGGTCCTGGTCGTTATACGCTTGCCATTCTCAGAAACAACGGCCGTTTCGTCTGTCGCCGGCGCGACCGATCCATCCGTCGGCCTGCTGCAACCTCCGTTAGCCCTCCATGAAGGGTCTGTTGAGGAAGTAGTGGACGTACGTTGTGAAACTCCATGGATCCGTATTCGCCGCCTTCGACTACGTAGCCTCGTTTGGCCTCCAGTTTCTGTGGTAACACGCAACACCCGGATGAAATCCAACCGGTCATTTCTTGAGGATGGAGGTGGATTCTCGATCGAAATTCAGTCTTCGTCTCCACTAGAGAGATACTGCAAAGATTTGATTTCGAAGGTTTTATATGGCCCTCGATGGCCCTCGTGGACTGCTAGACCATCTGATCAAGCCGGCTTGCCAGATTTGCGGTATGTCATTATAATTGAAGAGCAAGGCCACCCTAGCTCAGTTGGTAGAGCGGCTGATTCGTAATCAGCAGGTCTCCGGTTCAAGCCCGGAGGGTGGCTCCAGAATTCCTAAAACAAACCCGCCCAATTCACGCAATCATCGCCGGTCGGCTGGCCGGTCACGCGGTTCGTCACCGCGCAGATGCCAGCCGCACCACGGAGCAGACGCGGGCGCTGATCGCCGCGGACAAATGATGGAGGCTGCCGAGAATTGCGCGGGACAGATTACACTACACAACGACGAGGCTCTCGCTCTAGTGCGGTCCGCCCTGGACGGAGTTGTCTTTGGTTAGCGCCATCCTCGCACCATCGATATGAGGCGAACCCTGTAATCGGGATTTTATAATCGGCTCTGTAGGCTAGACGAAATGCATTCGAGACGGATGTGGTGTACTATGGCTGCCGCCGCGCTCGCGGTGATCGCCGGTTGTGGCGATCGGCATCGGGGCGTAAGCCGGGTCGTGACGACCGTCGAGGAGATTCGACACCTTTCGGTCGATCAGCTCCGATCCGGTGCACAGGCTCACCTTCGTGGTATTGTGACCTTCGCCTTCGCCAGTGAAGACACGTGCTTCATTCAGGATTCGACGGGCGGAATTCGCGTCCAACTTTCCAGAGGACAGATGATCGCAGAGGTCGGCCAGCGTATCGAGATCTGGGCGCTGGTGGGGTCGGGCGGAAAGACACCTTCCCTTATCGAACCACGCTTCTCTTTGCTCGGCCCCGGGCCTCTTCCGACGGCCGTTCCGTTTTCGCCTTCCGGCCCCAAGACGAACGATCTCCTCTATCGCCGCGTTTCCATCACCGGCGTCGTGCAGTGGGCTGCGGACGCTGACAACGATGTCACGATTCTGCAAGTCAAGGTGGGCAATACAGTCATACCGGTCAGAATGCTGACGCCCACCTTCTCGGACCCCGACATGTTAATCGATGCGGAAATCCGCGCCTCCGGTGTGTTGGTAGGCGCACCGGAAGCCGGCGACGCCGGCGGCATCGGGGAGATCTGGACCGCCAGCCTGGCAGAGAAGGAGGTGCTGCATCCGTCTCAACCAGCGGATGTATCGCCAGTGACCTCGATCGGCAGCCTGCGTCACTTCGCGCCAGATCGTTTGCCGGCTCATCGAGTTCGGCTTCGCGGCCGCGCGGGCCTTTCCTCGCCGGATGGTCTTTCGCTGGAAGATGCGAGCGGCCGCATTACTGTCCTGCCCGCCCCGGCAGGGCTGAAAAGGCTCACAGGAGATCTCGATCTGGCCGGTTTCCTGGCTGTACGCGGCGGCGAGATCGTGGTCGACAATGCTACCGATGTGGCAGTGGCAGCGAGCCGTAAAGCCGTCCTGCCAGTTATCGACACTGCCCTAGCGGTCCACCAACTGACGGGAACCGCGGCGCTCCTTAGATATCCCGTGAGGCTGCGCGGGGTGGTGACCTTCTCCGATCCATTCAACGGCATCCTCTTTGTCCAGGATCACACCGACGGTATGTTCATTTCGCCGGACGACGAGAAACACGCGACGCTGCGCACCGGCGATCTCGTCGAGGTTCGCGGGGAAACCACCCCCGGCCAGTTTGCGCCGGGTGTTACCCGAGGGCGCCTGCAACTCCTGGGAAGCGCCCCGCTACCGACGCCCGACCGCAACCATATAGAGGAAGCCTTCCTGGGACTGCGGGATTGCCGTTGGATCGAGTTGCAGGGCGTCATACAAAGCGTCGCGGCCGGCTCCCGCGAGACGGTGGCGCACCTGGTCGCGGGCACGCACCATCTCCAGGCGCGCATTCTAGCGCCTCTGCAGGAACTGCTGCCGCTCGTAAACTCCTCGGTCAAGCTGCGGGGGGTGTGCGGGGCATTATTCAACAATCGCCGGCAACTCCTCGGCATTGTGGTCTATGTCCCCGGCCGCCAGTTTCTCGAAGTAGAACAAGCCGCTCCGGCAGACCCATTCGCTTTGCCTCTGCGAACCGTGGAAACGCTCCTCCAGTTTTCTCCCGACCCCACAATCGGCCATCGCGTTCGCCTGCAGGGTGTGGTCACTTCCACGCAGCCGACGGGCCCCACTTGGGTCCGGGATGCCACCGGCGCCGTGCTCCTCAAAGACCACGATGAACAGCAGCTCACGCCTGGGGACCTCGTGGACGTGGTCGGCTTTCCCGCGGAAGGCCCGTACAGTCCCGTTCTAACAGGAGCCGCACTCCGCAAGATTGGCCCCGGGCAGCCCCCGACCCCGTCTTTCCTCCGCCCGGCGCAAGCGTTAAATGGGAAGTACGACGGCCAACTGGTCCAAGTGGACGGAACCTTATTGGATCGCACGGTCCGTCCCGGATCTTTGTTGCTCTCGCTGCAGTCCGGCAGCGCCCAGTTCACCGCGGAGTTGCATACCCGAGGCGTGCCGCCCATGCCGGAGCCAGGCTCCCTGCTTCGGGTTGCCGGCATCTGTTCGGTGCTGGTGGACGACTCGCGCGATCAGGTGTCACCCCGGACGTTCCAGATTTTGTTGCGTTCTCCCGACGACTTGATTGTCTTGAAGCCCACGCCCTGGCTCACTTTTGAGCGCTTGCTTCCCATTTCTGCAATCACACTGGCCATCGCCAGCGTCACTCTCTTTTGGGCCACACGCTTGCGTCGCCGGGTCAGAGCGCAGACCGAAAACTTGGAGATCAAGACCGCTCAGTTGGAAAAGGCCCATCAGCAGTCTACCTGGGCTCTGTGCAGAGCTCAGGAGGCCGAGTCCATCGAACAAGCTCACAAGGATGTTCTGGAACTTGTGGCGCGCGATGAAGATTTGGATAATGTGCTGTCGCGGCTCGCCGCGGCTGTCGAGGAGCATTGTTTCGGCATCTCGTGCTCCATCCAACTATGCTTGCCGGCAGGAACCCGCCTGAGCGCCTCGCCCGCCCTGCCTCCGGAGTGGCAGCAAGCTCTGGCGAATATCGAGGTCGCAGAATTCTGCGGCCCGGGCATACATCCGTTAAACGAGTTGTCCCGCCATGCGGCCTGGAGCGATCCCCAGAACTCTGAGGCGGCCGGCCGTTTACGACGCTTCTATTTGGTGCAGATCCAACGGGAATCGCGAGTGATTGGCGTGATCGTCGCTTTTCTGTCAGGCGAGATCTTTCTGCGCCGCTCGGAACAGGATTTCCTCAACTCTGCCGCCAAACTAGCGGCTCTCGCCGTACAGCGGCGGGTTCTGTATGACCAGTTGTCCTTTCGCGCGCGGCACGATCAACTTACCGGATTGGAGAACAGGGCATCCCTGTTCGACAAGCTATCGCGGGAGATCGCCCTGGCTGGCAGAGACAAAAGATTACTGGGTGTCGTCTACGTCGACCTTGATAACTTCAAGTCCATCAACGACTCCTACGGTCACCCTGCCGGGGATGCAGTGCTTCAGGAGGTCTCCACTCGCATGCTGGGGGCGATCCGGCGAAGCGATACGCTGGCCCGCCTCGGCGGTGATGAGTTCGCCGTGCTCCTGCCCGGCCTCTCCCAGCGAGCCGATGCCATGCGGATTGCGTCGCATTTGGTTGAGAGCCTATCTGGCCCAATCCGGTTTGGCGGTCACAAGCTGACGGTTGGCGCCAGCATTGGTATCAGCCTTTATCCCGTCGATGGGGAAGACGCCGAATCTTTGTTGCAAGCGGCCGACGAATACATGTATCGCGAGAAGATCGGCCGACAGTCCCTCCGGTTTGACCTGACCGAATCGTCGATTTCATGAGTTTCGCTGACGTTTCCCCGAGGGGTCCGGCGTCATCGTCTCCGCAATCGCATAATCGCATCGGCGCGACTATTCTCGCGGTGTCGGGTTAGCATCGGAAAGAGAGGGTAACGCGCGCTCTACCATCCTCAGAAAAATCCTAGGCGTTACCCTCCACTCTTCCCAGGGACGTTGCGGCACGGGGGGCAGTATCGGAAGTGCACGTGCCTTGCGGAAGGTCGTCGAATCAGGCTCCCGCCTGTACCGCGGCCATGATGGCATGTGGCATCCCGGATAGCCCTACCACCCGGTCGGCCGCCCCGGCGCGAATGGCCTCCTTCGGCATACCGAAGACCACGCAAGTGGCTTCATCCTGTGCGATCGTGCGGGCACCGGCCTGACGCATCTTTAGCAGCCCCTGCGCCCCATCGGAGCCCATTCCCGTGAGCAGAACTCCAACCGCTCTCGCGCCGGCCGACTCCGCCACGGAACTGAACATCACGTCCACCGAGGGACGCTGGTAACATACCCGCGGGCCGGTCTTCACCACCACACGGTAGCCCTCGCCGCTCTTGCGCAGCAGCATGTGGAGATCTCCCGGCGCTACCAGAGCCCGCCCCGCGCATAGCGTGTCTCCCTCTTCGGCTTCCTTCACTTCCATGGAACAGATGTCATTCAGCCGGTTGGCGAATGCCCGGGAAAAACCGGCCGGGATGTGCTGCGTAATCACGATACCCGGACTGTCCGGAGGCAGTTGCGGCAGCACTGCGGCGATGGCCTCCGTTCCGCCGGTCGATGCGCCGATGGCGATAACAGTGGAGGCGGGCCAGGTACTTGCGGGCGGGCGCGGCGGCGCGCCCATACGGGCCGGCGGAGAAATCGATGGCGCAACGGCGTTCGGCGGGACCGGGGCCGCCGGGCGGCGCACGCGGGAGGCTGCCGCCGCGCGGATCTTGCCGGCCAGGTCCAGCCGTAATTCGCCCACCGAGTACGGCCCACCAGGCTTCGCCAATACTTCCACCGCTCCCAAGGCCAGGGCCTGCATGGCGGTCTGGCAGGACGCCTGTCCAAGCGAACTGATCACAATCACCGGCATCGGGTGGAAGTGCATCAGCTTCTTGAGGAAAGTCAGGCCATCCATGCGCGGCATCTCGATGTCCAGAGTCAGCACGTCAGGCCGTAGAGAAAGGATCTTATCGCGCGCGATGTAAGGATCCGGCGCGGTTCCCACCACCTCCAGGCCGGGTTGGCCGGAGAGCGCCTCCGTCAGAATCTTGCGCACGATGGCGGAGTCGTCCACTACCAACACACGGATATTGCCGCCCTCAGGCTGCATAGTTCTCCACTGCCAGCCAGAGGTCGAGGATGCCATCGCCCAGATCCAGAGATCGGCGGTGTTGGCAGGCCGCGGGTGCGGCGTCCGCCGGCAGGAGTTCCGGGCTGGACAACCGGAAGTGTTCTTCACCCTCCACGCGGCTGAGCAGCGCTCCGCAGATCATGTTGGCCAGTTCGCAGACGACTCCGCCCACTTGGGAGTCTGTGAGCCCGTCTCCCTCCTCCACGGCCAGAAAATTGGCGGCCAGGGTGTGCGCGGCCGGCTGAGAAATACCGATCGTCAGCGCACCGCTGGGTGTACCCTCAAAACCGAGGCGGGCCGCAAAACGCGGCGTGTCTGCTGGCTCGCCCTCCGGGGCCGGACCGTAAACGGCGGTGAAGAACATGGTCTCCAGGACCTGCTCAGCCGCGGTCGATAGCATCTGTTCCCATTGGTTTTCAAACATAAGCGTCCCCCAGTACGCGCTCCAACTCTTCGCGCAGGGTTTCCGGCAGAAATGGCTTCTTCACATAGCCGCGCGCTCCCAAAGAGAGCATTTGGTGCATGCGGCCCTCGGTGGCGTCGGTCGATACCACCACGACCGGCACGGATCTCAGCAGATCGTCCGCCTCCAGACACCGCACGAACTGCTCTCCGTCCATGCCGGGCATGTTGATGTCCGTCAGCACGACGTCCACCCACTGCTGCCGCAGCATGTCGAGAGCCTCCTGGCCATCGGAGGCCTCCAGGAACTCCCCTGCTTCGATGCCGGAAACCAGCATAATGCGGCGGATAAAGGCCCGCATGACGGGCGAGTCGTCGACAATCAGTATCCGGAATGCCACGGAGACGCTCCTTTCGGCGCGGCTGACGCCAGTTCCTTCTCCAGCGATCCTGGCCCGCGCAGCCAAAACCGCCCGCTGCCCACTTCCAGGCGCACCGTGCGGGAAAGATTCCCGCCGACATCCTCTCCTTGCAGCAGCACGCCCGCCTTCCAGAAGATCTTGCGCAAGGCCAGGTAATTCCGTTTGCCGATATTGAAGACCCCTTCCGGATCCATAACCTGCGCGCCGCCCGCCACCCGCACCACCAGCCGGCGTTTGTCGGCGCCGCATTCATAGGACCGCCGAAACAGCAGCGGGATGCCGGTATCGGCGAACATGTAGGGATTCTCGCCGGCTTTGGCGGGAGAGATGGCGGACTCCGGCAGCATATAGTGCAGTAGCCCACCCACCCCGGCTACCGGATCGTGGATAGCTACCGCAATGCACGAACCCAGCGCATAGGTAACCAGAACATCCTCGCGCTGATTACTGACCCGGCAATCCGCCACCCCCACCACCACGTTGATCACTTCAGCCCCCGTCCGGCCGTTGAGCCGGGCTTCCGGTAGACCGCCGGCTGGATGTAGGTCAAAGAGTGCCGCACACCGCTCAGGCTCTCGGCGTGACCGATGAACAGATACCCGCCAGGCTCCAGGCTCTCCGCCAGACGGTTTACCAGGACTTCCTGCGTGGCCTTGTCGAAGTAGATCATGACATTGCGGCAGAAGATCGCCGCAAAAGACCTGACGTGGGTGAAAGGTTCCACCAGGTTCAGCCGCGCGAACTCCACCTGGCTCCGAACCTCCGGCTTGACGCGGTACCAGCCCTTCCAACGGCCTTCGCCGCGCAGCAGGAACTGCCGCAGCCAAGTGGGTGGAAAGGCGTGAAAGCGTTCGGTGGGATAGACGGCTTTTTGCGCGGCCCCCAGAACCTGGGTGGAAATGTCGGTGGCCAGGATGCGCACTTTCCGGAAAGCCTCCGGGCCCCATGCATCGAGGATCGAGAAAGCCAGCGTATAGGGCTCCTCACCGGAGGAGCAGGCCGCGCTCCACAGCTCGACACGCGGGCGCTCCCGCAGCCCAGGCAATACCCGTTCCCGCAGAAACTCGAAGTGCGCTGCCTCCCGCAGGAAGCTGGTGTGGTTGGTGGCCAGCGCATCGATCATGCCGATCAGCGCCTCGCCGCTCGGGTCTTCCACCACATGCCGGTAATACCTCTCGAATGAGCCGAACCCACCCTCGCGCATCCGTTTGCCCAGCCGCGCCGCCACCAGTTCCTCTTTCCCCTGGCGTAGATCCAGGCCGAACTTGTCGTAGGCCAGCCGGCGAATGGCTTCGAATTCCCGCGGCTTCAGGCGCTCGATCGAACCGGCGCCTTCCTCCGCACAGCCCCTCTTACTCATGCTGGGCGGTCCTTCAATAGTCCAGCCAGATCCAAGATCAGTCCCACGCGCCCGTCGCCCAGGATGGCGCCTCCGGCTATTCCTGGAATGTTTTTGAAAGTCTCCCCCAGGCTCTTAATGACGGCTTCCTGTTTACCAATCAACTCGTCCACCATCAGGCAGAAGCGCTGTCCTTGACCTTCCGCCACAATCAGCAGGCTCTGGCAGGCATCCTCGGAACGCGGCTTGACTCCAAACTTGCGGTACAAGCGGACGACCGGCAACAGGGTTCCCCTTACCATCACCATCTCCGCCCGGTTCTGGACTGTGAAGATGCTATCCGGCGCGGGCCGAAACATCTCGCGCACGGCGAACAAGGGCACAATGTAGCGCTCCGGCCCAACCCCCACCACCAGGCCGTCGATTATGGCCAGCGTCAAAGGTACCTTGAGAGTGAAAGTGGCGCCCAGTCCCAGGCTGGATTGAATCTCCACGAGGCCGCGCAGCTTCTGGATCTGCCTCCGCACCACATCCATGCCGACTCCGCGGCCGGAGACGTCCGTGACCTGCGCGGCGGTGGAGAAGCCGGGCTCGAAAATCAAATGGAAAACGTCGTTCTCCGAGATGTGCTCGAGATTGACAGCGAGCCCCTTTTCCATCGCCTTCGCCAGGATGCGCTCGGGGTCCAGGCCCCGCCCATCGTCGGAGATCTCGATGACGATGTGACCTGCCTGGTGACAAGCGTGCAAACCAATGCGCGCCACTGCGTTCTTTCCCGCCGCCGCGCGCGCCTCCGGATCTTCAATGCCATGGTCCAGCGCGTTGCGCACCATGTGCATTAATGGGTCCGCCAGCTCTTCCACGATGGTGCGGTCGATTTCGGTATCTTCGCCGATGATATCCAGTTCCGCGGGTTTGCCCATCTTGCGGGCGAGATCCCGCACCTGCCGGGCCACGCGCTGAAACAACTGGCCAATGGGAACCAGGCGCATGGACATGGAAGTCTTCTGCAACTCGGCGGTAATTCGCGCCAGTTGCGCCAGGTTGCGCTGCAGCCGTGGGCTCTTCAGCACCGCTAGGTCCGGATCGTGGCGCACCATGGACTGTGCAATGACCAGTTCTCCTGCCATGTCCACCAAGTAGTCCAGCTTGCCGGTATCGACCTTGACCGCTTTAGCCTCACCGGCCATGGTTTGCGGCCGGCCGGAACTCGGCGCTGCGCCGGCTGCCTCGGGCTCGTGGGGTTCGGCCGCAACTTCAGGGTCTGGGTCGCCCTCTGAAGCCGGGGAGCTTCCCGGATCTGGAGCACCTTCTGAATCCGGGCGGGCGGCCATCAGATTGCGGATACGATTTAGAAGGCGGGTATTGTCTGGCGCAGCAGGCGACTCTTGCCCGCGCAGCCTCGTATCCACGCCGTCCACACACGCCTTTAGATAATCGGCGCTTTCCAAAACGACGTCGATCACCTGGGGCGTGATGCTCAGCTTGGCGTTGCGTGCCAGATCCAGAACCGTTTCCACCTCGTGGGAAACCTCACGCACGGCGTCCAGCTCCAGAAATCCGGCCAATCCCTTGATGGTGTGGAAGGCGCGGAAGATGGAATGCAGAGCCTCGGCATTGCCCGGGTCCTGCTCCAGGGCCAGCGAGCGGCTCTCGATCGCCGACAGGTGCTCGCGCGATTCCAGCACAAAGTCGGAAAGCAATTCCGGATCCTGCGCCAGAGAATAGGCCGCGGGATCCGGCTCCGCCTCGGCGACCGGTCCCGTGGATTCGAGCGCCTGCTGCATGGCCGTCACGCCGGCTTGCAGCGCAGACGCTAGTGCCTCGCCAGGGACGCTTCCTGATCCCAGCGTATTGCACAGCTCCGCGGCGATACGCGCGACTTCCGGGTTCCCTCCCATCTGGGCTCGGTCGCGAATGCCGCTGACTGCGCTCGCCAGGGCACGCAAGGATTGTTCAAAGCCGGCGGCAGACGACAGATCGTCCACTACCACTTTCATGGCCAGGGCTTCGACGTCCTGGCGCAGTTCGATTTGCTCCATCATCCGGGCTCCCAGCACACCTACTGCAGCATGGATTGCAGGCCAGCCAGCTCCTTGGCTTGCAGCACTTGATCGATGTCCAGCAAGATCTTCACCTTGCCTTTGCTCTTGGCCATCCCGAGAAGGTACGGCGTCTCCACGCTATCTCCGAAGTCCGGAGTGTCCTCAACCTCGCCGGCGGCGATGTTGACGGCTTCGGAAACTTCGTCCACCACAATGCCTGTCAGAGAGACACTGCCGCCCGCTCCCTGAACTTGCACCACAATGATGCATGTGCGCTGGGTATATTCGATTTCCGGCAAACCGAACTTCATCCGCAAGTCAATCACCGGAATCACCTTCCCGCGTAGGTTAATCACCCCTTTGACATACCCCGGAGTCTGGGGAACCGCGGTAATATCCTGAATTCCCATAATTTCCCGGACCTTCAAGACTTGAATCGCGAATTCCTCGGGACCCAGATGGAAGGCCAGGTACTTACCTGCGCGGCTGTCGGTCCTGGCTGCTGGGCCGCTCTCAAGTGTCGTTTGCGTGCTGACTTGCATTTCGTTCTCCCTTGTTTTTTGCGGACCACCAGGTTCGCGGGACAGTTCGAAGCTGTCCGGCGGCAAGCGATCCTGTAAGATTCATCGGTTGTCCTGGTAAGAAGCTTTAGGTAAGCTAGTCGAGCGGGCTCGGCGCCACGGCATCGCCGTCAGCCGCCGTTCTGCTCTTCCCCGATGCCACCCCCCAGCGTGCTCAGGTATTCGTCCGACGTGTACAGTGCCACACCAAACGATTCCCGTGGCAGCGGAGTAAACGGCGCCACCGTCTGATGGCAGGCAAACAGAGCATCGGCGTAAGAGTAGTAGTCCGCCAGAAACTCGGCCGAGACGACTTCGTACGGCGGTGGCGTTGGGAACACGGCAACCAGCCCGATGCCTCGCGAGAGAATGCGGCGGTAGTCGATAACCCCCCAACTCTCGAAGCGCGCGGCCACGGTGGCCGGCGTGCGGTTCACCAGCAAGTCCGCAAAGCTCTGCTCCCGAATTCCCGCCTGCGCCAGCACCTCATCCCGGCTGACAAAGTCCATGCATTGCCGGATCCATCGCATAAGGTCCTTGCCGACCAGGCAAAGCATACGAAACTCGCCATAACGCGCCCGCAGCAGGACCTCGCGCGCGGGCTCCCCCGGATATTCCGGCTCAGACAGGCCGTGCAGTTCCAATGCGAGCTTGGCGCTGTGGAGAATCGTCGCCGCCTCCAGACCCTGACCGAATGGATGCAGAATCAAGGGAGGCAAATCCCACAGGCGTCCTTGCGCGAAGCCGTCCGAGCCATTACTCATCTGGCTTACCTATCGACATTCCGCGACGAAAACTGTCGGGTAGGGCGGCCGCCCTCATCCCTCAAGCTTGAATCGCGTCTGCGCCAGCCGGTACAGCGGCCGCACCCGCGGATCGGGGTCATCGAAGCCGGCTACAAAACCGGCATCGGTTCCCGCTGCAGGCAGTCGGGCTTGTTCTGCACTACACGCGCGTCAAACGCCGTCCTGGCTCTGTTGATGTTGTAACTCAATTGGCTCCGACGACCCACCGCCTTCCATCGGGGTCGGAAGTCGACAAGGCTGGAGGCTGCCGCGCGGAGGAATATGGCCGCCGAGAATTACCCTTCCTGCTTACGCATGGGTGCCTTCGTACGGGGAAATGCTGAACCTGCCCGCACAGGTCGAGTCACTTATTCGATAACAGGCGTACCCCACCCCTCATTCGTCGCATCGCAATTAATCGACGTGACATGGGCTGAATTGACCGTTACCGATTTCGGCGTTGAGCATTTTGCAAGAGTTGTCAGTACCACGCTGTGTTCGCCCGGCGAGACAACGAAAGTGAAAGGGGTTGGCTGGTTCATTAGCTGATTGTCGATTTTGACTTTCGCCGCCGGCGGCTTTGACGTGACCTGCAGCTTGCCCGGCATGTCAGGCCTCTGAGAAGACAAAGGCGTTGAAAATAAAAGAACGCAGACGAATGCCATGTCAAGCGCTGGGAACATTCTTTGAGCCGTCACGTCGATCCTCCCTGGTCAGGTCTCGCCTCACAAATTCGAAGAAGAAGAAAACGCCTAGCAGCAGCGAATAGAATTGCAGTTTTCTCGGCCACTGGAGCAGGCCAGTGTCAAGGCTCGAGACAGAGATCTCATTCACAAACTCAACGTTCTGCGAGGCAATATACCCCCAAAACAGCGACACGCACCCACAGAGGGCACTGATTGCGGCGGGCCAGAACTGTTGAACCGAATCGCGCTGCTTGGGCCCGCTGGTCAAAAACCACCCCAGCCCTGCCAGCAACCCAGTGGCCAGAGAGGTAAGCAGGTTAGTCAGCGCTGCGAAGCTGGACTCTGCTTTGCTCAACGCATCCGCCCCCGGATCGCCCGGTTGCAGTACTGCATAATCATGCAACGAATTAACATAGCTCGTGAGTCCCCACATTGTTGCTACGAGCACGATGCAGCCCAAATAGAAGAAGGTGCTGACAATTCCCGGCCTGCCGAACATTCGCTTCGTCAGATTCATTCGAGTCCGAACTCCGCTACTCACGGGCGCCGAAAGCGTACCCGCAGGGGATCTCTTCAGCCTCCGCTAGCAACTCCCGTTTTCGACTGCTGGCTTGGGCATCAGTGTACACCCAGGAACCGGCGCGTGGCAATGCCTTTCTGCAAGCCTTTTGCGCGCGTTTTTTCCGACCTTTGCTCGAACTCGTGAGCGGGATTTTAGCGATGTCCAGTGCCCGCACGGTCTCCGCATGAGCAGCGCACACCCCTGCCGCTTATCCCTCCAGCTTGAAGCGCGTTTGCGCCAGCCGGTACAGCGGCCGCCACACCGCCCGGTTCACGCACACCACCAGCGCCGCCATCATGATCGTCGATAGCAGCAGCAAGTCCCAGTTGCCGGAGTCCGTAGCGGAGCTGATCTGCGCGCCAAGGCCGATGGTCTGCAGCGTCTGCCCCTTGAAGTGGAAATACTCCGCCACGATACTGGCATTCCATGCCCCGCCCGAGGCCGTAACCATGCCTGTAATCAGGTACGGGAAAATGCCTGGAAGAATCACGGTGCGCCACCGCGCCCACTGGCTGAAATGAAACACATCCGCCACTTCGCGCAGATCCGTGGGGATCGCCATGGCGCCCGCGATCACGTTGAAGAGCACATACCATTGCGTCCCGAGCAGCATCAGCAGGATCGATCCCACCCCCAATCCGCCGCCCATGCGGATCAGCCCCAGCAGAAGCACCGGGAACAACGCCGTGGCCGGCACCGACGCGGCCACCTGCGCGAACGGCTGGGCGAAGCGCGCCAACTTGGGGTTGAAGCCGATGGCCACGCCCGCCGGTATGGTCCAGGCAGCCGCAATCAACAGGGAGACGATCACGCGCGCCCAGGTCGCTGCCGTCCCCTGCAGCGTTGAAACCAACTCCGGCGCAGTGAGTGTCTTGAGCGTCATGGCCGCCTCCCACAGCGCATAAAGAATCACGCCGCCCAGCAAAGCACCGACCACCATGCCCACTACCATCTTCCAGTGCGCCGGCGGTTGCGGCTGCTCCGCAAGCTGGGTATGGCGGGACGCGCGCAGACTGATCCGCTCGGATAGCGGCACCATCACCGCCATCTGAAATCGCGCCAGCAATCTCGACCGGCGCAGCAGATTGAGCACCGGCGAAGACGCCTGCGCGGCGCTCTCCACCTGCTCGAACTTGAATTTGTCCGACCACGCGATGGCCGGCCGCCAGACCAGTTGATCGATCAGCAAAATCACCCCGATCATGGTTCCCACGCCCCAAAAAATCGCGACAGTGTCCCCGGCGTTGGAAGCGGTCTGCAGGTAAGAGCCCAGCCCCGGCAGCCGGAAATCGCGCTTGCCCAGCACGAACATCTCGCAAGCCATCAAAAAGAACCAGCCTCCGGCCACCGATACCATCGAATTCCAGACCAGTCCGATCGCGCCATAAGGCAGCTCCAGTTCTACAAAGCGCTGCCATTTGCCGAAGCCGTAGATCCGCGCCGCTTCCCGCAGCTCCCGCGGGATGGATTTCAGCGAGGCATAAAAACTAAAAGCCATGTTCCACACTTGCCCCGTGAAGATCAGAACGATGGCGCCGAATTCCACGCCGAGCTGTCGTGTGGGGAACAGCGCCACCATGGCCAGCATCACGCTCGGCAAAAAACTGAGCACCGGAATGGACTGCAGGATGTCGAGCACGGCCACCATCAGTCCCTCCAGGCGGCGATTGTACGCCGCGATGTAGCCGTATATCAGGGCAAAGGCCAAGCTCAGGACATATGCCACCGCGATGCGCACCACCGAGTAGAAGGTATACAACGGCAGGGCGCGCGGCGAGCGTGAAATATCGGCGGCCGGAATCACCGCCCCGAACCAGTAGCGCGTGACCACCAGTAGGCCCTGTATCCCCGCCAGCACTGCCGCGAAGACCATCAGGTCTAGCACGAACGACCACGTGCGTTCCCCGATTACCGCCCGGGAAAGCGAGGGCCGCGGGCTCAACGCGTTTCCACCTCGGGCGTGGCCGCGGGCGTTTCTTCGGGGATGAAGAACCGCCGCGTGTCCGAATCGTGATCGAACAACTCTGCGTAACGGCCCCAGCCGATGGCCGTCTCGAGCTGCAGCTTGGCTTCCTCCTCGCTGAAGTGCTCATCAAGCAGGTCTTCGAAGAACGTGTCCGGCAAACTGTGGTCGGCTTTTCCTTGAAGCGAACGCGTGATCTGCCGGATCAGCGCAATATTCTCCAGCGCGGCGGTGCGGAACAGTTCTTTCCGCCGCAGAATGTCGGCTTCGGCAAAGGCGCGGCCCGTCGCGGTGATCTCCACGTCGCCTTCTTCGACCTTCGCGAAGCCCAGCAGCACCGCGGCATCGATCACCGGCAGCAAGTCGTCGATTTCGAACGATAGCGCGCCGGCCAGGCGGTACATATCGTCACGCCCGTTGTGATCCGCCAGCATCTCCAGCAGCCCGGCAATCGCGCCCCGCCGCGCGTGCGGCAGCATCTGGTACTTGGGCTTAGCGCGTTCGGGTGCGGCCGGCTCCGGTTGCAGCGACGGCGCCAGGTCGGGCCGCGTCAGGACCCTGTAAATGTAGTCCACGAGGTTCGTGAAACGCGCGTCTTTGCGGTCGCGCGGGCGAGCCAGCGCCACGCGGAAATCCGTACGGATCTTGGCCGGATTCTTCCCCAGCACCACGATGCGGTCGGCCAACAGCACGGCTTCCTCGATGTTGTGCGTCACCAGGAATACGGCGCGCGTGGGCATCTTGTGGCTCTGCCAAAGCTCCAGCAATTCGCCGCGCAGGTTCTCGGCAGTGAGCACATCAAGAGCCGAGAACGGCTCGTCCATGAACAGCACCTCCGGCTCCACCACTAACGCGCGGGCGAAGCCCACCCGCTGCTTCATGCCGCCCGACAGCTCCTTGGGATACGCGTTTTCGAAGCCATCCAGGCCGACCGTGTCCAGAATGCGCAGACTGCGCTCGTTCCGCGCCTCGGCAGCCACGCCGCGTGCCTTTAGGGGCGCCGCCACGTTCTCCAGTACGGTCAGCCAGGGGAACAGCGCGAAGCTCTGAAACACGATTGAAACATTCTCGCAGGGACCGCCGACCTCGTGGCCATGATGGATCACCTCTCCACCTGTGGGCCGCGCCAGTCCCGTCAACATGCGCAGCAGAGTGGATTTGCCGGAGCCCGACGGCCCCAGCACTGCGAGGATCTCGTCCGGATAGATGGCTATATCAAGGGGCGCAATCACCTGAATCATGCCCGCGGCTTCCGAGCCGTAAGACTTCTCTACTTTGCGCGCTTCGATGATCGCTTGCATGGCAGGTCTTCACGAATGTAGCACAGCACCGTGGCGCAGGCACTCGTGCCTGCCGCGCCGACACTCTTGTCGGCGCTGGCGCGCTTCAGCTCGCCGCGGCACGCTGAAGCGCGCGCCACA
>JBEKUO010000023.1:0-28444 GCA_049514955.1 Bryobacteraceae bacterium | reverse complement strand
GCTAGTTTGCGTCGAGAGGAGTCTCGACGCGGCAGGCACGAGTGCCTGCGCCACGGGCTTAACTCGCGGCGGCGACTCCCTCTACGATCCGCGAGCGCAGCAGCTTGATTTTGTCGCGGAACTGCGCGGCCTTCTCGAACTCGAACTTGCGCGCGGCCTCCCGCATGCGCTCCTCCAGCTCACCGACGAACCGGTCGCGTTGCTCCCGCGTCATTTCCTCGGCCTCGTCCTCGGATTCGAGTGGCACGGTCACATAGTCGGCTTCGGCAATCGCCACCAGGCTCATATCGATCGGCTTGATGATGGATTGCGGCGTGATCCCGTTGCGCTCGTTGTAGTCCTGCTGCGTGCGCCGGCGCCGGGTGGTCTCCTCGATGGCTCTTTTCATGCTGTCGGTCATCACGTCGGCGTATAGGATCGCGCGACCCTCCACATGCCGCGCCGCACGGCCCATGGTCTGAATGAGCGAGCCGCTCGAACGCAGGAAGCCTTCTTTGTCCGCGTCCAGAATGGCCACCAGCGACACTTCCGGCAAGTCCAGGCCTTCGCGCAGCAGGTTGATGCCGATCAGCACGTCGAACTCGCCGCGCCGCAGGTCCCGCAAAATCTTGATGCGGTCGAGCGTACTCACTTCCGAATGCAGATATCGGCAGCGCACGCCCACTTCGGAGTAATATTCCGCCAGATCCTCGGCCATGCGTTTGGTCAGCGTGGTCACCAGGACGCGCTGGCCGTTCTCCACACGCTGGCGGATCTGTCCCAGTAGATCGTCTACCTGTCCCTTGACCGGGCGGATCTCCACTTCGGGATCCAGCAGGCCCGTGGGCCGTATGATCTGCTCCACCACGACGCCCGCCGCTTTGGTCAGCTCGTACGGGCCTGGCGTCGCTGAAACGTACAGCACCTGGTTGACGCGATGTTCGAACTCTTCGAAGGTCAGCGGCCGGTTGTCGAGCGCGCTGGGCAGCCGGAATCCGTGGGCCACCAGAATTTCCTTGCGCGAACGGTCGCCGTGATACATGCCGTGCAGTTGCGGAATGGTCTGGTGACTCTCGTCGATCAAGATGAGCGAATCGTGCGGCAGGTAATCGAGCAGCGTAGGCGGCGCTTCGCCCGGCAGCCGTCCGGAGAAGTGCCGCGAGTAATTCTCGATGCCGTGGCAATAGCCGATCTCCTTCATCATCTCCAGGTCGAACATGGTGCGCTGCCACAGCCGCTGCGCTTCGATCAGCTTGCCCTGCTTCTCCAGCTCCTTGTGCCACCAGTCCAGCTCGGTCACGATACTGGCCATCGCGGAGTTCTTGGTTTCCTCGGACATTACGTAGTGCGTCTTCGGATAGATAGGCAGGCGCAGATAAGTCTGCTTTACTTGTCCGAGCAGCGGGTCGATCTGTGAAAGACTCTCGATCTCGTCGCCCCAAAGCTCAATGCGATAGGCATTGTCGTCGTAAGTGGGATAGATTTCGATAGTGTCTCCGCGCACACGGAAGGTACCGCGGCGGAAATCGACGTCGTTCCGGTCATAGAGTATGTCCACCAGGCGCGAGACGATCTGGTTGCGCGAAATCTTCTGCCCTTTTTCCAGCATCAGCAGCATGCCGTAATAGGCTTCGGGAGATCCCAGGCCGTAGATGCAGCTCACGCTGGCCACGATCACGCAGTCGCGGCGCTCGAACAACGAGCGGGTCGCAGAGAGACGTAACTTGTCCAGCTCGTCGTTGATGGTGGCTTCCTTCTCGATGTACACGTCACCCGATGGGATGTAAGCTTCCGGCTGATAGTAATCGTAGTAACTTACAAAGTATTCGACGGCATTCTCCGGAAAGTACGACTTAAATTCGTGATAAAGCTGCGCGGCTAGAGTCTTGTTGTGTGCCAGAATCAGGGACGGGCGGCCAATCGCTTCGATGACTTTCGCCATGGTGAACGTCTTGCCCGAGCCGGTGACGCCCAGCAACACCTGGTGCTGGTCGCCGTCGCGCACTCCACGGACCAGTTCGTCGATCGCGGTGGCCTGATCGCCTTTGGGGCGATAGTTTACCGTCAGGTGGAAGCCCATATACTCCAGTATACGAGAGCGTGGCAAAGACCGAGCCGATTGACAATCGGCTTGCAGGTTGACAACCTGCCCCACACTGCTCTGGTATCATTCGTCAGTGCGTTCCTTTTTCTGTGCGACCCTTGTTTTCATTGGCTCCGCGGCGCTGGCCCAGACCCCGCCGCCGGCTCCCAAGAAGCCGGTCACCGACACTTATGGTAAAGTCACCGTCAACGACGATTACCGGTGGCTCGAGGACTTCGACGATCCGGCGGTGAAGCAGTGGGCCGACGCGCAGAACGCCGCGGCCCGAGCCTCGCTCGATGCGCTGCCGCAGCGCGACGCTCTCTCCCGCCAGCTACGCCTCATCTTCCAGCCTCCCAAAGCGCAGTACTTCCCCATCGTGAAGCGCGGCGCGATTTTCGCCATGAAGAGCGACCCTCAACATCAGCATCCCATCGTGGTGACGCTTGCGTCGCTCGACGATCTGGCATCCGAGCGCGTGATCCTCGATCCAGACGCGCTCGACCCGAAGCACCTCACCGCGATCGACTTTGCCGTGCCCTCCGTGGATGGGCGCTATCTGGCCGCGTCTTTATCCGCGGGCGGCAGCGAAAGCGGAGACCTGCACGTTTATGAAACCGCGACGGGCAAGCCGCTGCCGGACGTGATCCCGCGCGTGCAGTACGCGACGGCGGGCGGCGGCGTGGTCTGGAACGCGGATACCTCCGGCTTCTATTACACGCGCTATCCGCGCGATGGCGAGCGGCCCGCGGCCGACATGCATTTCTATCAACAGGTCTACTTTCACAAGCTGGGCGATACGCCCGAGAACGACGCCTACGCCATCGGAAAGGACTTTCCACGGATCGCCGAGATCTCTTTCGAATCGTCGCGCGACGGCCGCTCGATCGGGGTCAGTGTGGCGATCGGCGATGGCGGCGACCATGAGTATTGGATCCTGGTGACCGGCCGCCAATGGCGCCAACTCGCCCCCGCTTTTGCCGATGTCAAGCAACTCGCGTTCGGATACCACAACGACATTTACCTGCTCTCGAGGCTGGGCGCGCGCCGCGGCAAAGTTTTGCATATGGATGTGGTGGAGACGCTCGACCAGGCGTCCGTCAACATTCCGGAGTCCGCCGCGGTCATACAGTCCATCGCGCCCACCAGCGCAGGCCTCTTCGTGAACGAACTGACCGGCGGCCCCAGTGAAGTGGTCTTTTTTCCGGTGGACCGGGCTCCGGTGAAGGTGCGCCTGCCACCCATCTCCAGTGGCGAATGCGGGAGTCTCGACGGCAGCGAACCCATCTGCTATGTGGGCAGCTATCTCGATCCCGGCGCTTTCTACCATTTCGACCCGCGCTCCAGAGAATTGACGGCCACCGCGCTCCGCATACCGGCGCCGGTTCCTCTCGATGACTTTGTGGTCATGCGCCGTTTGGCAGTCTCCAAGGATGGCACGAAGGTTCCGCTGAACATCATCCATCGCAAGGGGATGGCGCTCGATGGCAGCCATCCCACGGTGCTCACCGGCTACGGCGGATTCGACATCAGCATAAGCCCCAATTACCCCGGCGCGTTTGTTCCTTTGCTGGAGCGCGGCGTGGTGTTCGCCGAAGCCAACCTGCGCGGCGGCGGCGAATTTGGCGAAGACTGGCATACGCAGGGCAAACTGACGAAGAAGCAAAACGTCTTCGACGACTTCAACGCTTGCGCCGAATACTTGATCCACCACAAGTACACGGAGCCTTCGAAGCTCGCGATTATCGGCGGCAGCAACGGCGGCTTGTTGATGGGCGCGGCGTTGACGCAACACCCCGAACTTTATCGCGCGGTGGTCTCGATGGTGGGCATCTACGATATGTTGCGCGTGGAGCTGTCGCCCAACGGCGCTTTCAACACCACCGAATATGGGACCGTCAAAGAGGCCGACCAGTTCAAAGCGCTGTATGCCTACTCGCCGTATCATCATGTGAAAGACGGAACGCAGTACCCGGCGATTCTGCTGACCACGGGAGACAACGACGCGCGCGTGGATCCTATGCAGTCGCGCAAGATGGCGGCCCGCCTGCAGGCCTCCGGAACGAAGCAGCCGGTGCTGCTGCGAACCAGCAGCACGGCGGGGCACGGGATCGGCTCCTCGATCGACGACGAGGTGGCGCTGTGGACGGATGTGGACGCGTTTCTGGTTTCGCAGCTCGGGGCGGGGACGCGGTAGGCTACAGAAAACCGTCAGGGTTGGCAGGCGAAAGCGCCTGCCCCACCCGTTAAAGCCGACGCTCCAGGGCCAGCAGCTTCCGCTTGCGCGCGGCGCCCCAGCGATACGCGCTGCTTGCGCCATCGCCGCGCACTGCACGATGGCTTTATAGTGGCCCCCGGCTCCCTTACGGTCGGGGCTCTGAATGCTCCAGGGCCAGCAGCTTTCGCTTGCGCGCGGCGCCCCAGCGATACCCGCCGCTTGCGCCATCGCCGCGCACCACGCGATGGCATGGAATCACTACCGCTACCGGGTTCGAGGCACAGGCCCGCGCCACTGCGCGTGCGGCGCGGGGCTGCTTCAGGGCCTTGGCGATCTCGCCGTATGATCGCGTGCTGCCGTATGGAATCGTTTGCAGATACTCCCATACGCGCCGCTGGAAAGCGGTGGCCTGTATATCGAGCGGGACGTCCAGTTTCGGCAATCGCCCGCCGAGATGCTGGCGCAGGCGGTCGGCCCAGGGGGTTAGAAACGCCGGGTCGCGATGCAGGTCCGCCGCCGGAAATTCGGCGCGCACGGATTCCTCCAGTTTCCGTTCCGAATCGCCAAGCTGAATGGCGCAGATGCCCTTGCCGGTGGCACCCACCAGCAGCCTGCCTACCGGAGTCTCCAGCACGTCGTAGCGAATCGTCAGGCCTGCGCCGCCCCGCCGGTAGGCCCCGGGAGTCATGCCGAGCTGTGCGGCCGCGCGTTCGTAGAGCCGGCTGCTCGATCCATAACCCGCATCGTAGAGCGCCGTGGTAACCGGGCGCCCGGCGCGCAGTCCGTCTTTGAACGCGGCCAGGCGGCAGAAATCGGCGTAGGCGCGCGGCGTGATTCCGGTGGCCGCCTTGAACGTCCGCTGCAAATGGAACGGGCTGAGCCCAAGTTGGCGGCTGAGTCCATCCAGCGTCACGGCTTCATCCAGATGCTCTTCCAGATGGCGGCAGATGTTCTCCACCAGCTCCGCATGTGCATCGCGCGTGCGTTCGCGATCCGGCTTGCAGCGCTTGCAGGGACGAAAACCCGCGCGCTCCGCCGCATCCCGCCGCGGGAAGAAGATCACATTTTCGCGGTGTGGCCGGCGGGCCGGACACGATGGGCGGCAATACACGCCGGTCGTAATCACGGCGAAGAAAAACACGCCATCCATGCCCGCATCGCGGGTTTCCAGAGCCTCCCAGAAGTTCGCCTCCCAGTAGGCCTGTTCGTCGTTCGTGGTCATTGCGAGACTGCCGTCAATCATGGTTGCCATAATTCGAGCGTACGCGCAACGCCGGCGCGCCGCTATCCGTTCCTTGCGGGCAAAGCAAGATTTCAGCGCGCGTCATGGTAAATGATCCCCAGGGTGTAGCGCGTGCCGGAAAGCAGCGGGCTCACACCGTGCTTGATATTGGCTCGGTAGAAGCCGCGCGCGCCTTTCACCGGCCGGTAACGAGTCGTGAATACCACCGCATCCCCGCGCCGCGCATGGATGGCATGGCCGGCGGATTGCGTGCGGGGCCGCTGCTCGATGAGCAGGAAATCGCCGCCGGTGTAATCCGCTTCCGGCTCGCTCAACATCGCGACGAGCTGCAACGGAAACGCCACGTCGCCGTAAAGATCCTGATGCAGGCAGTTGTAGCCGCCCGCTTCGTAATGCAGAATCAGCGGGGTCGCCTTGCGCTGCCCGGCGGCCTGGCACTCGGCTGTGAAGTGCGCGAACTCGGGCGGAAAGCGCGTTTCGTCGACCAGCGCCTCCATCCAGCGATTGGCGATGGCCGCCAGCGGAGGATACGTCTGCTCGCGCAGGTCGCGGACGATTTCCGGCAGCGGATAATCGAAGTACTGATAGTCGCCCATGCCGAAGCGGTAGCGCGCCATCTCGATGCGGCTGCGAAATAACTCGGGCCGCCGATACAGCGCGATGAGGCCGGCGCATTCGGCTGCGGTCAGCACTGCCGGCAGCTTGGCGTAGCCCACGCGCCAAAGCGATTCTTCGATTTCGTTCCAGATAAGATGATCGAGCTTCACCCCAGACAGGATAGCGCGCGGTTTCGCGGGGGGGCATCCGGGGCTTGCGGTCAAATTGGTGGGCTGCGATTTTTGCTTGCGAGGGTCAGGTGTCAGACAGTGGTCGCCGCCTTTCTGATTCAATGTTAGAACGCGGATGTTGAGTGACAGGATCCGACCAGGGGATGGCGCTTGGGTAAGTGGTTTGTTTGTGTTTGGATGCGTCAGGGGATTTTAATGTCTTGGCTTGTGACTGGGCGAGCTGCGCTCGCCTGCGCCGGCAAGAGTGCCGGCGCGGCAGGCATGAGTGCCTGCGCCACGGGCGCACAATTCGGCGAAGGAGGCGTCCAGGAAATCCTTCATGCGCTCGCCGTCGGGTGCGGCTTGCGCGTCGATGGTGAAGGCGAAGAAGAGTTTCTGATCGTAGCTCTGGATGGCGAGGCCCATGCCGACGTCCCAGCCGGCGGGCACGTGGGGATAGAGCGTCAACAAGCGTCTTCCGTTGGCGTAGAGCGGGACCTGCGGGCCGGGAACGTTGGTGCTGACCATGTGGACGATGGGGACGGGAGTGGACACCAAGGGGAGGGCGCCGGCCAGGGTCTGCAGCGCCGGCGGGAGCGCACCGAGCCAGGAAATTCCCGCGCGGACAAGCTCGGCCACGTGGGCGTGCTTCATGGCTTCGGTCTGGGCCGAGATACGGCGCAGGCGCTCGACCGGATCCTTGATGAAGAGCGGCAGAACAACGGGGAGCATGGAAATGCAATTGCCGAGCGTGCCGCGATCGTCTTCCTGGCGCAGGTTGACGGGCACCATGACGCGGAAGAAACGGTTGCGGACGGATTCGCGGTGCAGCTTGAGGTAACGCATGACGGCGCCGGTCAACACGGTGAGCACCACGTCGTTCACGGTGCCGCCGCAGGCACTGCGAATGGCGCGCGCATCGGTGAAGGAATGCTCGCTCCAGGCCACCTGGCGCTGGCCGGAGCAGGGACGGTTGAAGGGCAGGCGTTCGAGCGGTCCCACCAATTGCGGGAGCATATCGAGCAGCTTTTGAAGGCCGGGCAAGGCGCGCGGATCGAGGCGCAGCGACATGCCGTAGGCGAGCAGGTTCTTCCCCGCCCCGGCCAGTTGGTCGAGAGTGAATTGCAGGCTGCCTTTCACGGCGTCGGTGAAGAGCGTGGATGCATCCGGCGGCTTGGGCGGCCGGTAGCGCTTGCGTTTCGGCAGCGGCGGCGTTTCCGGCGACGGATCGAACATGATGTTCAGCAGCGCCACGCCGGAGACTCCGTCGACCATACAGTGGTGCACTTTGGAGACGATGGCGGAGCGCTCGCCGGCGAGCCCATCGACCACGTAGACTTCCCAGAGCGGCTTATTGCGATCCAGCAACGGGGTGAAGATGCGGCCGGCCAGCTCGCGCAACTGGGCTTCGCTGCCCGGGGCATCCAGCTTGACGTGGAAGATGTGGCGGCGGATGTCGAAATCCGGATCGTACTGCCAGGTGGGGAGGCCGACGTCGAGGAGGGGCCGCACGACTTTTTGGCGGTAGCGCGGGATGAGGTCCAAGCGGGACTCGATGCCGGCCACAAAGCGGTCGAAGGGGAGCACGCCGTCGCAGACGGAAACGCTGCCGATGTGCAGGGGCATTTCCTTGCGCTCGAAGTTTAGGAAGACCGCGTCAAGGGGTCCGAATTGGTGGGGGAGTTCGCGGGGGGGCATTCATCCTATCCTAGGGCGCGCTTCGCTCCCCGTGGCTGGTGGCTCGTAGCTGGTGGCTGGTGGTTGTGTTTCGTGTTGTTTCGGGCATGGTTGTTCGTAGCGGCTTTCGGCGAACTGAAGTTCGCCGCGGCAAGCTGAAGCTTGCGCCACGCGCGCCGTGGCTGGTGGCTCGTGGCTGGTGGCTGGTGGTGTTTCGGGCATGGTTGTTCGTAGCGGCTTTCGGCGAACTGAAGTTCGCTGTTGGCAGGCGAAAGCGCCTGCCCCACCTTAGTCGTGGAAGCCGGACATGTCGTAGGACATTAATACCAGATCTTGAGTCTTGCCGTGGCGATCCATCGCCCAGTCGGCGAGCAAGGCTTCGATCTGGAAACCTAGATCCTCGAACAGGCGGCGGGCGCCGGTCTGGCTGGCGGCCATGCGGGCCACGATCTTGCGCAGGCCCAGACCACGGGCGATAGAGAAGACTTCTTGAGCCAGCACTTTGCCGAGACCGCGGCTGCGCTGGTTGTGCGCGACCAGCAGGCGCATCTCACCCAGGTGGCGGAACCAGCGGGTCTCGCCGTGATGCAGGCTGCCGTAGCCCAGCAATTTGCCATCGTGCTCGGCGAGAACGGTGGTGTCCTGGCCGGCTTCGATGCCGCGGAGCTTGCGCGCCATACCCTCGGGCGTGGAGAGGTCCATCAGCAGGAAAAACAAATCCTCGGGCGGCTGTTTCTTGATGAACGCCAGGAAGAGGTCGCGATCCTGGAGGGTCATGAGGCGCAAGGTAATGCTTGCGCCTCCGACGTTGGCGATCCAGGGAAAGGTGCGTGGCGCGGTCGTTTCGGCCATAGTCGGCACCGGGAGAGTTACCGCTTGCGGGCGGCGTGACGCGGCGGGGGCGGCGGCAGGAACGGTTTGGCGGCCACGTCGAGCAGGGCTTTTTGGGCGTCCACAAAATTCGCGACGCCGCGGCGGGTGAGTTCTCCCAATGAAGTGGAAGGCTCGGCCGACTTGGGGCGGGCGGCCTTGATGGTGGACGAGAGCTGCGAGGATGCCAGATCGACAAGCTGCTTTTCGGCTTCGACGAAGGCATCGATACCGTCTTTGGCCAATTCGGCGAGCTTCTTTTGCGAAGCCGGGTGGGCGGCTTTCTTGCCGTTCTTAGCATTCTTAGCATTCTCAGGGTGGGCGCCGTTCTTGGGTGCGACCTGTTCGGCCACGAGGTCGAGGAACCGCTTCTGGGTTTCGACGAAGGTCTGCAGGGCTTCCTGGGCTCGGGCGGCGGCGCCGGCCACGGCTTCGAGGGGAGCGGCATCCTTGACGCTTTTGACGACGTCCTGGGTTTGTTCGGCGGCAAGGTCGAGGAATTTTCTTTGCATTGCAACAAAGGCATCCACACCGCCGTGGATGACGTCGGCGACTGCGGAAACCGGCGGGGTCAGGCCCAAGCCGTCCTTGGCAGCCTGGTGGACGATGGCGTTCTCCTGGGCGGCCAGATCCAGCAGAATTTTTTGCGCTGCAATGAAATTGGCGACGCCTTGCCCGGCGAACTCGACCAGACCGCTGACGGGGCCAAATGGCAGGTCGGCGGTGCGTTCGCGAATGAAACCGAGGGCGAGGGAATTCTGTTGGGCGGCGAGGTCCATGAGGATTTTTTGGGTGGCGACGAAGCTTTCGGTGCCCTGCCTGGTCCAATCCGCGAGGAGGGAGAAGGCGGCGGAGGGGAGGGCCGCGAGGGTGGAAGACTTGGAAGTATCGGTCATTGTGCTGCTCCTTTTATGCTGCATTGCAGCATAACTTGAGTTTACGCTAGTGGAGGGACAGTGTCAAGCGATTCCGATTTATTTTTTGGCGTGGGGGCACACTTGGCGGGCGGCTTAGGCCGGGGGTGGGAAGTTGGAGGAGGCCGGTTGGCAATTTCATATTCAGAGGGCGTTTTTTTCGCCATCGGGCGGCGGGGTGGCGGGGACTTGAGGGGCGGTGGGGGCCGAGGGGGCCTGGATGGGAGCGGTTGGGTTTTCAGAAGCTCCTGCAAAAACAGGAGTTGCTGGAGGTTTTGGGTTCGTTTTGTTATTTTGCTTGCGGCCAGGTGGGGGCGTGTCCGGCGCGGGTGGAGCGGGGGCGGCTTTGCGGCGCTCGGCGCGGAGCTTGTGCAGATCGTTGAAGCAGCGCGTGATTTCGCGCTGGAAACGGCCTTCGTAGCGCCCCAGCTTGTCGAGAGTGTTGTTTGCTCCGCAGTCGGTTTGGTAGGCCCAAGACATCAGCTTGGCCTTGCCATCCTGGTTGTGGCATTCGGGGAGCGGGCGCATGCGCAGGCGCAGATCGAAGAAGCCGGCTTCGAGGAGGGGGACGCGGCGGAGGCGATACTGAGCGACGGCGATGCGTTCGACCAGATCTTCCTCGGCTTGGCCTTCGGGGCTGAGGTCCGCGAAGTAGGCATCGCAGAGGGTCTGGAGGTCGGCGGGGTCTTCGTCCGGCAAGAGGGGCGATTCACTGGTGAAGGCGTGCACGGTGCTGTTGCGGCTGGACTTGGCTTTACCTTCCGCAGTGCGGGGGCCGGTGGATTTTTGCGCGTTGGCGCGATTTGCGTCGATCTTCGATTGACTGGACATAGAGTTCTACCGATTTCAGGGTAGGTGGGGGGCGGAAGGAAAGGGACGGGTCGATTTGGGGAAGGTGTTGGAAGGAAAGGAGATGGAGTTTTGCGAAAGTTGTCATCGGCCACGGCGGCGCGGCTTTAGCTGGTGGTCCAGAAAGGCGCAGGCTGAAGTTGGAGAGCGGGGGGCGCCGTGATGCGGACCTGTTGTTGAAATGTGCATCTTAGTAAGCTCAGCAACAATGGAGAAAGCGCTGCGCGGAGGTGGTTTAGCCCTGATAACGGCTCTGGTGTTGACCACCTTGGAAGCCCAGAACCCGAGGCCATCAGTGGAAGACCCCGCTGCTCTGGTTCGCGAACGGCAATTAGTCGCAATAGGAAACGTTACGGAAACGTGGGAGTTGAGGTGGAAGACTCCACCCAAGCCTGCGTGCGAACCAATCGATAGCTCGCTAACGTGCCCTTGTACTGGCTTCGCCTATGGCGAGGGAGGCGATCTGATCCTGGTGCGAATTCGAGACGGAGAGGAGATCGATCGCCTGGAACTCACGCAATTATTCAAGGGCGCAGATGTGAATCTGGGGGAGATCGCAGTACTACAGCGTTGGGAACCGAATTATGAGACGGACTTCGAGGCCTCGCAAAAGAATGATTTTCTCGATGTAGTTGCCCGGCGATCGATTGTAAAGATCATGGAATTCATTGACTACGACCATGACGGGCAGCGAAGCGAGTTCTTCCTGCAGACAGACACATTGCCCTGTGGCAAGAGGCTCGGTGTGGTCGTAGGAGTTTCAAATTCCAACCAGAAGTTGCACGTTTTCGGCACTGCTACAAAGCCGACCGAAGGTCTTTTGCTGGAAAAAGGCGCCTGGGAGGCCTTGAGCCGCGCTCAAGGGCCCATAGAAATTGTCGAATGGCCTTGCGGCGATCACGGCTCGGACGAGGAAACTACTGTCAGACTCGAATACACGGATAAGGGAATCGACGGTGTGCGGCATACGTTTGCCTGTCCTAGGTATCCCGGGCAGCATCCGATTCGCGATGAGCCGCTTTGAACGCGGACTGTCGGGCACGCGGACGTTAATCCTCCGATGCGGAGCGCTGATCGCGCTCCGACGGCGAGATGAAGGGCGCCATTGGCAGGCGAAAGCGCCTGCCCCACCCCAATGTTCAACGGTGCCAAGGCGTTCTCTTCAGGAAAATAATGTAGAAAGTCAAGGGAGCGCTGATCGCGCTCCGACGGCGAAGTGAAGGGCGCCATTGGCAGGCGAAAGCGCCTGCCCCACCCCAATGTTCAATAGTGCTATCAAGGCGCTCTCCTCAGGAAAATCGCGCTGGGGCCTGGGCAGGCTTCCGGTGCTATAATCCTAGGCGCTACGAGTCTGGGGAATGGAGGGAGCCATGGGAAGATGCACCCGCTCGATGAGTGAGGCAGGGGCCGCATTATTAATGGCTGCGCTGTTGGGGAGCGGAGCGCGGGCGGCCAGCACGACACAAGTGATCTACAGTTTTGCCGGAGACGAGGACGGCGAGTACACGGACACTGAGCTGGCGATCGACGGCGCGGGCAATCTTTACGGCACGTCGGTGCAGGGAGGCGACTTCAGCTCGGGCACTGTTTTCCAGTTGGCGCCTTCAGGCAGTAGCTGGGTTCACACCGTGCTCTACAGCTTCGAGGGCGAGGCAGATGGAGGCGAGCCTTACAAAGGGGTCACGCTGGACGCTGAGGGCAATCTGTATGGAACGGCGGGCGTGGGGGGCCTGTATGTGGGACCTTGTATCGACACCGGGTGCGGCGTGGTATACAAATTGACCAACTCCGGCGGAACATGGACCCAGACGGTGATTCATAGCTTCACCGGCGGCCATGACGGATTCGGTCCTGGCGCGGGCGTGACCGTGGACAGGCACGGCAACATACTCGGGATGACTCCCACCGGCGGAGCTTATGGGTTCGGCATCGTGTACCAACTGCATCCGAACGGCGACGGTACGTACACGGAGAGGGTGATCCATACTTTCACGGGTGGCGCCGACGGATTGGGCGGCTCTCCTGGCCGGCTGGCGGTGGACGCGGCGGGGAATGTGTTTGGACTGTCCACGGCCGGCGGAGCGAATGGAAACGGCGACGTGTTCGAGCTTTCACCCACGCAAACCGGGGAATGGAATGTGACGGTACTGTACGCGTTCCTGGGTGAACCTGGCTCGGGATTTCCGTACGGCGCTCTGGTTGCGGATGCGCAGGGCAATCTTTATGGCACCACTTACTATGCAGGCGCAAACGATCTGGGCACCGTCTACAGGCTGAGCCGCCGGAACGGTGTATGGAGGGAGACTGGGATTTACAGTTTCCAAGGCGGGAGAGATGGAGCGGGTCCGCTTAGCACGCTGGTGGCCGCCGCGGATGGCAATCTTTACGGCACGACGAGCGAGGGTGGGGCGGGGTGCAATTGCGGGACCATTTTCAAGCTGACGCTGACTGACAGCGGGGTGACTTATGGCGTTGCACACCGCTTCAAAGGCCCTCCGGACGGAGCGTATGTCTATAACGGAATGGTGGCTGATTCCACCGGTACGAACTTGTACGGCGCGACGGTGCATGGAGGGGTTTCCGGCGAGGGCGCGATTTATAGGTTTACGCCGTAGGGTGGCGTATGCGGGTAGCTGGTACTGCGTGCACGGTCCGGGTTGCGGAGAAGATGCCGCGTTCGACGATTGGCGGAATGTAAGGGAGCGCTGTGGCGGAGAATGTTAATGAGAGCGATGCGGGGCTAGCTTCGCTCGCCTTACAGCGAACTGAAGTTCGCCGTTGGCAGGCGAAACCGCCTGCCCCACCGTTGGCAGGCGAAACCGCCTGCCCCACCGTTGGCAGGCGAAACCGCCTGCCCCACCCCAGTGTTCAACAGTGCCACCAAGGCACTCTCTTCAGGAAAATGTAGAAGTTCAAGGGGCGAGCTTCGCTCGCCGGGGACGGCGAACTGAAGTTCGCCGCGGCAAGCTGAAGCTTGCGCCACGCAGTTTGGGGAGGTGCGGGATGAAGAGTGTCGTAGCGCTTTTGGTGCTGGCGCTGGCCTGCCGTCAGGGATGGGCCCAGTGCCATAAACTTGCGGAAGTGAACGCCTCAAGCCCGGAGGGACAACTGCTACAGCAGGCCGGGCAGGAGGCGGACAATGCCAAGAAGCTGGTCTTGCTGGAGCAGTTCGCCAGCCAGTATCCGCAGCACGAGGCTGCCGGCTGGGTATACGAGCAGTTGCTGGACGGGTATGTGAAGGCGGGCGATGCCGACAAGGCGGTGGCCATTGGAGACAAGCTGGCGGCCCTTCCGCCGGAGTGCGTGGAGACATCGCAACAGACCCTCAAAGCGGCCGAGCTGAAAAAAGATCCGGACCTGGTCTTGAAGTGGTCGGCGAAGACCGCGGAGCTGGCCGGGAAGGTGGTAGCGTCTCCGCAGCCGAAGGAAGCCGATGAGGTGGAGAACTGGAAGGCGAGGGTGGATTACGCCAAACAGGTGAACACTTACACCGAGTACTCACTCTACGCGATGGCGTTGCAGACGGCGGATCCGAAGAAGCAGATCGTGCTGCTCGAAGCGCTGCAGCAGCGCAATGCGAAGAGCGAGTATCTGGCCAAGGCCAACGACACGCTGTTCGTGGCGTATCAGAAGACCGGCGCGAACGATAAGGCCGTAGCGCTGGCGCAGCAGGTAGCCGCCGCGGGGCAGGCGAGCGAAGATATGCTGCTGGTTTTGGCGGACAACGCGCTGAGCAAGAAAGACGGCGAAAAAGTCCACGCGTACAGCGACAAGCTGGTGGAGATCGTGAATTCCAAGCCCAAGCCCGATGGCGTAGCGGATGCGGACTGGACGAAGCGCAAGAACACGATTCTGGGGCTGGCTTACTACATGAGCGGGAAACAAAATTACAACGACGTCAAATTCGCCGGGGCGGATAAAGACCTGCGCCTGGCGCTACCGCTGGTTGAAAGCAATGCCGCGCTGCACGCGGAAGTGCTGTATCTGCTGGGCTACGCCAATTACAAGCTGGACAAGATCCAGGATGCCGCCAATTTCTACAAGGCCTGCGCGGCTGTGAAGAGCCCGTATCAAGCGTTGGCGACGAAGAACCTAACGGCCATCCGCGGGCAATATCACGGCGTGAAATGAACCTGCTGGTTCCGAATCTGGGCTCGACTTCGCTGAAATACCAGATTCTGGAGATGCCTTCCGAAAGGGTGCTGGGCAGGGGCCGCTACGAGCGCGTGCGGGACTACCGCGAGGCCATTGAGCAGATCCGCACGGGCGGCGTGGCGGTGGATGCGGTGGCCTTCAAAGCCGTGCATGGCGGGCCAAGATACTGCGGCACGCATGCGATCGACGACGGCGTGCTGCTGGCGCTGCACGAATTCGGGGCGGCTGCGCCGGCGCACAATGCCATTTACCTGGCGGCCATACGGGCCTTCCGCGAGAGCATGCCGGGCGTTCCGCTGGTAGCGGCCTTCGAACCGGAATTTCATGGCACGATGCCGGGCTACGCGCGGCTCTACGGCGTGCCGGCGGAGTGGCGGGCGGATGGCGTGCGCAAATACGGATTCCATGGCGCCTCGCATCAGTATGTGGCGGAGCGCACGGCCGAGATGCTGGGGCGGCAGACGCGGCTGGTGAGCTGCCATCTGGGCGGCAGCTCGTCGATGTGCGCGATCGACCGCGGGCGCTCGATCGACACGACCATGGGGTTCTCGCCGCAATCGGGACTGGAGAACGCTACGCGGCATGGCGATCTGGATGTATTTGCGGTGCTGTTCATGATGGAGCGGCGGGGGTGGACCTGCGAGGAGGTGCGCCGGCAGCTTGCGAAGGGCGGCGGGCTGGCGGGGATCTCCGGCATCGATGGCGGCGACGTGAGGGATCTGGAAGCGGCCGCCGCGGAAGGCAACGCACGGGCGGAGGAAGCGCTGCAGGTGTTTGTCTACCAGGTGAAGAAGACGATTGGGGCATACGCGGCGGCCATGGGCGGGCTGGAGGCGGTGGCGTTCACGGGCGGGATTGGGGAGAACTCGGCACGGCTGCGCGCGGCTTGTTGCGAGGGGCTGGAGTTTTTGGGGATCGAGCTGGATGGGGAGAAGAATGCGTGTGGGACGGGGGATCGGGTGGTGTCGAAGGGGAGGGTGGCGGTGATTGCTCTGGCGACCAATGAGGAGGTTATTGTGGCGCGGCGGGCGTATAGGGTGTTGGCAGGCGAAAGCGCCTAAGGTCAATGGCAGTGTGTGGCGAGCCATGGGCCGCCGATCAAGATGTAAGACAGTTTTGGCCGCAGATGAACGCAGATAAACGCAGATAAGACAAAGAATCAGGAGAGAAGAAATGCAAATACGATTCGTAGAAGGACTGACGATTTTAGGCGCGCTCACACTGGGGATGCTTGCGGCACTCCCGGCGCCGGCGCAAACGAGCGCAGAGAAAGCCATCGTGCAGATGGAAAAAGATTGGCTGCAGGCCCTGGTGACCGGCGATGCGTCCGTGGTCGAGCGGGTCGAGGCGGCCGATATCGTCAACACAGGGTCGGACGGCAACGTAACCGGCAAGACCAAGGACGTGGAAGATATACGGAGCCGCAATCTGAGCGCGCAGGCTGCCGAGTTGGGGGACGTCAAGGTACGCTTCTATGGAAAAGCGGCGGTGGCCACTTACACTTTCACGCTGACAAACGGCAAGTATGCGGGCAAGGATCTCTCCGGGCGGTTTCGGGAAACCGACACCTGGGCAGAATTGAACGGCAAATGGCAGGTGGTGGCCGCTCACATGAGCAGGATAGTGCAGCAGTAGCTCTCAGGTTGGCAGGCGAAAGCGCCTGCCTCACACCGCGTAGAAACGGATGGATAGTCGTACATAGAAATCCGGAAGGGGCACCGATGTCTGACACAGGTACTTGCAGTAATAGGGGTGTGCATCACGCCGGGTTGTACGCGAAAGACCCGGCCGCGTCGGCCGAATTCTATCGGGACGTAATGGGGATGCAGATTGTCGGAGGCAGCTCGCCGGACCACGCGCTGGGAGCCACCGCCTTTCTCAGCAGCCGCCCCGGAGAAGAGTCTCACGAGATCGCACTTTTCGCGAATCCGGAGTTTCGGCATGTTGCTTTTAAGGTGGCGTCACTCGCGGAACTGCGATCTTTCTACCGGCGCATCTGCGACCGGAAGCTGCCGGTTAGATACGCGTTCAACCACGGCGCGTCGCTGGCCTTTTATTTTGACGACCCGGATGGAAACCTGATTGAGGTCTATTGGCCGACGGGAGTGCCGTGCGTGCAGCCTCAGGTCGAGCCACTCGATTTGACACAGAGTGACGCAGCGCTTCTCGCGCAACTGTCGCCCAGGTTGGCAGGCGAAAGCGCCTGCCCCACCGCGCCTGCCGGAAAAGAGGACGACAGCTTTTTTGGGTTATACTCAACAAAACCCCAAGAGCCGGGGAAGTTACATGGAGGGTGAGATGTTCAGATCGTTTACGGCTTTCGCCGTTGCAGTCCTTTGCCTTGTTCCGCAGGTGTTTTCTCAAGCGCCCGCTAAAGTGGATTTCGCACGCGACGTGCAGCCGATCTTCCGTCAGAACTGTATAGGCTGCCATGGACCCAAGGTGCAGAATAACGGGCTGCGGCTCGACCGCAGGAGCTCCGTGCTGAAGCCGGGTACGCGGCGGGTGATGCCGGGCTCGATCGAGAACAGCTTCCTGTATCACCGTTTGATTGGAACCGATTTCGGGTTGCAGATGCCGCCCACAGGCCCACTCCGCCCGGAGCAGATTCAGATCATCAAGGCGTGGATCGAGCAGGGCGCGGAATGGCCGGACGGTTTGGCGAACGAGATCGACTTGCCGCCGTTGAATCCCAAGGCGGCGTCGATGGTGGAGGCGCTGCGGGCGGCCGACCGGCCGGCGTTCAACAAGATGGTGGCGGAGGATCCCAAGCTTTTAAACGCGCGCGGGCCCGAGGGTTCGACACCGTTCATGTACGCTGTGCTCTATACCGACGCGGCAACGCTCGAGCGGCTGATCCAGCAGGGCGCCGATCCGAATAAACGCAATGACGCGGGAGCGACCGCGCTGATATGGGCCGCGCTCGACCTGGAGAAGACCCGAGTTCTGGTGGCGCACGGCGCGGACGTGAATGCGCGTTCGGAAGACGCGCGGACGCCGCTGATGGTTGCGGCGGGCCGGCCGGGCGGCGCGGCGACTGTGAAACTGCTGCTGGCCCACGGCGCCAATCCGAATCCCACGTCGAACCCCAGCGCGGAATCGTCGCCGCTGCTGGAAGCTTCGCTGGCAGGCGATGCGGATAGCATGCAGGCGCTGCTCGAGCGCGGCGCCGCAGTCAAGGATATAGCCGGATTTGCGCTGGCGAACGCGGCGGGAGCGGATTGCACGAAGTGCATCGATCTGCTGGTGGCGCGCAATCTGAACGCGATGGATTACACCATCGCGCTGCAACAGGTGGTGGTTCTGGATAATCCCAAGCTGATCCGGCTGACGATCGAGCACGGCGCGGACGTGAACGCCGCCGATCCGACGGGCCGCACGGCACTGATGTACGCCGCGGTATCCGACCTGCTTCCCGTGGAGCAGGTCAAGATGCTGATCGAGAAAGGCGCGAAGGTCAACGCCCGCAGCCAGCATTCGCAATCCGGAGACACGGGCCGCACGGCGCTGGATCTGGCGATGTTCCACGGCCACACGGCGGTGGTCGATCTTCTACTGAAATCCGGGGCCACCAGCGCGGTTCCGGCGGCAGCCATACAACCGGCATCCATGCGGCGCGACAATACCATCCAGGCCGCGGTGCCGAGCAGCCTGTCGCTGCTGCAGCGGACCGACGCCAGCTTCGTGCCGAAGGCGGGGTGCTTTTCCTGCCACAACGAGAGCCTGGCGGCGGTGGCTGTGGCGCTGGCGCGCAAGAGCGGGTTCCGGGTAGACGAGCAGACATCGGCCCAGCAAGTGAAGGTCAATGCGGGGGCGCTCGCGGGGATCCGCGACCGGCTGCATCAGGGCTTTTTCGTTCCGGGGCTCAACGCCAATCCGACCATTCTGGCGTATGTTCTTATAGGGCTGGATGCGGAGGGTTACAAGGCGGACCTCAGTACGGATACCGTGGCGATGTTCATCCAGACGCACCAAATGGCGGACGGCCACTGGGCGTTTGGGCCCGAGGCGAGGCCGCCGCTGTGCGCGGACACTCTCGCACAGACGGTGCTTTCCATGCGCGGTTTGCAACTGTACACCCCGCTGGTGGACCAGGCGGCGTACGCAAAATCGATTCAGCTCGCGGCAACATGGATCGGCGAGTCCAGGCCGCAGACCAACTACGACCTGGCCTGGCGGCTACAGGGCTTGGTCTGGGGCGGCGCGAACCAGGACGCCGTTCTCAAAGCCCGGCGCGATCTGCTGGCGGTGCAGCATTCCGACGGCGGGTGGTCCGACATTGCTTCGATGGAGAGCGGCGCTTACACTACCGGCCTAGCGATGATCGCGCTGCAGAGCGCCGGCCTGGCGGTTTCCGACCCGGCATACCAGCGGGGCGTGCAGTACCTGCTGAACACACAACTGGAGGATGGGTCGTGGCACGTGCGCTCGCGCGCGGCGGGATTCCAGCCATATTTCGATAACGGATTTCCGCACGGCGTGGACCAATGGATCTCGGCCGCGGGGACGAGTCTGGCGACGACAGCACTGACGCTGGCGATGCCGTCCGCCGATACGCACGCTTCTGCCGGTGCGCCGGCGGGGCGGTAGTATGGCAGGCGATGGCCATGTTTGGCGCGCTGGGAAGCTCGGTGTTTCTGCAGCAAGAAGAGACTATGAGCCGCAGATGAACGCCGATCAACGCGGATGAAAACAGAGAAATCAGGGTTCACCGTCGTTTAGTTCGCAGCTTCCACCAAGGCTGCTCCGGATGAACTGCATTTGGCCCAAGCATTGCGCGCGCTGCCACGGGGCGGATCAATCCGGGTGGCCGGCCAGGGCGGGTCTCTCGATGCCGCCGGCCCGACGGTGGCTGGCGGGTGTTGTTTGTCAATTCCGGACGAGGGCAGATGAGGCGAGCCAAGCTCGAGAACATCGACAAGAAGCATCGATGTTACGACACGGCGACGCCTGCCGGGACTTACACTGATTACTACCGATCCAAGGGAGGATTGACGATGCTACGTTACGGATTGCTGGTTACGTGTGTGGCGCTATCCGCGCTGCTGACGAATTGCGCGAATTCGACACCCGACACGCACGATGCCGATGTGTCGGCTCTGAAGGATACGGAGGCCGCATGGGTCAAGGACGCGGCGACGAAGGATGTGGACAAGTGGGTCGCACACTACACAGACGACGCTTCGGTGTTGCTTCCGGATACGCCGATCCTTACTGGTAAGGAGGCCATTCGCGCCGGGCTGAAGCCGATGATGAGCGATCCGAATTTCGCGGTAACATTTGGGGCGACGAAAGTGGACGTGGCAAAGAGCGGCGACTTGGCCTACACGCAGGGACCTTATTCGATGAACATTTCGAACCCCAAGACGAACGCCCCGGTAACGGAGAAGGGCAAATATCTGACGGTTTACCGGAAGCAGGCCGACGGGACGTGGAAGGCGGTGGAAGATACGTTCATGGCGGACGCGCCCCCTCCGGCCGATGCCGGGAAGTGACTATCGCGAGACGTGAAATGAAGGCTTGCGGTAAGGTTTTTATGCTGGCGCTGGTCGCTTGCCAGCTCCCATCAACGTCTCGGCGGAGAACCCAACACGCTGGTTAGAACATGGCGGCTGGTGAGCGTGTAGACTATTCGACCGAATGGCGAGGTGCATAGCCGATTTATGGGCGAGCATCCGACGGGCGTTATCATCTATCTGCCTTCCGCGCTCATGTCGGTGCAGATCGTGCGAGAACAAGGCCGGTGCTGAGTGAGAGGGATTTCATCTCCGCTACTGCCACGGAGAAGGCGGATGCGGCCAGCGGCTACTACGCGTACTTTGGCAGGAATGAAGTGGACGCAAAACCCGGACGGTAATCCACCACCTCGAGGCGAGCCTGCGGCCGAATGAAGTCGGGACCGACTACCGGCGCACCTATCAGATCGAGTGGGATTATGCAACGCTCACCACGACCCCGTTCGATTTCGAGGTGGATTAACCGGCTGAAGTGGAAACGAGTGAAGTAGGGGACTTGATGCGGCAATCCGAAGAAATAATCAGCCGCAGATGAACGCCGATCAACGCGGATAAAAACAACTAAATATCAAGCGTTACTTTCGTGGCTTCACGCTGTTCTCCGCGGTTTCGAGCGAATCGAAGCACGGCAAGAAATCGTTTACGTGCGCGACCAGGAACAGAGTATTAATCCGGTCGCTGATCCCGGTGATCGCGAACCCGCGATCCGTTCTCTGGCAGCTTACGAAGGCACCGATCACGGAACCGAGGCCGGCAGAGTCCATATAGGCGACGCCGGTCAAGTCCAGAATGATAGGCTTCTTGTGCTCCAGACGGACCAATTCCTGGAAGTCGAAGAGGGAGTGGAGGGTCAGCGGGCCGTTGAGCTTCAGGATTCTGGCTCCGGACGTGGCGTCCATGGCGTCGATTTTGAACGGTTCTGGGCTGGGCATCAGATCATTCTACCGTGGATGAGCCTGGGGTGAATCGCCCCGATAACTTTGGTCGATTACACGTGACATTTCAATAGCGGTCAGCTTGCCAGGCAGGCGATACTATGGGCGAGGAGGCTGACCGCAGTGGGTAGGGTAGATCTGGCATGGCAACTATTCAAGGAGAGCTTCGCGGTGCTGGCCGCGGATACGGAGATGCTCGTGTTTCCGGTGTTGAGCGGCATCTCGGCCCTGCTGTTAGGCGCGAGTTTCTTCATTCCGCTCTATCAGGACGGCGTCTTCGAAGCCATCCGGCTGCACAAAGCGGCCTGGGATAGCTATGCGGTGCTCTTCGTGTGGTACTACATCAATTTCCTGGTGGGAATCTTCTTCAACAGCGCGCTGATGGGCTGCGCGAATATACGGCTGTCTGGCGGAAAGCCCAGCGTGAGCGCCGGCTTGCGCATTGCGTGCGGCCGTATGGGGCGCATCGCCGCTTGGGCATTCGTGGCCGCCACGGTGGGGCTCGTGCTGCATTCCGTACGAGATCGCCGTAACCCGCTTCTGAGCATAGTCGCCTCGGGCTTGAGCCTGGCATGGACGCTGCTCACTTACCTGATCGTGCCGGTGCTTCTGTTCGAGGAGCGCGGCGTATTCGATGCCATACATCGATCGGAGGAGCTGTTCCGGAGCCACTGGGGCGAACAGGTGGCGGGCAGCTTCGGCTTCGGCCTGCTGAGCTTTCTTCTGTCGCTTCCGGCGTTGGCGCTGGCAGCGGTCTGTTGGCGCTGGGACCCGGTCGCTGGAATCATTCTGGCGGCCGTTTACCTGCTCATCCTGGCGACGGTCACTTCCGCTGTCAAGGGGATTTTTACGGTGGCTCTCTACCGTTACGCGACAGCGGGCGCAGCGCCGGCCGGCTTCTCGGCGGGGGTGATCGACGGCGCGTTGGGAGTCCGCCGGCGCAATTCGGAGCAGGCTCCCTGGGACCGCTATTAGATCCGTAGCCCACGGTCGCGTACGCGATGCTACATTGAATCGAAGTCCCGATGGTGCATTTTCGCGAAGAGCAGCGCTTTGAATGGTTTTGGACGGCCGCGATGCTACATTGAATCGAAGTCCCGATGGTGCATTTTCGCGAAGAGCAGCGCTTTGAGTGGTTTTGGACGGCCGCGATGCTGGTTCCGTGCATCATTGTCGGATACGGCCTGTACCGGCAAGTGTGGCTAGGGCGGCCCATTGGACCGGGTATCCTGCTTTGGCCGGCGTTTGTGGTGACGTTGGTGGTGGCCGTGTGGATTTCCCAGATGAAGCTCCTGACTGAGGTTCGGGACGACGTTTTGTCGATTCGCTTTATCCAGTTGTGGCCGGATCGGGCCATCCCGTGGAATCAGATCGCGCGCGCGGAGGTGTTCACGTATCGGCCCATCAGGGATTACGGCGGGTGGGGCGTGCGCTGGGCGGCGCGGGGGATGGTCTTCCACGCGCGCGGCAAGCGGGGCGTGCGCATGGAACTGGTGAGCGGCGAGCGCGTGCTGGTCGGTTCGCAGCGGCCCGAGGAGTTGGCGCGCGCCATTTGGGAGCGCACGGGCCTGGCCGCTCCGGCTTAAGCGCGGCGCGCGGATGCCGGCGACGTATCCATGGCAGGGCCGGAAGCGCAAGACTCGTGCCTGGACACCGATCATTAAGGGCGTCGTTCTGAGGCCGTCCGCAGTGGTCTTGGCCGATGTGTCGCCGCTCTTGGCCCGGGTAATAGAAGCGCTAGGAACCAATGCCACCGCCCGGCTACTCGGTGCGGATCGCGCGCAAGTCTCGCGTTGTTGGACTACAGGAAAGGAAGACATCGGCAGTGAAATGGGGCGGCGGATCGTGGATCTACACGACGTATTGACGCGTATCATGCGCGTGTATAGTCGAGAGGCAACGGCCATGTGGCTGGTTGGCTCGGAGCCGCTGCTCGGCGGCGCCCGGCCGATCGGCGTGTTGGCGATGGAAGGCGCTGCGGCTGTAATTCGGGCCATCGACGGAATTGCTGCGGGGGCCTACGCCTAGCAGCCGGTGGCAGAACTCACTGTGAGTCGCGGTTGGCAGGCGAAAGCGCCTGCCCCACCACGGCGAACCAACACTTGAGACCTTTGGTGGAGAAGCATTGAGCCTGCCGGGACTTCTACCACGGGCTGTTAGACTAGGATTGGTCGAGGCTGATTCAGAAGTTGGAGCGCTGACGAACTACACGCCAGCCGCAACGAGATCGATAGCGACATCACCGCCTAAGACGCTGTGATCGAAAGAATCTCCTACGCCACCGAGGTCGATGGGGCCGCCTTCCTCTGTAGGTTGGCGAGAACCATGGATAGCGAATCCTGCAACGCTTCTAGTCTTGTAGAATCAGTGCGGCCGCTACTGGCCGGACAACCCGGATTCAGCTTGCCCGGCGCTTTTCTTCCCTTTCGAGCGCCTGGTGCAGCAGAGATTTCATGTATGTTTGATACGGCAAGCCATTTTGCGCGGCCAGCCGGCGCAATCTCGCAAGGTCGCCTTGGGGCAATCGGATGGAAATAACACGCGAAGCGGACAGGCGCTTTAGCAATTCCTCGCGCGTCAACTTCTTTAGCGTTCCCGCCTTCGCGGCTTTTTCAAAATCGCGGTCCAGCACCTCGCGATTTTCATACCACCATTGCGCCTCCGCGGACTCCGAGCGAAACGCGGGAATCTGTGCTTTCTTCATTGCATCCCTCTGGATTTCAAAAACAGTATCCGATACTTTTTGGATGCCGTGTACGCCGTAATGGGCCGGATACGTGCGCTCCTCGCCGTCCAGACCACAATCAGAATGCGCCCTCGGGACGTCGCGCCGAGAGATTTGTAACGCTCTTCGCCAGCTTCGATGTCATACTCAAGGTCCAGCGGTTCGTTCTGGAGAACCTCTTCTATTTCCGGCGGACTCACCCGGTGCAGCCTGAGACGGGCAATATTGCCGGCGTCCCACTCAAATGCAATTTCAGGCTTCACCGCTCAGACTAGCAGGATATATATACGCTGTCAATACGTGTGGCGGAGGGGCATAGAGTGCGGGTCCAATGACATTCGGCCGTCACCGGGAAGCCTATCGTTGACCTTATCGCAGCGTATCTTCCGTCTCCCGCAGCCAATCCGGACGCTTCAGTACCTCCCGCGGCTTGCTGCCGTCCGGCGGGCCGATGATGCCGTCGCGTTGCATCATATCGAGTATGCGCGCGGCGCGGCCGTAGCCCAGGCGCAGACGGCGCTGCAAAGTGGAAGTCGAGGCCTTGCCCATCTCCAGCACGATGCGCACTGCCTCTTCGTATAACGGATCCTGCGCGCCGGCCGGAACGTCCTCGCTTTCCGGTTCCTCGGCGTCGGGCGGCGCCACCAGGAACGACTGGTCGTACTCCGGCGTGGCCTGCTCCTTCCAGAAATCCACCACGCGGTTGATTTCGGTTTCGGTGACGAATGCGCCGTGCACGCGGATCAGGCGCGACGATCCCGGCGGCAGGAAAAGCATGTCGCCCTTGCCCAGCAGGTGTTCGGCGCCCATCACGTCCAGCACCGTGCGGGAGTCGACGCGGGTGGCCACGCGGAAGCTGATGCGCGAAGGAAAATTGGCCTTGATCAGACCGGTGATCACATCCACGCTGGGGCGCTGGGTGGCCAGCACCAGATGCATGCCCACCGCGCGCGCCATTTGCGCGAGGCGGGTGACGGACTCCTCCACGTTGCGGCCCTCCAGCATCATCAGGTCGGCCAACTCGTCGATCAGGATCAGGATGTAAGGCAGCGGCCGCAAGTCTTCCGCCGTGGCTTCGTCCTCTTCGAAGAGGCTGCGTGGCTCTTCCCGCTTTTTGCGGATCTTCTTATTGAACTGGTCGATATTGCGCACGCCGAATTCGGCCAGCAGGCGCAAGCGGCGATCCATCTCAAGCACCGCGTTGCGCAGCGCGTTGGTGGCCTTCTTGGGATCGGTGATCACTGGTGTCAGCAGGTGCGGAATGCCCTCGTACATGCCCAATTCCACGCGCTTGGGGTCCACCATGATCATGCGCACTTCATCCGGCGTGGATTTGTACAGGATCGACATCACCATGGAGTTGATCATGACGCTCTTGCCCGATCCGGTCGAGCCGGCGATCAGCAGGTGCGGCATGGACTCCAGCGCCGCCACCTTGATGCGCCCGTTGATGTCCTTGCCCATCGAAATCGTGAGCCGCGACTGCGCCTGCGCGAATTCGTCGGACTCCAGCATCTGGCGCAGGGCGATCACTTCGCGCTTGCTGTTGGGCACCTCGATGCCCACGGTGGGCTTGCCGGGGATGCGCTCGATCAGTATGGATTCGGCCTGCAAGCCCAGGCAGAGATCCTCGGTGAGCGTGGTGATGCGGCTGTATTTGATGCCGGCTTCGGGCTTGAATTCGAAAGTCGTCACCACCGGGCCCGGGTTGATCTGCACTACCGATCCGAGCACGTTGAACTCTTCGAACTTCGACTTGATGCGTACCGCGATGTCTTTCAGCTCCTGCTCGTCATACGGGCTGCGACCCTGCCCCTCGTTGAGAAGGTCGGTGCTGGGGAGCCGGTACGGCGTGGGCGCTGAAGGCCGCGTGTTCTGCACCAGGACCGGGCCCGGAACAGGTAGTGGGACCGGTTCGTACGCCGGCGCCGGCGTGGGGGGCGCTTCGTCGAGCGGGCAAATGGGGATATCTTCGCGCGCGGCAGGCGTCTCGTCGACGATGTCGAATGGCGGCGCATTGTCCTCAGTGGGGGCAGAAGCTAATTCAGGTGCAGGCGCTGCCCGCCTGCGCTTCTCCGCCTTCTGTGCCGCGCGAATTCGCGCTTTCTCTTCGCTCCATTTGCGGCGCTGCTGCCGCCACCCTTGCCAGGCTTCTCTCACGGCCCTTAGATAGCTCAGCGGCCCGGCGAACCAGACGGCCAGCTTCGACATCGTGAAAGTGGAGACCAGGTAGACGGAAACGATCAGCATTGTGATGGTGAGCAGAATCGCGCCGGTGGGATTCAGCGCGCGCATTAAATAATGCGCCAGCACCAGGCCCAGGACACCGCCGAGGGGAATCGCGCTGGCGAAGAGCGTGAGCCGCGGCGCGAATGAAACCACCGCGGCAAGGCTTAGCAGCAGCAGCGCCATCCCGCAGAGCTTGATCGCGCCGGCCTCGACTTCCTCCGAGCGAACCCATTTCCAGGCCAGCCCGAACAGGAAAGCGGGAAACAGGAACGCGGCGATGCCGAAGCCCTGCAGCAGCAGGTCGGAGAGCCAGGCGCCCGGATAGCCGATCAAGTTGGCCGGCCGCGCGGCGGCGACCGTGTTCCCGGATGGATCCTGGAAGTGGTAGGAAGCGAGGCTGAGCAGGACCACGAGGCCCAGCGACAGCAGCAGCAGACCGAACAGTTCGTTGAACCGCTTTTGTGGAGTCGGAGATAAGAGCTTCATCCCGCTGGCCGGCGGAAGAAAGCCAGAGCAAGCACTATTATGCCAAAAACGATGCGATAAAACACGAAGATCCACAAGCTGCGTTGGCGCAAGAAACGCAGGAACCAGGCGATCACGATAATCCCGGTAATGGCGCTGACCGCGATGCCCACCGCGAGACCGGTGTGGCTCAATGCCAGCGCGCCTGACGGTGCATCCAGGGCTTTGTGCTTGATCATGTCGTAGACCGCCTTGGCGGCCGCCGCGCCGATGGCCGGGGTCGAAAGGAGGAACGAATATCGCGCCGCGGTTTCCCGATTTAAATTGCGAAACAATCCGGCGGTAATGGTGATGCCGCTGCGGGAGACTCCCGGCACCACCGCCAGCGCCTGTGCGACGCCGATCACAGACGCGTCGACAAAGTTAACCCCGGCTATGTCGCGCGTCTTACGGCCGGCCCATTCGGCGATACCCATCAACACTCCGATACCGACGAGCATGCTGCCGATCACGAGCGGATTACGCCAGGCGCCTTCGGCCTGCTTGTTGAAGAGCAACCCAGCGATGCCTACCGGAACAGAGCCGATCGCCAGCAGCCAGAGCAGCCCGCTGTTCCGCTCCAGTTCTTCGTCGCGCCCGTAGCGTATGCCGAAACCGTGCGCGATAATCTGCACCCAGTCGCGAAAAAAGTAGATCAGCACGGCCAGCAGCGTGCCGATGTGCAAGGCGATATCGAACGAGAGGCTTTCTGTTTGCCAGCCCAACAGCCAGGAGGTGAGATACAAATGGGCCGTGCTGCTGACCGGTAAGAACTCGGTCAAGCCTTGCACGATGGCCAGCACGATCACTTGGTAGATGGGCATATTAGGGCAAAATGGAATGGTACCCCGATTCTGGGCGCAATACCAAGATCTTGGTAGTGTCCTAAAGTCGCGTGAAGCCCCAGGACGGGTGCATCCGGAGAAGCAGTCCTCACGCTGGAAAGAACCCTCGCCGCGGTGAGGGGATTGTGGGGTGACGAGCGGAGGCACCACGCCGACCGGAATTGCATCAGCAGACCCGAGATTGCCGGGGCGCTAGCGAGGCTTCAGACCTTCAAGCGTCACTGCATTTCAGAAGCGCCTATCTGAGATTGACAGGGCCCGGAGCCGCGACCGGCTGAACTATTGATTTCACCCTTTTTCCTTCCCGTCTTTTCTAAGGCCCGAAACCATGGCACTGGCGTTCATCCCTTCGCTCGGGTCACCTGCTATTTTCTTTGTCGCCGCCAGCCACCGACACCACTGAATGGCGATCAACATCTTTGTCCGCGCGGTCGTATAGTTCTGCTTCTGTTTCTCAAGGTGCTTGCCGTAGCCGGTCAAATCCGAAGCCGTTATCCGTTTTGGGTTGGTGGTTTTGGAAGTCTTCTCGCAAAACCGCAAGAACTCGTCGATGTAGCGATTTTTTTGCCTCTCGTAAACGGATGTGCAACCCCTCTTCCGCACCTCCGCGAGGTACTCTCGCGCTCCCTGCTCGGCAAACACTCCCGAAGCGGTTTAAATCCTGACCTAAGTGGCATAACCCGAACCCCCAAAGAATCGATTGTACAAAACTCCAGCCCTCAACATGCTACTCGTATTCTGTAGACCTGTAGGCATCGTTTCTTCGATCCTTTGGTGCGGAACCCCTTTCGCCGCCGCTATTTTCACATGAAGCACCAAAGAACGTTGCGAAAACCCGGAGTTGAAATTCGCAAAGTGCTCGCGGGCAATGTGCGCGCGCTCCGTTCCCGCCTCGGCATTTCCCAAGAAGAATTGGCCGACCGCTGTAGCCTTCA
>JBEKUO010000022.1:0-23394 GCA_049514955.1 Bryobacteraceae bacterium | reverse complement strand
GAAAGCCGGCTCCGTCTTATAGTGCAGAGAGAATGCTGAAGGCTCAGTTCGGAAGTCATTCGAGGGTGTTGCCAAGACAATGACTCAGATCCTGCGAACATCGGGCACTCTGCCATCGGTCGTCATACCGGCCGCCAGCTTGTGCGCGGCGAATGCCGCGCAACGCCAAGTCGCTACTTGCGCACCTACTAAGCACGGTCCAAGCCGGCGTTACTGCTACGGCACGCCCGGGATCGCCTGCTCCTGTTCAGGCGGGCCGGTATTACTCCATGTAACTCAGGCAAGAATGCAAGCCAATAGGGAGGGAGAAACGTATGGAGACGAATTCTAACACGACTCGGGTCGGATTGTGGGGCAGAATGCGCTTGCTCGGGCAAAGCAGCATAGCCGCCGCTACTCTCTTGGGGCTGCTGTTGGCGGCGACAGTCTCTGCCCAGACCATAGCGCCACTTTATAGCAAGGAAGTCTCCGGTGGGACCGTCAGCCAAGTCGCCATCGCTCAAATTCAATTTGGTTGGCTGGTCACGGCGGTCAAAAATGGCAGTGGAGACCTGGAGGTGATCGTGTGGCACGACACGGGAAGCACCATTGTCCGAACGGGGAGCGCTACCGCTGGCGCCATCACCTTCGGCCTCGGCGTCACAGCCCAGATCGGACCTGATCCGCTCCTAGCCACGGTGGTGACGGCGGCTTTTAATAGCAGCTTCAACCTGGAACTCATCTCGTGGCAGGTGACTTCGAGCGGCACTATCACCCGGGTAGGCAGCGCTACTTCCATACAGGGCGGTACCAGCGTCTCCATAAACTGGTTGAGCTTGGGCGAGGGGTGCGAAAATCCTGAGGACTTCTGCGTCGCGACGGTGACCAACAGCAGCGCCGACCTCACCATGAGCGTGTGGGATATTACTTTCTTGAGCGGCGCCATCACCTTAATGAGCACCACATCTGCCGGCGCGGCCGGCTCCGCGGTTATTTCGCAGGGTTTGCCTGGACCCATGTTGGGAAGCGCTTATTTCCTAACTGCGGCTAACGTCAGCGGGAATCTGGAGATGACGCTTTGGGACTCAGCCAGCGGTGTGGTTAACTCGGAGTTCGCGGGCCTCCCCACCGGCCAGTTGGCTATCTCCAATCCGGCTGCAGTTGGCGACGAATCATACGATTATAATGTGGCCACGGCCATTAGTAGCACTGGAAATCTTGAGATCACAAGCTGGTATGTGAACGTTACTCCGCCCATAGAGTATCCCTTGATGCAGGCGGGCGGGACGGCTGGCGCCGCTTCCCAGGTTTCCATTGTCTGGGCCCCGCTCCAAGGAGGTCCCTTTCCGGTCACGGCAATACGCGACGGCAAGGGGAACCTTTCCGTGGAGGTCTGGCACTCCACGAGCCCCTCGATCCTCAAGGAGTACGCTACATACAATAGCTCGCTGGCCATCGAATCCGTCGCCATTACCGCCGAATTCGACGCCTACCACGTCGTCACCGCGTCTCGCACCAGCGCCAACGCTCTGAAAATCAATGTATGGCTCTGGACACCTTAGCGGAATGCGCATAGCCGCGCCCCAAGGCCCGCGACGGACTCACCAAGCAGGTCCTAGCTGCGGCTGAGGCGTTCGGGCCTTGTCGCCGATGCCAGTGGCCGGAGAACCAAACTGAAGCGGCGATCATCGGCGTGGCCGTCATCGAAAACCAGGAGATGCGGGTAAGGACTGCCGGGGCTCAAGGGCATCGATTCACCATGGAGTACCGTCTGCGCCCCGCGCCGGTGTCGCTCTTCCTCCCGCCTTTCCATCAACTGGCGCCTGCGGCAAACCCGTCGGGCAAATCCGATATTCCGATATCCGGATCTGAACACTTTCTGCCCGTATTGAAAGCACGCCAGTTGATCCCCTCGGCGGCGCCCTGCCCTGAGCCTGCAGTAGATCGAAATGCCACGACGCGGTATACTGCTCCGCCAGAGGGTTGATTGGCTCAGAGGAAAACGGCAACGGCTTCGTCGGTCATCAAGCGCCTAACAGGCGTGGATCTTGACGCCGCGCGAGCATTCCTTCGCAAGCAGTGTTTCGTGGACGGGCAAGGCTTTTCGTCACAGTACGCGGGCGAAGGGAGGGTGAGCTGTACGACGACGGCTATCTGCGCGTACGCGTTGTCACAAACGGGTCCGCTGACGCAGCACGACAAGGACGAGTTCCAGCGCGCTCTGCTGGCTTTTAGCCGAAACCTTCCCGCGGATCAGGCAGGCGCCTTTCCAAGAACGACGGGACAAGCGCCCAGCGCATGGACGACGGGTCAGGCAGCACTCGCGCTCGCGAGTCTCGGCGCGCCATGGCGAGTGATTCAACCTTCCGTCGAATGGCTGCTCCGAACACAAGCATCAAATGGAGGCTGGAACTTTCCTGGTACCGATGCCGGCCATCAGCGGTTGATCTACACGTTTTACCCGGCACTCGTCCTCGCACGATGCCGCCGGCGCCTTGGCGATCGCGGCGCGAAGGCGCTTGCTCGCGTGTCGGTATTTCTGAACTCGTGCGACGAACGCGAGGACACATGGTGGTCGCCGCTATGGGAGCACCTGCGCCGGATCGTCGCTCCTGCGAGACATCGGCGAATATCCAGCCTCTCGTCATTCACTACGTACTGGGAACTCTTCGAGGAGGACTGGCCGACGAGGCACGTTCCCGAGGACTGGCTGCCTGAACGCTTCAGTCTGGTCCAGATGTGCGGCTCGAATTACCTGCACCTTCGGCGCATGGTTCGGCCCGCTGATCCGCTCGCACTGCTGCACATTCGGTACTTTGCAGATGAGCGGATCGGAAACGGCTGGAGCGACAAGCGCGAAAACCAGCCAAAGACATGGGCGACTGCGCTCGGCGCGCTCACGCTACACCGGTGGGCCCATGATCTTGAACGCGCCCGCGCGACCCTCAGCAGGCTGCCCACTCGGGCAGAACTCCTCGCCAGATTGCGAGGCGGCATCCAACCAGTCCCAACGGCATCCCGAGTGGCCCGCTCCCTGCTACGTCGGCTGAAAGAGTTACGGGCGGGACAGGCGTGTGCAAAGAGGTACCAACTCTGGGTGCGCGACGTCTTCACATTCCTGTTCAGCGAGGCCCTCAAGGAGCCGAGGCTCGAATCAGGAACGTTCTTCGGCACGCTGCGCCGCGACATTACCTTCAGGAACGCCGCCGAAAAAGGACCTTGGTTCGACTGGAAGCTGCATCATCAGATCAACCCTCTCCTCATCGAGTGCAAGAACACAGACGCGCTAATGTACGACGACCTTCGTCAGACTGCCTCTTACCTCGGAAAACGTATGGGGCGCCTGGCGATCCTGGCGTGCCGAAAGAACAGCGGCGACGACGTGTCGGAGATGCTGAACTGGTTCGTTAACAACGACGAAAAATACGTGCTTGTCGTGAACGACGAAAATCTAATTGATTGGATCCGGCTGAAGGATCGCGGCGAAGATCCGACGGATGCGATCGCCGATCTTTACCGATCCCTTCGAGAAGGAGCCCAGTGATGCGCGAGGCTCCGGGAAGGGTCCGGCGACCTCGGCGTCTTTGCCGTCCCACTGTAGATTGAACGTTCGCAAGAATTCCTCCATCACCGCAACCCGTTGCGCTGCCAGGCGCCGGCCTGGTTCGGTATACATATCGCCAGGGAGCCGGAGCAACTTGTCGTAAAAGTGGTGAACCGACGAGGCGCCGTAAGGCCCTTGTGCCGCCGTATTCGGTTCCGGATCCCAGATCGGGCGGCTGTGCGCGCCGCCAAAAGCGAACGCTCGGGCGATGCCGATGGCGCCGAGCGCGTCCAAACGGTCTGCATCGGCGAATGCCTGGTACTCCAATGTAGGACTCTGCGGATCTCCCGCCCGGCCGGGCAGCCAATCGTGTTGCTCGATGCAAGACGTCACGGCGCGGACCTTATCCGCAGGAAAGCTACAGCTCAACAGTAGATCGGCCGCTAGAAGCGCTCCCCGCCGGGCGTGCTCTCCCCGACCGGATATGTGGCCAATGTCATGTAGCAGCGCGGCAGCGGATACCACTTCGGCATCAGCGCCGATTGCCTGTGCGATACGAATTGCCAAGTCGCGGACGCGGAAAGCATGCCAAGGATCGTGTCCCGACGACTCACCGTTCAGGCATCGGCGTACCTCCCCCTCAAGTCTCGGCATCCACGCCGCCTGGACCAGAACGTTCGTCATTGGGGCAATTATACCACCCTTCATAAGAATCAACAACCCCGGCTACCAGTACAAGAACAAGAGTTACTAGCCTTCGGATATCAAGATTGACGCGCCGTGGGCTCACTATTCTTGCACGGTGGCATAATATATCTGGGGCGATTATACCACCTTGCCAAGGGGCGACCAAAAGATCGTCGGCGACCCGTTCCGAACCTGGGTCGTAACGGTCGATGTAAAAAACCGTGTTCGCCTCCCTCTTGATGTCACCACCGTCGTCCCCTGGCTCAACCCGAAGGCCGTACAAATCGAATGCGTCGGGATGCCTGGGCCATCGGGCGGCATGCAAATTACGCCTCTTACAGATCACCAGCAGGACGTGCTGCCTTTCGCCGAGGCAATAGCGGAGGCGCCACCCAACGCATCAGAGTCGCCCCAGAGGTGGGTTGACGTGGCGCGCCTTCTGGCGACGGCTTGGCTAGTTCCGATTAATATCGAGGTAGGCAGAATCAGCATCACATTGCCTGAACCGCCGAGAACCGCGCAGCAAGTGCCCCAATCCGGGGAGGCAGTGCTAGTCTTCGCCTTTGGCAATATTCTTGAAATCTGGGACGCGCTCAAATGGCACGATCACATCCGTGCGACAGCAAAAAGGAAGGAGGCGGCGATTTCAGAGGCACTCGAAGATCTCGGGCAGCGCTAGTAAATGTGGATACCCGTTGCATGGTCCTCGACGAGAAGGAGAAGACAATTGGCGACCATGCCGCTGGATCGGATAGCATGCGAGCCGGTGGGCTCGCCAGGCAAAGCCGTCATTCCGATATCCAGGCCTGAACACCTCCTGCCCGCATTGAAAGCACGCCACTTGACCCTCCCACCTGCGCCTCGGCCTATTGACGCAGCCGCCTCCCGAGTGTTAATCTATCTGGCTTAATAGCGCATCTTTCCGATCTCGCCAGCTAATCCAAAATGGAAGCAACTTTGCACGCCTTGAGTGGGATTCTTCTGCGGGCGATCCCTACTTTTCTGCTGGTCGTCTTCCTGCACTTCTATCTGAAACGCATGTTTTTCAACCCGCTCGAAAAGGTGCTGCACGCCCGCTACGAAGCCACCGAAGGCGCCCGCCAACGCGCCGCGGAGAGCCTCGAAAAGGCCGCCGCCAAGACCGCCGAGTACGAAGCCGCCATGCGTGCGGCGCGCGCCGAGATCTACCAGTCGCAGGAACAGTTGCATCGCCGCTTGCAGGAAGAGCAGGCTGCCCAGGTGCGCGCGGCGCGCGAGCAGGCTGAAGCCGCCGTCCGCGAAGCCAAAACGCAACTGGCCGCCGAAATCGCGCAGGCCAAGCTGGACCTGGCCGCACAGAGCGATTCGCTCGCCACTCAGATCGCCGAGGCCATCCTCGACCGGGGTGCGATGGCATGAAGCGGCTGGCCTTTGTGGCGCTGGTTCTCTTCTCGCTTGTGAAATCGCCGGCTTACGCGCAGGAGGCATCGGAGAGCGAGGCGAAAAAAGTCGCCGACGGATCGCGGGGTGTCACCGAGCACGGCTTCGATGAAGTTTTTTGGGGATGGGTGAACTTCGTGTTGCTGGTGGGTGGCCTCGGCTACATTGTCAAGAAGAATGCCGGCCCCTACTTCGTCAAACGATCGCTCGAAATCCGCAAGGGCATGATCGAAGCTGACGAGGCCCGCGCGGCGGCCGACGCCAAGGTTGCGGACGTGGAACGCCGCTTGGCCAGCCTCGAGGCCGAAATCGAAGTGTTGCGCCGCGACGCCCGGCAGGAAGGTGCGGCGGAAGCGCACCGCGTGCGGCGCGAGGGCGCCGCCGAAATGGCCAAAATCCAGCATCACCTCACGGACGAGATCGCCTCCGCCGGCAAGGCGGCGCGGCTTGAGCTGCGGCGGTACTCCGCCGAGTTGGCGCTGGGCCTGGCGGAGCAGAAGATTGCGGCGCGCATGTCCCCGGAAACCGAAGACCGGCTGGTCACCAGCTTTGTGGCCCACCTTGGGCATCCATAGAATATGACGCACTCCGCCCTAGCCTCCCGATACGCCTCCGCCCTGGTGGATGTGGCCACCGATCCCAAGGCGGGCGTGGACCCGCACCTATTGCAGGGCGAATTGCGGAGCTTCGAGGCGGTGTTCCAAAGTTCAGCGGAATTGCGTAACGCTCTGACTTCGCCATCGGTGCCGCCGGCACGCAAACGCGCAGTCGTCGGTGCCATCGGCGAGAAACTCGGCGTTTCGCGTATCGCGCGCAACTTTCTCTTTGTGCTGACCGATCATCGCCGCATCGCCACGCTGACCGAAGTGCTGGACGCCTTTGATCTCCTGCTGGATGAGCGCCTGGGCTTCACGCGCGCCGAAGTCAGCTCGGCCCGGGATCTGGATCAGCGGCAGCGCGATGCCGTGTCGCACGAGTTGGAACGGCTCACCGGGAAAAAAGTGCGCCTGCGGTTCGCGGTGGATCGCGGCCTGCTCGGCGGGCTCGTGGCGCGCATCGGTTCCACCGTTTACGACGGCTCCGTGCGCGGCCAGCTCCAGGCCCTCGGCAAACGCCTAGAAGCGGAGTAAAAATTAGCCGCAGATGAACGCAGATGCACACAGATAAACACCAAAGGCCCCGCGGCAGGGCGATTACGGCCAGTTCGTCTGGCTTTTTATCCGCGTGCATCTGCGTGCATCTGCGGCAAAATTGAGGTTTGAATGGCTCAGATTCGAGCAGACGAAATTACGACCCTTCTCCGCCAGGAGATTGAAAACTACGATAAACACCAAAGGCCCCGCGGCAGGGCGATTACGGCCAATTCGTTTGGTTTTTTATCCGCGTGCATCTGCGTGCATCTGCGGCAAATTGAGGTTTGAATGGCTCAGATTCGAGCAGACGAAATTACCACTCTTCTCCGCCAGGAGATTGAAAACTACGAAGGAGCGATCGACGTCTCCGAAACCGGATCGGTGATCTCGGTGGGCGATGGCATCGCCCGTATACATGGCCTGGAAAAGGTCATGGCCGGAGAGTTGATCGAGTTCCCGCATGACGTCGCCGGCATCGCCATGAACCTGGAAGAGGACCAGGTCGGCGCCGTGCTGCTGGGCGAAGCCACCGAAATCAAGGAAGGCGACGAGGTGCGCCGCACCGGCCGCATTATGTCCGTTCCCGTGGGCGATGCCATGATCGGGCGGGTGGTCAACGCCCTGGGCAAGCCCATCGACGATAAAGGCCCCATCATCACCACGGAGTTCAACGCCATTGAGCGTATCGCGCCCGGAGTGGTGGACCGGCGGCCCGTGAAAGAGCCGCTGCAGACCGGCATCAAGGCCATCGACGCCATGATCCCCATTGGCCGCGGCCAGCGTGAGTTGATCATCGGCGATCGCCAGACCGGCAAGACGGCCCTCGCGCTCGACACCATCATCAATCAGAAGGGCGGCGACGTCATCTGCATTTACGTGGCGATCGGCCAGAAGCGTTCGACCGTGGCGCAGGTGGTCAAAACCCTCGACGATGCCGGCGCCATGGAATACACCATCGTGGTGCTGGCCTCCGCATCCGATCCCGCGCCGATGCAGTACATCGCGCCCTACGCCGGCTGCGCCATCGGCGAGTACTTCCGCGACCGCGGCCGCCATGCGCTTTGCATTTACGACGACCTCTCCAAGCACGCCGCCGCCTACCGCGAAATATCGTTGCTGCTGCGCCGCCCGCCGGGCCGCGAAGCCTTTCCGGGCGATGTCTTCTACCTGCACAGCCGCCTGCTGGAGCGCGCCGCCAAGCTCAACGACGAAAACGGCGGCGGTTCGCTGACCGCTCTTCCCTTCATCGAAACGCAGGCCGGCGACGTCTCCGCATACATCCCCACCAACGTCATTTCGATCACCGACGGCCAGATCTACCTGTTGACCGATCTCTTCAATTCCAACGTCCGCCCCGCCATCGACGTCGGCATCTCGGTCAGCCGCGTGGGAGGCAGCGCCCAGATCAAAGCCATGCGGCAGATCGCCGGCACTCTTCGTCTGGACATGGCCCAGTTCCGCGATCTGGCGGCGTTCGCCCAGTTCGGCTCGGATCTCGACAAGGCCTCGCTCGCGCAACTCAATCGCGGGAAGCACCTCATAGAAGTTCTCAAACAAGGTCAGTACCAGCCGCTGCCGGTGGAAAAACAAATCCTGATCATCTTCGCTGGAACGCAGGGCTACCTGGACGATCTCCCTGTCGAGCAGGTCCGCAAGTTCGAAGCGGAGTTGTACCGCTACGTGGATAACGCGCATCGCGCGCTGTTGGCCAAGATCGTCGAAAAGAAGGTGCTGGACGACGCTCTCCGCGCGGAGATTCAAGCCGTGCTCAAAGAGTTCAAGGACCGCTTCGTCGCCGAACAGCCCGCGGCCACCGCGCATGCCTAGCCTGATCGATCTCCGCAGACGCATCCGCTCGGTGCGCAATACGCAGCAGATCACCAAGGCCATGAAAATGGTCTCGGCGGCCAAGCTGCGCCGCGCCCAGGATCGCGTGATTTCCTCCCGCCCGTATGGCGCCGCTTTGCGCGGCTTGCTGGCCGATGTGGCCGCCGCGGCTGGCGCGGACGAGCGCGTCGCTACGCACCCGCTGCTCGCGCGCCGGCCAGCCAAGCGCATCCAACTGGTGCTGATCACCACCGACGGCGGCTTGGCCGGAGCGTTCAACTCGAACCTGACCAAAGCCGCGTTGCGCTTCGCCGAGGAGCACCGCCCGGCGGTTATCGATTTCGAATTGATCGGCCGCAAAGGCCGCGATTTCTTCCGCAAGCGCTCCGTTCCCATCACCGGCGAGCACTTGGGCCTCGCCAAAGTGCAGTATCAGGATGCTGCGGCGATCGGTCAGAAGCTGATGGAGCGGTTCCGCAACGAAGAGATCGACGCGGTATACCTGCTCTACAACGAGTTCAAATCCGTGATGGCGCAGAGGGTCACAGTCACGGAGATGTTGCCTCTGGAATTGCCAAAACAAGCCGAGCCGGTGGATTTCATCTTTGAGCAGCCGCCGCTGGAGATGTTGGAAAGCCTGTTGCCGCGCTACGTGGAGAGCGAGATTTACCGCGCGCTGCTCGAATCCGCCGCCGCCGAGCACGCCGCGCGCATGACCGCCATGGACGCGGCGACGTCCAACGCATCGGAAATGATCGACAATCTCACGCTATACATGAACCGCGTGCGTCAGGCCAGCATCACAAAGGAGATCATCGAAGTAGTCAGCGGCGCCGCCGCCGCGGAGTAACAGATGGGGTTGTGGGTTCTAGGTGCTGGGTGCTGGCAAACGCAACTGCCGTTCGCGGTGAGTCCGCCAGAACCCAGCACCCATAACCCAGCACCCAAGTTAGAGGTTTCCTATGCATAACGGTAACGTCATTGGTAAGGTAGTCCAGGTAGCCGGACCGGCCGTGGATTGCCAGTTTCCTGAAGGCCAGATTCCCCTGGTCTACACGGCCATCCGCATCACCAGCGAGGGCTTTGTTGTCCCCGCGCCCATCGATATCATCTGCGAGGTGGAGCAGCACATCGGCGAAGGCCGCGTGCGCACCATCGCCCTGCAGCCCACCGAGGGCCTGGTCCGCGGCATGACCGCCGAAAGCCTCGGCCATCCGGTCGAAGTGCCCGTCGGAAACGAGACCCTGGGTCGCGTCATGAACGTGATCGGCGAGCCCGTCGACAAGATGGGCCCCATCAACGCCAAGAAGCACTATCCGATTCATCGCCCCGCGCCTTCGTTCGAAGACCAGTCCACCCGCCAGGAAATGTTCGAGACCGGCATCAAGGTCGTGGACCTGATCGAGCCCTACCTGCGCGGCGGCAAGATCGGCCTGTTCGGCGGCGCCGGCGTCGGCAAGACCGTCATCATCCAGGAGCTGATCCATAACATCGCCATGAAGCACGGCGGCGTTTCGGTCTTCTCCGGCGTGGGCGAGCGCACACGCGAAGGCAACGACCTGTGGCTCGAGATGCAGGAATCCGGCATCGTCGACCCGCGCGATTACACGAAATCCAAAGTGGCGCTGGTCTACGGCCAGATGACCGAGCCGCCCGGCGCGCGCCTGCGCGTAGGCCTGACCGGCCTCACCGTGGCCGAGTATTTCCGCGACGAACAGAATCAGGACGTGCTGCTGTTCATCGACAACATTTTCCGCTTCACGCAAGCCGGGTCCGAAGTCTCCGCGCTGCTGGGACGCATGCCTTCCGCCGTGGGATATCAGCCGAATCTGGCGAGCGAAATGGGCGAATTGCAGGAGCGTATTACTTCCACCAAAACCGGCTCGATCACCTCCGTGCAGGCGATTTACGTGCCCGCCGACGATTACACCGACCCGGCGCCGGCCACCGCCTTCGCCCACCTGGACGCCACCACCAACCTCTCCCGCGCCATTTCTGAATTGGGTATCTACCCGGCGGTTGACCCGCTGGCATCCACTTCGCGCATCCTCGATCCGCGCATCATCGGGCAGGAGCACTATGATTGCGCGCAGCAGGTCAAGGGCGTCCTGCAGCGCTATAAAGACCTGCAGGACATCATCGCCATCCTGGGCATCGACGAGTTGTCGGATGAGGACAAGCTCACCGTCGCTCGCGCGCGCAAGATCCAGCGCTTCCTCTCGCAGCCTTTCAACGTGGCCGAGCAGTTCACCGGCTTGCCGGGCAAATACGTCAAGCTGGCCGACACCATTCGCGGTTTCAAGGAGATTGTGGATGGCAAGCACGACGGCATCCCCGAGCAGGCGTTCTACCTGCAAGGCACCATCGAAGACGTGGTGGAGCGCGCCAAAGCTCTGCAAGGGTAACGTGCATGGCTGACGTGCTCGCACTTGAAATCGTGACGCCGGAGCGCCTGCTGGTGCGCGAGGAGGTCACCTCCGCGCAGGTGCCCGCCAAGAACGGCTATCTAGGCATCCTGCCGGGCCACGCGCCGCTGCTCGCCGAGCTAGGCACGGGCTTCCTGAATTACGAAGCGGGAGGCCGCCGCTGGTACCTGGCGGTGCACGGCGGGTATCTGGAAGTCCTGGCGAATCGCGTGCGCGTGCTGGCCACCGCGGCCGAACGCTCCGAAGAGATCGACGTCGAGCGCGCCAAGGCCGCTATGAAGCGGGCGCAGGAGCAAGTCTTCAATGCTTCATTGGGCATGGACCCGGCGTTGGCGTTGTGCGCTATGGAGCGTGCGCAAGCGCGTTTGGACGCCGCCGCGCAGAAGCAACCGAGTGAGAGCGGAGCGGGCCGATAGCGGAAGCTTCTTGGACCGAGAGCACGCCGACCGCTAGACAATTTCGCTCGGAGGAGCGCTCAGTGCAGACCTCAGGTTTTCAAGAGACCAGATCTCAAGGTGCCCATCCGACACCAGAAGAGCAACCTCGCTGCCGGCACTACGGACGCGCATCAATTTTGCGATGGTGCCCGGCAGTGTTAGCCGCCAGCCAGGGGGGCGGCGGAAGCTGTATCGCCATCAGCCGGAAACCCAGCACCGCCGAAGCGTCATCCTCGAAATCAAGCATGGCGCCTTCAGTTTGGCGGCGTTTCAGGCTAAGCTCGCGCGACGTTCCGACGGTAGGTTTTCTGATGTTGGTGACGACCCGCAGGGCCGTTCGCGCTGAACGATCTCGCTGCGGATGCAAAGGAGCTGAACGAGGCCTTCAGGGATCATCACAGGGCTATGCACAAACGAATGCTGGCAGACCTCGACGCCTACAGCGCCACGTTGCTGGAGCCTTACGGGAGAAGCCCCAATACGAGCGTGTTCCGGCAAATTGCTGAAGGAGATGGGGGTGGACGAGAAGCGCAAACCGATAATGACGAGCGGCAAAAAAGGGATCGCGCATCGAATCGGGCAGTTGGATGAGTTCAATCCAATGTCAAATCTGTTCGAAGCTCATGCACAGGACCACGCTCTCGATAGCCGCCGAAAACACCATCGGGGGGCTGGATGCGGCCGTTCCAATCTTGAAGGACTCTGCCTTTATCGATCTCGTGACGATTTCCAATTTGATAAATGCACATGTGGACACTGTGGGCCTTCAATCCGTCAAAACCAAAATTGCACCGAACGGCGTTCGAGGAAATCAGGACGCCGCCGGCATTGCCCGCTGCACGCTCCGCCTTCGGACTTCTGGCGCGCCAGCATCTGGACGCCGCGGTGGCGCCATTCGTGACGTTTGACGGTATTTATAGTCCAATAGAATGATGAACTGGGTCACCGCAACGCTCCTCCTTGTCCCTTGCGCATTCGCAGGAGATCCGGAATGGCCCGGTTTTCGCGGCCCTTCCTCCAACCCGTCCGCCCTCAACTCCAATCTGCCCGACAAATGGTCGAAAACGTCGAACATCGAATGGACCGTGACGCTCCCCGGCCTGGGCTGGTCTTCTCCGATCGTCGCCGGCAGGAACATCTTCGTCACGACCGTCACAACCGACGGCAAGGCGAAACAGCCGCAAGTCGGCACCGACTATTCCAACGAGTACGCCGCGGAACTCCAGAAGCAGGGGCTCAAGGACCAGGAGATCATGGACCGGCTGAACGCGCGCGATTTCGAATTGCCGAACGAAGTCTCACTCCACTACTTTCTGTATTCCATCGATCTCGAGTCCGGCAAGGTCAACTGGAAACGGGAATTCTATGCCGGCCGCCCGCCCGGGGGACGTCATCGTAAGAACAGCTTCTGCTCGGAAACCCCTGTCACCGATGGCCAGCGCGTCTACGTGTACATTAATAATCTCGGCCTTTACGCCTATGATCTCAACGGCAACAAAGTCTGGAACACGCCGCTCGAAAGCTTCCCTACCATCATGGATTTCGGCACGGCCTCATCACCCACGCTGGTCGACGATCTCATCGTGGTCGTCAACGACAACGAAAAACAGGAATTCATCGCGGCGTTCGATAAGAGCACGGGCAAGCAGGTCTGGCGCACGGACCGCTCCATCCATGTGAAAGGCGCGGACCGGCAGACGGGCTGGTCGAGCCCCTACATTTGGAAGAACTCCGGGCGCACGGAAATCGTCACCATCGGCCCTGGCCTCGCCATCAGCTACGATCTGAAAGGCAAAGAATTGTGGCGGCTGGGCGGGATGTCGGCCATGCCCATCCCGAGTCCATTCGCCTACGACGGACTTTTGTATCTGAACGGCGGGATCGGGAAAGCCCTTGCCGCCATCAAACCCGGCGCGAGCGGAGACCTCACCACGGCCGACGGCGCCAAACTGAACGATTACGTAGCTTGGCTGCAGCCCAAGGCCGGAACTTATCTGCCGACCGAATTGGCCTACGAAGGCGGGATCTATGTGCTCACGCACAACGGTATCCTGACGCGCTTTGACGCTAAGACCGGACTGCAGACCTACAAGACGCGCCTCGGCGAAGGCGGCGACTTCACCTCATCGCCGTGGGGTTACAACGACAAGGTTTTTTGCCTGAACGAAGAAGGCCGAACGTTCGTGATCCGCGCTGGCGATAAATACGAATTGCTGGATTCCAACGACCTCGGCGAGATGGCGCTGGCCACCCCAGCCCTCATTGGCGATCGCCTGATCCTGCGCACCGAGAATCACCTCTACTCCATCCGCGTCCCGCTCAACAGCGGGCGCCGTTAAAGAACCGAATTTCAGGGAGCGGTTTGGGCAGAATCGCGTTTCGTCCCACATGCCCCCGGACGCCGATTTTTGCCGAAGCACTCCAAACCGGGAATCCCCCGCAGACCGTCCCGGCGAAGGTTTGCCCGATACTTGCCGCCTATGACCAGCGAAATGGCGCCTCCCGGCTTCGCGGGCCTTTGAGCAACCGGAACGGCGGGCGAGGGCGCGCGGATCGCGATTTAGTGGGTCGATACTTCAATCGCCGGGCGAGCTAAAACGTGCGCCAGTGCGCGGCAGGCAGCCGAGCATGATGTCCCAAGCCCACTGGAATAGATCCAAAGATACGGCGTCCAAGGAAGCTCCGTCGAAACGTAGCGAACCAGTACCAAGGGGCGATGCAACCGTCACCTATTGTGCTGTCCGTGTGTGCTATCCGTGCTACCTGGCAGCGAGGCACGCCCTCGCCGCGCGCCTACAGAACCGCAGTGACAATCATCGTAGCGTCATCCTGGAAATTGCCACCGCTATATTCCGCGATGGCCGCCATCACGCGCTGTTGCGTGGCTTCAGCAGGCAACTCACGGTGGGTCTGCAACAGTTCCATCAGCCGCTCCTCGCCGAACTCCGCGCCCTCCGCGTTTTCGATTTCGGTGATGCCGTCGGTGAACAGCACCAGGCGGTCGCCCGGCGCCAGGTCTACGTACTCTTCCTGATAAGACCAATCCGGGAAAACGCCCAGCACCACGCCGCCATGATTCATGCGCACGCACTCGCCGTTTTGCCGCACCAGGATGGGCTGGCAGTGGCCTGCATTGGTATAGCTGAACCGCCTGCGCGGGCCGTCCAGCACGCCGTAGAAGAACGTGATGAACTTGCCGCTGCCCAGATTGCCGGTGATGATGCGGTTGATGCGTCCGCAAAGCTCGCCGGTGGGGAGCATTTCGCCGGCCAGCGCATGTACCGCCGCCTGCACGTTGGACATGATCAGCGCCGCGGGCACGCCCTTGCCGATCACATCGGCCACGCACAGCGCCAGGTGGTTGGAATCCAGCCGCAGCACGTCCAGATAATCGCCGCTCACGGCCCCGGCCGGGCGCCAGGCCGCCGAGATGCCGTATCCCGGAAACAGCGGGATCTCGCGCGGCAACAGTCCACGCTGCGTGGCGCTGGCTTCCTCAATCTCCCCCGCGTGCCGGGCCGCGCCGCTCCGCCGTGCGCTGCGCGCGTCGATCTGATTGCGCAAGGTCGCGATCAGTTTCGTATTGTCCCAAGGCTTCTCGACGAAATCGGCCGCGCCGCGCCGCATGGCTTCGACGGCCAGCCGGATGCTGCCCCAAGCCGTCATCACCACCACGGGCATGGTGCGGTCGAGCTTCTGGACGCGCGCCAGCAGATCCAGACCCTCCTGGCCTGAGGTGGTGTCCAGGGCGTAGTTCAGGTCCATCAGCAGGACATCGTACTCGCGGCTTTGCAGGCGTTCCAGCACCGCCTTCGGAGAGTTGACCATTTCGATCTCGTAGCCTTCGCGCTTCAACAGCAGGTGCAGAGCTTCGAGAACATCGGGCTGATCGTCCGCGATCAACGTACGCGGCGCGCTGGATTCAGGCCGGATCATAAAGGTCTCATCGGGTGTGACGGTACTACTGTAGAACAGTTAGGGTGCCAATCGCTGGCCGGGGGTTAAATCGTTCAGTGTCAATGTAAATCGGGCGTCTGTCCGGCCCGGGTCGTGACCGCCCTTGAACAACGCGTCCCAAAATCAAACACTGCGCGGCGGCGGACGCTGGCGCAGCGCGGGCGAGCTCAACTCGCCGCCAGCGGCTGAACTAGCCGGCCGCGAGCAGCCCGGCAGGCTAACCGAGCGCGGCCCTGATTTCCCGAATCTGGCTGGCGTGCCGCCTCGGATGCACCGCGATCAACAGCAGAGCCTCGTGGCAGTTGATGGTACCCATCAGCGGATGTGTCATCGGCTTGGATCGCAGATCTTCGTCGCAGGTCTCGACGAACCGGACGGTATGCTCGCGCGTGGTCAAGAAGCCGGCCACCGCGTCTGCCAGAGTCGCGAAGCGTCCCGTAGGCCTGGCCACTTCCGGTGAGATCGCGGGAGTGCTCCGGTCGGCGCCTCGGGCCAGGATGGCGGCTTCCCGCCTTTGGTTCACGACGGGTGCGCCGGAACGCTCCGCTCGCGTCATCTGCGTGAGCAGGAAATTCTCAGCGACAGCTACATGTTCCACGCATTCGATCACGGACCACCGGCCGGGCCCAGGGCTGGTGGCCGCCAGGCTTTCGGGAAGCCCTCGCATAGCGTCGAGGAAGGCATCCTGGCCGGCCGCGAGTTCCTTCAAGATGCCAGCCTTCTCCTGCGTCTCCATTTCGGTTGGGAATGATACGAGAAGGCCAGAGTGGATATGTCACAAAGGGGAAGGCGCTCCGGTTTCCCGGATTAAAGGCCCTCATAAAGGGCAGGCCCTGACGCCCCAGGTTTTCGCATCCGCCAATCCCTGGTACTTGGGCTGGTGCTCCACCACTCTGGCGATTTCAGGGTATCACAACGGTGGCGTCAAGGCGAGCAAAGCTCGCCGTGGCTGGTGGTTAGTGGCTGGTGGATGGTGGTTGTGTCGGCTCTGGCTGGAAATGGGCAATCTCGAGGAGGCCGGCTCGGCCGTGCGAGCAAAGCTCGCCGTGGCTGGTGGTTAGTGGCTGGTGGATGGTGGTTGTGTCGGCTCTGGCATTGCGCGCAACCGTGCAGCGAGGCGCCGCCCGAAAGCAGATCTTTGCCGCGAAGCCGCTATGATGCCGCTATCATAAAGGATGCCCAGCGCGATCGTCATAGGCGGCGGACTGGCGGGGCTCTCCGCGGCGGCGGCGCTCGGCGGCGCTGGCTTCCACGTGGAGGTGTTCGAATCGCGCCCGTTCCTCGGCGGCCGCGCGACTTCCTTCCCGCTTTCGCCTGCCAGCGATGCCTCCGAGCTGATCGACAACTGCCAGCACATCCTGCTGCGCTGCTGCGTGAACCTGCTGGATTTCTATGCGCGGCTCGGCGTCCAGGACTCCATTCGCTTCTATCGCGAGTTCTACTTCATCGAGCCGGGCGGCCGTGTGTCCACGCTGCGGCGCGGCGCGCTGCCTGCCCCGCTGCATTTCACCGAATCGTTTATGAAGATGCGCTTCCTGGGGGCCGGGGACAAGATCGCCATCGCCCGCGGACTGCTGGCGCTACGGCGCGAGCGGACCCGCCGCAAGGATCTCGACAGCATCACGATGCTCGACTGGCTGCTTCAGAAGCGGCAGACTCCCCGCGCGATCGAGCGCTTCTGGCGCCAGGTTCTGGTCAGCGCGGTCAACGAGGACGTGGACCGCATGGCCGCGCGCCACGGGTTTCAGGTCTTCTGGCTGGGCTTCCTGGCGCGCGCGGATGCCTACGAGATGGGCGTGCCCGCCATCCCTTTAGGCGAACTCTATCGCGCGGAACTCTGGCGCGGGATCGGCGATATCTCGCTGCGGCTGCGCTGCCCCGTGGAGCGCATCGACCCGGAAGGCATCACCGCCGGCGGCCAGCGCCGCACCGCCGACTATTATATTTGCGCGCTGCCCTTCGAGCGCCTGGCGGGGCTCGGCCTGCCCGCGCCCGCCTTCGAGCACTCCCCGATCACCGGCATACATCTGTGGTTCGATCGCGCGGTGACCGATCTGCCGCACGCCACCTTGCTCGACCGCACGATCCAATGGATGTTCAACAAGTCGGCGGGCCGCTACCTGCAACTCGTGGTCAGCGCGTCGCGCGATCTGGCCGCCATGAGCCGCGCGGATATCGTCGCGCTGGCGCTCGACGAACTGGGCGAATTCTTCCCCGACGCGCGCCAGGCCCGGATGGAGAAGGCGCACGTCATCAAGGAATTGCGCGCCACGTTTTCAGCCGCGCCGGGGACCGAAGCGCTGCGCCCCGCGCCGGAGACCAGCCGTACGGACCTGTTCCTGGCCGGCGATTGGACGCGCTCCGGCTGGCCCGCCACCATGGAGGGCGCCGTGCGCAGCGGATATCTGGCCGCCGAAGCTGTGACGGCTGCGAGCGGCCGGCCGGCGCGATTCCTGCTGCCGGATATCGCCTGACTCCGCATGCCATAATCGAAAGATGCGTACCCGTTTGGCGGTTCTGCCTGCCTTGCTTTTCTGCGCGCTGGCGGCGTGGGCCGGCCCGCCGATGACGAAGCTCAACATTCAGGTCATGACGCGCGGTGGCAAGCCCCTCGACCGCGCGGACGTCATCGTCAGATTCGTGAAGGGCCGGTCCGCGTTCAAGATCAAAAAAATCCGCACGACCTGGGAGATGCGCACCAATCAGGAAGGCCTCGCGAAGGTGCCGGAGATCCCCCAGGGCTCCATCAAAGTCGATGTGATCGCCAAGGGTTATCAGACCTTCAGCCAGACCTACGATGTGGACGAAGAAGAGAAGACCATCGAGATCAAGCTGAACCCGCCGCAGGAGCAATACTCGGCGCATTAGTGGGGCAGCGAGTTTCGCCGCCCCGCAAATTCCACAGACGAACCGAATTCGCTTTCGGCGCGGCCGTCCGGTCAAAATCAAGCATCTACATAGGCCTTATTGTATGGTGAAATTCTGACCAGTCGTGAAGGAGCCGTTCGCTGTGGTGATCGTCACGGGTCCTGTCGCCGCGCCAGCCGGAACAGTGACCAGGACGGATTGAGCCGAGGTGGCCACTGCGCTGGTAGCGGGAACGCCGTTGAAGGCGACCGAGTTAGTGCCCAGCAGATAGTTCCCCCACAAGATCACCCTCTGGCCGACCGGCCCAGAGGACGGGTACAGGCCGGTGATGAACGGCTTCGGCTTCGGCAGCCCGATATTCAGACTGAATACCGCCCCAATGCCAGGGTAGTTGCCGCCAATCGGTGTGACGCCGTAGAGTTTGCCGTCCATGCCTTCGACAAGTTGACAGGCACAATGGCCTTGCGACCCATACGGGTCCAAGCGGTACACAGGGGTGAGCTGATGGGTCGTCAGGTTATAGCGGAAAATGAAGTTCGAGTTGGTGCTGCCGTAGATGTTGCCGTCAGCGGCCTCCATCAGCGACAGGGGCTTAGTCATACCAGTGGCAGGGAAACTAGCCACGGTTTGCAATTGCCCGGAAAGGGTGGCCTGATAGATTTCTCCCGTGTTGTTGGAGCCTCCTCCACCAAAGATCCCGTATAGGTTGCCGTCAGACGCGGAAATCAGGGCAAGCGTTGCGACATCGGGGAATGAGGGGAAGCTTAAGAGCTTTGAGTACGCGCCAGTGGGTGTGAAGCGAAAGATAAAGCCGGGGCTTACCCCGATAGTTTCGCTGCCGACACCATAGATGTTGCCATCTGCCCCGTAGGTTATGTTGTTGCCGATCGGAACACCGTCGTTTCCAGAGAACTGATGGAGGATCGTAATCTTGCCAGCTTCATCGATCTGGGCAAACCCATAAGTCGACGGACCGCCGGTCGCGACGGCTACGATGTCGTAAAGCTCATTCGGCGGCACAACGAGCGTTTGCCAAGCGGTTCCCCAATGGCCTGGAAACGGATACTGCTGGAAGTCCTTGCCCGCTGGGGCAAGCGAAAAGTAGAAATTGTTGGGCGCAATGAAGCCTGGGACATAAACCAACCCGTTCGGCGCTTGGACGAATGTCGACATTAGCATGGAAGGAGGCTGGAACGAGTAGATCAAGTTGAACGTTCCAGTACTGGAGATGCTGAAAATCGATGGCCCGCTCGTACCATTGTCTCGAATTGCTAACACATCGAACAAACCCGGCTCGACCTCAATCATCGCGTTCGGGTTTCCGCCAGGAACGGCGCCGGATGCTGGGGAATAGAGTAATTTATAGACTGGCGTTTGGCCCGCGTCGGTTTGCCCGGCGCATCCAAAGGCTAGCAGTAATGTGAGTGGAAGCGTTCTCTTTGGCATGGCTTACCAGCACTACGAACAGCTCGTAAACACCAGGACACCGCTAGCGACGCTGCCCGAAGGCACGTCACCGCATGCTTTATATTTTGTGCCGTCGGTGTTGGTCGTGACATTGCTGCGTTGGGCCGTTGCAGTGTGCGCGGTTAACATCAGACCGCACAGAAACGACACGAAGGACAGAGTCTTGAGCATTACAGTCCTCCTGACCGAGTGTATGTTGAGAAGATATCGCATATCAGCGCGACCGTCAAGAAGAAGAATAAATAGAGGTACGACGCATTAAAAACTTACCCCAGCCAAATATACGAAAAGCAGGGGTTAAGGATGAGCATTAGCCTAAAAACCTCGACCCTTAATATAGCGCGTAGGATCGAGTTCTAAAATGTCACGGTGAAAAAGAGAAGAGCCTCTCCCGATTACCGCCCAAAGGCTGCCAGGAAGCACGGCGAGTTTGCCGGTCGGTTCCTTGAACGCTGACGTCAAAGCGTGTGTTAGCCCGGCGCCGGCACGCCCCCGTAGCCGCAACTGCCGCCGTATCCGGCCGATAAGGAAAGCGGAGGCACATCGTGTCCAGTGCAATTAATCCCCTGAGCTATCTGGATCCGGCCGCTTACCAGAGTATGGCCCCGGCGTCGTCCAATAGCATTACGGCTAGCAGTACGGCGCAGACCAACGGCGTCAGCGCCACGTCCGAGTTGCAAGCCATGGAGCAACAGGGCAATTTCCAAGCCTACATGAACGATTCCCTGGCTGCGGCGCTGTTGCAGCCAGCCACACAGACAGACACCACCAGCGGCGCCAGTTCCGCAACCTTGATCCAAAACATGGTGCAGCAGGTGCTGGGGGCCTACCAGGCCTCGATCACGCCGCCCAGCACGAATACCAGCACCATAACCACATCGGGTTGAAGACTGGCAGCCTCAGTCGCGGACGCCCACGGGAGCCGGGGCTTGCCGCTTCGATTCCGCCAGCACCTCGCGCGCGGCCGTTGCCACGGTCTCGGGCAGGAAGCCGAACTTCTTCTGGAGCTCTTTTAGGGGCGCCGAAGCGCCGAAAGTGTGCATGCCGATCGTGCGTCCATGGAGGCCCACGTAGCGGTCCCATCCAAGCACGGAGGCCTGCTCCACGGAAACGCGCGCGGTCACGTGCGGCGGGATGACGGCCTCGCGATACTCCCGCGGCTGCTTGTCGAACAGCTCCCAACTCGGCATGCTGACCACGCGCGCGCGTATGCCTTCGGTCTTAAGCTGCTCGTACGCCTGGACACACAACGCCACTTCGCTGCCGGTCGAAAGCAGCAGAACCTCGGGGTTCGCGTCCGGCGCTTCGGCCAGAATATAGGCGCCGTTCTGAACGCCCGAGGCCGCCGCGTATTTGGAGCGGTCCAGCGTGGGCAGCGCCTGCCTGGTGAGGATGAGCGCGATCGGCTGATGGCGCTGCTTCGCGATCACCTTCCAGCACTCCACGACTTCGTTGGCATCCGCCGGGCGCAGTGTCACCAGGCCGGGAACCGCGCGCAGCGAGGCGAGCTGCTCGATCGGCTGATGCGTAGGGCCATCCTCGCCCACGCCGATGGAGTCGTGCGTGAAGATGAAAACCACCGGCAGCTCCATGATGGCGCTGAGGCGTATAGCCGGCTTCATGTAGTCGCTGAAGATCAGGAACGTGGAGCCGTAAGCTCGGATCTTGGAAAGCGACAAGCCGTTCACGATGGCGCCCATGGCGTGCTCGCGTATGCCGAAGTGCATGTTGCGGCCGGCGCGATCGTCGAATTCGAAATCGCCAGCTCGCTCGAAGGTGAGGCGGGTCTTGGTGGAGGGGAACAGGTCCGCCGCGCCGCCGATCAGCCAGGGAATGTTCCAGGCGATTTTGTTGAGTACCCTGCCAGAGGAATCGCGCGTGGCCAGCCCTTTGGGATCGGCGGGAAAGACGGGCAGGTCCGTGTCCCAGCCTTCCGGAAGCTGCCGGTGCTGCATGCGGTAGAGCTGATCCGCCAGGTCCGGATATTCGGCCTTGTATTCCTCGAAGCGGGCCATCCACGCATTCCGCAGCTCGCCGCCGCGCTCGCCCATGCCTGCGCGGAAGTGCTCGCGCACGCCATCCGGGATCAGGAATTTGGCGTCCTCGGGCCATCCGTAGGCGCGTTTGGCCAGCCGCACTTCTTCTTCGCCCAAAGGCTCGCCGTGCGCGCCGCTGGTGTCCTGTTTGTGGGGCGCGCCGTAGGCGATGTGGCTGTCCACGATAATCAGCGTGGGCCGGTCGTTGGTATCCTGGAACACCTGGAGCGCGCGGTCCATCATCTCCAGATCGTTGGCGTTGCTGACGCGCGCGACGTTCCAGCCATAGCCTATGAACCGCGTCGCGACGTCCTCGCTGAAGGCCAGGGCGGTATGGCCTTCGATGGTGATCTTGTTGTTGTCGTAGATCCAGCAGAGATTGGAAAGCCGGTGGTGGGCCGCCAGCGACGCCGCCTCGCTGGAGATACCCTCCATCATGTCGCCGTCGCCGCAGATCACGTACACGTCGTAATCGAACATCTCGAAGCCGGGCCGGTTGAACTGCTTCGCCATCCACCAGCGCGCCATGGCCATGCCCACACTGTCGGCGCAGCCCTGGCCCAACGGCCCGGTCGTAGTTTCGACACCCGACGTCCAGCGGTATTCGGGGTGGCCGGGGCAGCGGCTGTCGAGCTGCCGGAAGCGCTTGATATCCTCCAGCTTCACGGAAAGCTCGCCCAGCGCTTCGTATTGCGGGTTGACGGCCTTCACGCCGCAGAGGTGCAGCAGGGAGTAAAGCAGCATGGAGGCGTGCCCGTTGGAGAGAACGAAGCGGTCCCGATTGGGCCAGATGGGGTCCTCGGGATCGAACCGCAGGTAGTGCTGCCACAACCAGTAGGCCACCGGCGCCAGCGCCATGGGCGCTCCGGGGTGGCCGGAATTGGCTTGTTGCACCGCGTCTATCGACAGGGTGCGAATGGTGTTGATGGAAAGCTGGTCGAGCTGTTCGTTGGTCATGTGAGCCCCTCCCGCAAAAGCGAACCAAATCGCTATGATACACTCCCACGCAACGTGCGGAGGCCGTGGATCGCGGGAGCCGGCGCCGCAGTTGCGCCACTCAGCACGACGCGCCGCTATAGACGCATCGAACAACTGCGCCAACACGCGGGTGGTAGGCGTTGTTCGAGTGGAGGTGCCCGCTCCGAGCGCTCCACGCTCGTCTTACTGGCTCGTTATGGCGATCCCCCCATCTTTTCGATCAACTGAAGGAAGGCGGAGCAAAAGGGATATGATGGCGTCCCCAGGGGGATTCGAACCCCCGTTACCGCCGTGAAAGGGCGATGTCCTAGGCCGGGCTAGACGATGGGGACCTGATGGCTAAATCGATGATAAATCTACTGTAGCACGCCCGACCAATCCGCCGTCGCGGCTGAGGAGACTGACGCTCCCGGCCTCGTCCCTTGTCTCCTTGTCAATCAGCCAACGCCCGCCCGCGATGCGGGCCCGACATTCCGTCGGTTTGCGGAGGCATTTTCAACCCGACGTTACCTCGGCCCAGGCGCTCCGCGTCGTCCAGAGCGTTGCAGGGACCCACGCCCTGGTTGGCGGGGGCTGCGCTCGAAATCCTGTCCACCGCTAGCTTTTCGCGGAACTCGCGGCAGAGCGGGTAAGCAT
>JBEKUO010000021.1:0-23458 GCA_049514955.1 Bryobacteraceae bacterium | reverse complement strand
GAAGTACTGGGCGTGAGGCCTACGCTGGGGCGCCTCCTGATTCCCTCCGATGACGCGCCGGGCCAAAATCCCACGATCGTCCTCAGCTACGCCTATTGGGTGTCCCATTTCGGAGCCGATCCGCGAGTCTTGAACAGCCAAGTGTCCGTGAACCGCCAGCCCGTGCTGGTCGCGGGCGTGGCGCCGCGCGGTTTCCGAAGCCTCCTCACCGGAGGAGATCCCAACTTTTTCGCGCCAATGTCGATGATGGGCGTGCTCTCCCCCGGCTGGAAGGGGAACGATCGGGCGGATTATTACTGGCTCAGTATTGTGGGACGGCTCAAGCCGGGTGTCGGCCGGCAGCGTGCCGACGCCGTGCTGCTGCCGCTTTTTCGATCGTTGCTACGGGATGAGTTGCCGCAGATGAAAGACCTCAAAGAGGACGACCGCAAAAAGATTCTCGCCAAACCTCTGAAGACGCAATCGGCGTCTCAGGGGCTGAATGTGTTGCGCGCCCAATGGGAGACTCCGCTGGTGGTTCTGGCGGTGATGGTCGGGCTGGTGCTGTTGATCGCTTGCGCCAATGTGGCGAATCTGCTGATCGCGCGGGCAACCGCCCGCCAGCGGGAGATTGCGATCCGGCTGGCGGTGGGCGCGACCCGCTGGCAGCTCGTCCGGCAGTTAATGGTGGAAAGCGGGATTCTGGCGTTGGCGGGTGGACTGCTCGGCCTGTTCCTGTCCGAGAACCTCGCGGAGGGGTTATTGGCGCTGCTGCCGGCCGACGCAGCCGGCGGCTGGCTGGCGCCACAATTGGACATTCGCCTGCTCGGCTACAGTATCGCGCTCTCCTTGCTCACCGGATTGCTGTTCGGTCTGGCGCCGGCTCTCCAGGCGATGCGATACGGCGTTGCGTCGGCTCTGAAAGAGCAGACCGGGGGTATGAGCGCCAGCGGTTCGCAATCGCGGGCCCGCCAAGGCTTGATGGTGGCCCAGATCTGCATCTCTTTGTTGTTGCTGATCGGCGCCGGCCTGTTTACGCGCAGCCTGGTAAACCTGGTGCGTAGCGATCCGGGTATGCGGACCGAGCACCTGATTACATTCGCGATCGATCCGAGCCTGAGCGGGTACAAATCCGAGCGCAGGCTTGCCTTGTTTCGCGAGTTGCGCGAAAGGCTGGGCGGTCTTCCAGGCGTGAAAAGCGCAGCCAGCGCCTATCTTATTCCGCTGGCTGGCTGGGGGTGGGGTTCTGGCGTTAAAGCGCCCGAAACGCGCAACGCCGGTCAGGAGTTCGTCAATTGCAGTGAGAACTCGGTCAGTCCGGGGTACTTCGCCACTCTCGGGACTCCGCTCCTGGCGGGGCGGGATTTCGATGCGAACGACAACGCTAAATCGGCGCCGGTGGTCATCATCGACGAGGCATTCGCCCGGTTTCTTTTTGAAGGCGCGAACCCTGTCGGGCGCCACATCGTTATAGGCTCCAACGAAGCGGACGCGCAAATTGTGGGGGTGGTCAAAGATTCGCGGATGAACGATCTGCGGGAGAAGCCCCCGCGCATCCTGTATGTGCCTTTCGAGCAAGGCGGCGAGGAGTTTACGCAGCAATCCGCTTTCTTCGTGCGTACGCAAGGTAATGAAGCCAGCGTCATGACCGCGGTACGCGCAGCCGTGAAGCAGTTGGATCGCAACCTTCCGATCGACCAGCTCACCTCCATGAAGGCGATGCTGCGCGATAGCATTTACACGGACCGGCTGATGGCGACCCTGGCCGTCGCGTTCGCCTTGTTGGCGGCGATTCTGGCGGCCGTCGGGCTGTATGGAACGATTTCGTACTCGGTGGCGCGGCGCACGCGCGAGTTCGGCATCCGCCTGGTGCTAGGCGCCGCGCCGCAAGGACTCCTGCTGAATGTGATGCGCGAAGTAGGCTGGCTGCTGGCGATCGGTGTGGCTGTGGGGCTTCCTGCCAGCTATGCGCTGGGGCGGTTGGCGGAATCGCAGCTCTACGGGGTCCGGGCGCACGATGCGTGGGCGATGGTCGGCGCCACGATCCTGATCGTGCTCGTGGGATTGTTGGCGGGGCTGGCGCCTGCCATACGAGCGATGCGGATTCAGCCGGTGAGCGCATTACGGTACGAATAGAACCGCGCCACGTCGCGGGTACCAACGGTTCTACTACACCTGCCCCGAGCGGGATCGGTCTGAGCGGGCGAAGGGGCGAGCGGGCGAGCGGACGGTCCTAGTTCCTGGATCTATGAGTACGGCTGGCGTTGCAAACACGGATTCGGGCTGCCATTCTATAAGTGCTTTGCCGGACCTCTCCAACGTGCATTTTCTGGAAAGGGGCCTGTACTGGTCGACCTTCGCCTATATTGTGTGCGTATGTCTGGCGGCGACCGCCAGTCTTCTGGTCGCTCTCTTTGCCGCGCGGGTCTCCTTCGTTAAGAATGCCGAAATCAAGCGGCTTCAGGTCACATCGGCGGAAGTAGTCGCCCAGGCCAATGCCGGCGCGGCCCGTGCCACTGCGCAGGCCGCACTATCTCTTGAGGAGCTGAAGAGGCTGGAAACCGTCGTGGCGGGCTCACAGGTGCATCGCGAGCAGTTACAGAAGCAGAACCTTGGGCTGCAATCGGAAGTGGAAAAAGAGCGCACGGCCCGCTTGCGGCTCGAAGAACAGCTCGCTCCGAGGCGCATACGAGCTGGGCAGCGCAAGGCGATTGTCTCCGCGCTCGCCGCTTTCAAAGGACAAAAGGCGTCGATCGTAGTACACCCGGGCGATCCGGAGATCGCGGCCTTCGCGGAACAGATCAAGGCCGCTTTGGAACAGGCCGGCATCGTGGTGTCGCTGGCTCCCGCCCTCGTATTCGGGAAGCCGCAGCCGGGAATAACATTAGAGGTCGGCGCACACCGGCGGCAATTCGCGACGGCCCTGGCGAAGGCATTTGTCGAAGCTGGCGTCACGACCGGGCCCATCTCGGCGACGGAATCGGAGACCGGCGATTTCCTGGAGATTACGGTCGGCCCGAAGCCATAGCGCCCGTGGTGCGAATCCTGAGAGGGCCGATTGACAATCGGCCCGCAGGTTAACAACCTGCCCCACGGCTTTATTTGTTGCGGGGTGGGGCGGCCAGCCTCGCCAGGAATAAGTCCAGAAAACGGCGCACGTCAACGTCGCGCGCTATCAACGTGGTCGCCTGAAGGCCGTGCGGCAATTGATCGGCAGCCGTGAACATGGTCATGCCGTTAGTCACGCAGCAACTCGTTTCCACTTGCACTCTTCCCAATTGCGTCTCGACCAGATTGGGCTGAAACGCCACCGCCACGGCCAGCGGATCGTGCAGCGTCGGATACTGGCCGGCATGGCCGTTCTGCCACAACTCGATGAGCTTTACCAGGAAGCGGCTGGCGGGATTATCGGCCGCCCGCAGGCGCGCCAGGTCGGCGCCTTCGAGCTTGCAGCGCGTCGTGACATCGAGACCGACGGCGGTGATGGGCACGCCGGACGAGAACACGATCTCCGCGGCCACGCGGTCGCGCCAGATGTTGTACTCCTGTTGCAGCATGTGGAACGCGCCGCCCATGAGCACAATGCGCGCGATCTTGGGCTTGATGCGCGGCTCGCCCTTGAGCGCCAGCGCGATATTGGTGAGCGGCCCTATGGGCACCAGCGTGATCGGCTGCGGGGAGGCCATCAACGTATCGATGATGAGATCGGCCGCGCGGCGGTGCGCGGCAGCGGGAACCGTGTCGGCCTCGGTGAGCACTTCAAATTGCCGCGCGCGCGTGGTGCGTACAGGATCGAGCAGCGGCTCGCTCGCGCCGGTAGCCACGGGGACATCGTGGCGGCCATAAAGACCCAGCTCCTTCCAGGCCAGACGCGTGCGCGTCTCGGTGTCGTCGATGACGGTGGTCACCGCGCGTACATCCAGCTCCGGCGATTGTAGCGCCAGGGCCAGCGCCAGGGCGTCGTCGATATCGTCGCCGATGTCGGTATCGAGAATGATGGGGATGCGTTCTTGTGCCCAGCACGCCGTGCTCAGCAAAACGAAGAGAACCAGCATTCTGCGCATGATCCCTTCTATTTTGCCAAAACCGCTACAATCGGTACGGAAGCTAATCTTGGCCGGTGCTGGGCGCGGGCTTCAAACCCGCCGTGCGGTACTTGAGTATTGCAGGTGGGTTCGACTCCCACTAGCTTCCGCCATTCTAAGCAATATAATTTAAACAATATAATATAGCCTTGCTGCTGGGTGACACAATGGGCAACAGCCCCCTGCCAACCTGCAAGCGTGATCGCCCTATTCGCGGTGCTGGCCATGCCAGCTCGACTGGCGGCAGCAGCCAAGCGCCAATCCGCGGCGTATGGGCGAGCTATGGCAGCCAGAACTGCCCCGCTCGCACGCGTTCGATCCAATGCAGATTGAAATATCGCCGCGGCGCGCGGTGCCGCGATTGCCGGGATCCGCTCGCACGCGTTCGATCCAATGCAGATTGAAATGGGTCGATTGATCGCTTCGTGTTTTTGCGCACATAACGCATCTCCCAGGCGGCGCGAGCGGGGGTGGTAAACAAAATAGCAGAAATCGCCTCTTGCATGACAGAGCAAGTTCTGCATAATATTCCAGCAGGTGACCGGCCGCCCGTGATGCCGGCCGCCAGTGGTTATTCCCCGGTAGTGGTTATTTCCCCGGCAGTGGTTATTTTCTACGAGGATGATCGATGAATCGAACGCGAATTTCACGACTGCTGACTCTAACGGCCTTAGCTGTCCTCGGAGTGGTGCTCTCGTCCAGTATTATCTGGGCGCAAGCGACGCCTCCGGCCGTTATCTGGCCGCCAACGACGCCTCTGGCCGATACGTTCAAGGTAACCTACTTCTCCAATGCCAACACAGCCGGAGTGCCCGATGGTACGGTATATCTGACCAATCCGGGAACTTCGGGCGGCAGCATCTGCGCGATGATCTATGTGCTCGATCCAAACCAGGAGTTATTACAATGTTGCGGTTGCAGCCTGACTCCGGACAGCCTAAGCACCATTTCGGTGAACAATAACCTTACGAGGAGCCCGCTGGTCCCTGAAGTTCTGACCTTCGGTACGATTAAAATTATCTCTTCCAGCGGTGCGCCGACTTGCAACCCGTCGAAGCCTGTCCCGACACCGGCAGTCCGCGGTTGGGGAACGCACATTCAGATCCCGACCGGTTTCGGTCCCTACGTGACGGAGACCGACTTCCAAGACGCGACGCTGAGTTCAACTGAGGTATCTCATCTGGCGAGCCTCTGCAAGTCGATTCTCGACAACGCCAGCGGCTACGGCATCTGCACCTGCGGAACCGGCGGCTAACCTGGAGGGCGGCTGCTAGATACCGCTTGCCTAGCCAACTGCGAAAACAAGCAATAATCGATCTTTACGCGCGAGGGCCTCCGGTGGCCGGGCCTCCTTCGTACGCACGCCTTCCGGCACGGTCACGAGGTACGGGCGTGCAATCCGCCCGAAGGCGGACTCGGCGGCCACTCTGTGCGGACGCTGCTTAACGAGGCGGAGCGGTACGTCGGGCGATGCGCCAGCGGCGCTGATCCAGGTGACATACAGGTGACACAGAGTGGGAAATCGGGGTTGCCTGTGGGGTCAGAGGTAGATTGATAACAGGCAAGTTATTGATTCTATTGCAACATTCCGAATCCGACTCCCACTAGCTTCCGCCAGGATAACGCACTCGCAGGCACGCCGGCCGCCGCGATGTACCGCTTGCGCTCTCTTTTCAACTTTGTCGCCGGCTGGCTGGCATCGGCCGGCGGTTCAATCCCTACGCTGCGGGAGATCGATTACCCGCGACACCCCGTGGGAAGCTAAGGCTGGCACGAGTCAGCGGTTGAACGGGTATTCCTGTATCCACTGGAAGCCGCGATTGACGAGCAGGAATTTATCGCGGTCAGCCAGCCGTAGCGACATGTGAATCTTGTGGCTGTCCATGTCGCCGTCCAGTGTCAACTGATCCTTGACCGGGCGGTCGAAGGTGAAGTTGGCCTTCCAGTTCTTGTCGCCGTTCTTCGTCAGGGCAATGGTTTTGTTGGTTACGTTGATGGCAGCGCCATATCCGCTGAACGAATCGTCCGGGCGCTGGAAAGTGATTCTGGTGGGGAAGTCAAAGATGGCGCGCCGCCAGCGGTCGCGATCCGTGAGAAGCGGCGGGTGGAACTGGCCGTCGACCGACATCTTCTCCACGTCCCAAATGCCATATAACGGCGACTTCGTGCGTCCGCCGCCGTAGGTGTGCCAAGCGATCCGAGCGCCATATATGTTCATTCCGACCAGCCAGGCCCCAAAGACGATTTGCGCCGCGAAGGCGATGCGGTTGGAGCGGCGGGTGCGGAAGAGGGGAGGCGCGCTGGAAGGCCTGGCCTCGCGATTGCGCAAGAAGAAGTCGGCCAGCCGTGAGAAGTCGGGCGCGAGCAGGAAGAGACACATCAGAATCAGGTGGAAGGAGAAGAGTTTCACCGGGACGTCGTAGGTCATATTGAGCGCGAAGATTTGAACCAGGTCTGCCAGGCTGACCAGCGCACCTAGCATCGTGGTGCGGGGGAAGATGAGCAGAATGCCGCCGAGCATCTCCGCGCAGCCGGCGAAGATTTCATATGACTGGGAAGCGCCGATTGACGACCACAGAACCCCCATCGGCGAGAAGCTGCCGTACGGTTGGACCAATCGGGTGAGAAAAGGGAAAGGCATTTGCAGCGGCACGACCTTATCCATCCCGTAGACAATCATCTGCGAGGCAAGGGCAAAACGAATCACGACACGAAACCACTTGTGGAGCGTCACGTAGCTTTCGCGCCGGCGGTCTAGAACAGACCAGATGGCCGTGGCGAGCGCCGCCAGGATCAACAGACAGAACGCCAATACCCAGTCGAAGGTTTTGTCGCCGCTGCCGCTGCCCGTGTAGACCAAGGATTGCCTAACGCCGAAAATGTGCGCGGCGGTCCAGAAGACAATCTGGCGCATCGGCCAGAGCGAGGCTGGATCTGGGAAATCGACGTTGGGGATGGGAAACAAGCTGCCGAAGATCTGCGTCGCCAGGCAGAAGAGTCCGAAGTACACGCAGCAGAAGCGTAAGGCGACGCGGGAGGCAAGGCTCCAGTGCGGAGCTGCGTGCCGGATTGGTTGAAGTTGTGGCTGAGCGCTCATTTGAACCGGGATCTCCAATTTTACTCGCGGTTTTCGGTTAGCGTATCACACGCCGCCAATCTGAAGGACACAATGCGACACGCAATGGGGCCTGAAAAACGATGTTTTTGAGCTGGGGTTCAGAACTTGCCCACGCGCACGCGCTCGACCCATGCCGGCGAAACTCTGCAAGCGCTTCTGGCGGCACGAACGCGAGGGGGCGTGTGCGCGGCTGGATCTACACCGCCGGCACTTGGCGGCGTTGGAATCGATCACGGCAAACGTTGAGGCGGCGCCGGCAAGGGGAGGGAAGTTGCACGCGGCCGACCGCTAAGCCCCGCACGGGCCACTTGAGGGTCTCTAATTCGCCGCTAATTTAGTGCGGGCCGCCGGCCACGACCCAGATGGGGATCGCACTTGTTCCGATCAGGTACGCGGAAGGTTGCACGGTGATACAGTTTTTGGATTCCGGCAGCACGCAAGGGCACCGAGTCGGCAAGTTAGTGTTCTGTCCCACGTAAGAATTTACAATGAGGGCAAGAGCGCGACCGGGGGGTCGCGCGCGGACGAGGGCGTCCGCCCCACTTTGGCTTAGTCGGACGTTGTAAAGAGTTAGGAGGGACAGGAAATTAGAGCTTTGATCGGCGGTTGCTTTTTCTTGCCATTACAAGCCGAAGCAATAAAGCATCCCGCGCGTGCGTATGTAGATACGCCCATCGGCGATCGCCGGCGTGGCAAAGCATTCGTCGTCCAGCTCGTTGACCGAGAGAATCTCCTGATCCGGACCGGCCTTCAGGATCGTGACTACGCCGGAGTTACCGACGAAGAAAACTTTGCCGTCGGCCGCCACCGGCGAAGCGTAATACTTGTCCACCGCGCCTCGCAGACGGCCCTGTTTGAACGCCTGTCCGTTTGCCGGATCGAGGGTGGTGAGAATACCGCCATCGTTGATCATGTAGATCACTCCACGATAGAGCAGCGCGGAGGGGAGCTGCGGCACCTTGCTTTGATACTTCCAGCGCAAGGCCGTGGCGGTCATGTCGCCCGAGCCACCGGCGTGCAGCGCCAGCAGGCCGTTCTCCGCCGCCATCACCGCTTGGAAGGATTTCCATTCGGCGGCATCTAGTTTTCCATCATGGTTGGTGTCTTCGAACGGGAAAAAAAGGCGCATCGGACCCTCGGGCAGTTCCGATTGCTGCAACGCGCCATCGTGGTTGGTATCGTATTTCGCCAGCGCATCCGCAAACGAGGGAATCGGGACATGTTTACCCGGATCGTTGAAGGGCGTATTGAAGCCGTTGAGATAAATCGTATCGCCATCCAGTACCGGCACCGATTTCATCTCCGAAGCCAGACCGTTCACCCACCAGACGCTTTTGCCAGACACGAGATCGTAGGCATCCAGCCGGAATGAACCGGGCGCAATGATTTGAATGCCGGCGGCATCGCCAGCATCGCCGCCCTTGCCTGGCGGCCGATACACAATCGGCGTGGAATGTCCGCTGAGAGCTTCGGGCCGCGGCGTCTTCCACATTTGCTCGCCCTCGGCCTGAGAAAACGCGGCGGCGAACGAGTCGTGCCCCTGGTCGCAGATCAAAATGACTTTATCGCCGGCCAGAATGGGCGACACACCCATGCCATACATGTTGTCGAACGGCCCCAGCGGGGTGCGCCAGCGTTCCTTGCCTTCGAAGGAATAGGAGAGGAGCCCGTAATCGGGAAAAAAGACGTATACGTTGCGGCCGTCCGCCGCTGGAGTCGGCGACGAAGGGCTGTTCTGCGAGTCGAGTTTCTCATGACGGTCGCGCGGAGATTCGCGACGCCACAGGATCTTGCCGCTGCCGCGATCCAGGGCGATCGTGAAGAGCTTGTCTCCTTCGAACGCCGTCAGGAAGATACGATCGCCGCTGATCACTGGAGAAGAATGGCCAGGCGGCAGGGCGGTCTTCCACACAACATGCTTGTCTGGTCCGATGCTATCCGGCAGCGCGGAGGTTTCCGCGAATCCGGCGCCGTTCGGTCCACGGAATCGCGGCCAATCCGCGGCAGGCGACTGCACGGAAAAAGTGAGGGCTGCCAGTAAGAACGATATCGCCGATCGCTGCATCGCTGCTCTCATCATACTTCCGAAATGAGATATCCGGAGGTGCTTTGATCCGGCGCCGCATGGTGAGAAGCCGCGCAGCGAAGTGTATGGCCGCGGAATGCCTTCACGCTGCGGCTGAGACGCAGGCGAAAAACGCCTGCCCCGCTACCAGCGAACTGAAGCTCGGCGGTTGGCAGGCGAAAGCGCCTGCCCCACGCGAAACCGCCTGTGCCACCACGGTAGAATTGAGAGGTTCCATGAAGACCCTCACAATTGCGGTGATCGCCGGCGATGGCGTGGGATTGGAGGTCGTGCCCCAGGCCAAGCGCGTGCTGGAGAAGACGGCCCACAAACATAACGTCACTTTCGCGTTTCAAGACTTCGAATGGGGCGCATCGCACTTTTTCCGTTGGGGGAAGATGATGCCGGCCGGCGCGCTGGATTTGCTGCAGCCGTGCGATGCGATCCTGCTGGGCGCGGTGGGACATCCGGATATTCCCGATCACACCACGCTGAACGGATTGCTGCTGCCCATACGGCGGGCTTTCGACCAGTACGCCAACGTGCGCCCCGCGTACCTGTATCCGGGCGTGAAATCGCCGCTGGCCGGGCGCGCGGGCGGCGAGATCGACATGGTGATCGTGCGTGAGAACACCGAAGGCGAGTACGCGCAAGTGGGCGGCTTTGTCTACATGGCGCAGCCGGAGGAAGTGGCTATACAGACTTCCGTCTTTACGCGCCGCGGCGTCGAGCGAGTGGTGCGCTACGCATTCGAGCTGGCGGTGAAGCGCGGCAAGAAACGGCGGGTCACTTCGATCACCAAATCGAACGCCCAGGGATTCGGCATGGCGCTCTGGGACCGCACGTTCCAAGATGTGGCGGCCGATTTTCCCGGCATCGAAACAGAATCGCTGCTGGTGGACGCCGCGGCTATGAACTTCGTTCGGCGGCCGGAGAGCTTCGACGTGGTGGTGGCTTCGAATCTGTTTGGCGATATCCTGAGCGATATCTCGGCCATCATCATCGGCAGCATGGGGCTGGCGGCCAGCGCCAATCTGGATCCGCAGCGGCGGTATCCTTCGATGTTCGAGCCGGTACACGGCTCGGCGCCCGACATCGCGGGCACCGGCGTAGTGAATCCTATGGCGGCTATCCTGAGCGCCTCCATGATGCTGGAGCATCTGGAATTGCCCGAGGCCGCCCGCGAGGTGGAGCGGGCGGTGGCCGCGGTTCTAGCTGAGGGCAACGTCCGCACGCCGGATTTGGGCGGCACAAGCAGCACGCAGGAGGTGACCGATGCGGTCCTGGAAAAGATGGCTTAGTACACGCGTTCAGAATTACAGTTGCGTATCGGAGCACCGCTTGCTGACGCACGCGGCTCTGATCGGAGCCGCGACCGTCAGGGAGCGGTCCTCCCAACATATGAGACCGTATTTAAGAAATCGTGTGCTTAGCGCGGTTCTTCTGACTTCGACTACTCTTATGGCACAGACTAAGTGGCATCACCGCTACGCCGAGGTGAACGGCGTCAAGCTGCATTATGTGGAGCAGGGCAAGGGTCCGCTGATCCTGTTTCTGCACGGATTTCCGGAATTCTGGTACGAGTGGAAGGACCTGGTGCCGGAGTTCTCCAAAGACCATCACGCGGTGGCTCCGGACCTGCGCGGCTACAATCTATCGAGCATGCCGGAAGCCGTGGAGCAGTATCGCGTGCCGGTGATCGTGGAAGATGTGCGCGCGCTGGCCGTGAAGCTGAAGGCGCGCAAGTTCGTGCTGGTGGGGCACGACTGGGGAGGCGTGATCGCGTGGGCGTTTGCGGCCGCGCATCCGGAGATGCTTGACAAGCTCGTCATCGTGAATGCGCCCCACCCCACGGTATTCGCGCGCGAACTGGCGAACAATCCCGCGCAGCAGAAGGCCAGCGCGTATTTCAACCTCTTCAATTCGCCGCAAGCGGAGAAGGTCCTGAGCCAGAATGATTTTCAGAATCTGCAAGGACTGCTGAAGCCGTGGGCTACCGATGCCGATCGCAAGGAGTACCTGGCGAGTTGGGGACGGGGATTGACGGGCGGCCTCAATTACTATCGCGCGGCCCGGCTGCACTCGCCGGTGGGTGGTTCGCAGGCCGCGACGGACAACACGCTGCCGGAGATGAAGCCTATCGAGATCCCCACCTTGGTGATCTGGGGCGAAAAAGATACGGCTCTGCTCACCGGCAACCTGGACGGCCTGGACCAGTACGTGAAAAACCTGAAGGTGCGCCGTGTGCCGGAGGGTACGCACTGGGTGATTCACGAGAAGACAGCGGAAGTGATCCAGTATATGCGTGAGTTCCTGGGCCGCTCGTAAGGGCTCGTGCGGAGGCCGGTCTCCGGTAATCTGTGGCGAACACGAGGCGAAGCCAAGAAGCCGTTAGGCACCCGCCAGGTACCCTAGACCAGCAGCCTGTGGCAGAAGCCGCTGTGAGTCGCGGTTGGCAGGGGAAAGCGCCTGCCCCGCGCCTGCCCCGCGCCTGGCCCATAATGGCGAGCCAACAGCTTGAGACCTTTGGTGGCGAAACATTCAGCCTGCCGGAACCTCTACCACGGGCTGCTAGCCAGTCCCATAGGCTCGCTGCCGCTCTAGCGTGCAGAGCGCGCGGCGCCGCCCACGATGGGGTGAATACACCCAACCGCCACCTCGCAAGCCCCATTTCGAGATAACTATCTCCTGAATTGGGCCATTTTCGGGGCAATTCCCCCTGGCATCGGGATTGCACTCGAAATCCAATCGAAAAGGACGGTCCCCATGGCTACAGCCGTAGAGCCCAAGCCCGACACGTTGCGCGCCTTGCCGGGCGACGATGTCCGGCAGATTCAATGGCGCTTCGCCAATCGGTACGATCTTCAGATGTTGGTGCAGTCGACGCGCGCGGTGGCACGCGGCCCCGTGGCGCGGCTGGTCGCCGAGGGCGCGCGCAACACCCACGCCTGGACCGCCGCCAAGCAGAGCCTTCTTCAGCGCTTCGATGCGTCTGGCATCACGGGAGTTTTCCTCGATCCGGAGCAGGGCGGTCTGGTCGAAGGTCCCAAGAACCTGGCGCTGGCCCTGGTGGCATTCGAGCTGGCCTGGGTGGATGCGGGCGCGGCTACCGGCAGTCTGGCCGGTTGTCTGGCGCTCGCCCCGATCCACGAGCGCGGCACCCCCGAGCAGCGCGACACTTACATGCGCCTCTGCGCGCCCGCTCAGCCCGGCGAGGACCGGCAGCCCTGGCGGGGCGCGTTCTGCCTGACCGAGCCGATCCCTTACGTCGGCGTCGAAACCGGAATACTTGCAGGGAAGGTCCGGGTGGTGGAGTGGGTGGAAGGCGGCGAGCCAATCCTGCAGGTCGAAAAGCGCGGCCGGTTCATCACCAACATGGGTTTCGCTAATTTCGTCACCGCCGCGGTGGACACGGACGACGCGCGCATTTCGAAAACCTGCATGGTGATCCTGCACGAAACCGATCCCGGCATCTTCGACCGGGGCGTGCCCACGCGCAAACTGGTGCACCAGTTGTCTTCGACCAGCGATCCCATCTTCAGCCTGCGCGTGCCCGCCAGCCGCATCGTAGGCGGCTATTCCATCAAGAACGGCGTGATCGTGCCGTGCTACAGCCACGGCGAAATCATCGAAGCCGTCTTCCGGCGGACGCGTGTCACTGTCGGGGTGATGACCGCCGCCAAGCTGCTATCCGCCATCGAGCCGATCGTTCGCTATCAGCGCGGGCGCTTCCGCGGCGGGGAAAGCGCCGCGCCTGGCTCGCCGCGCTACGAGTTCGGTTTGCAGCTCAAGGAGGATACTCTGCACCGGCTCATTGAGATTTGGGCCACTGGCGAGGCCAGCGCGTCGCTGGGGTTCGCGGCCGCCCGCTTGTTCGACGAACTCGATCCCCTGGAGCGCGTGAAAAACGAGAAGTTCGCCGCCGAAGGAGTGGGCGGAGCCACGAGCACTCTGCGCGCGATGCGGAAATTACAGAAAGAGGCGTTGGAGTATTTAGCTTGCGCCGGCAAGAGTGCCGGCGCGGCAGGCACGAGTGCCTGCGCCACGCCCTTAGTCCAATTCGCGCTCCTGGATTCCGTCGCCAACGTCCTCTGTCCCGCCTGCAAGCTCTGGAACACCGGCCACGGCGCCAACATGATGCGCGAAGCCGTCAGCCTGATGGGCGGCTACGGCATTACCGAAGATTGTCCTGGCTTCCTGGGTCACAAGTGGATGGACGCGCAGCTCGAGGCCACCTATGAAGGTCCCGAATCCGTGCAGCGCCGCCAGTTGACGCTGACTATGACGGACGAGCTTTTCCTGGCGCAGTTCCGCAATTGGATCGGCGAGATGCGCGAGATCGCCTCCACCCATCCGGGCACAGGCGCCTGCACGCTGGCCACCGCCATGCAGATGTGGCTGTGGTCGCTCCATCATCTCCAAAAGGCCAACGACGCCGAAGGCAGCCGCCTGTATCAGAGTTCCCGCCACGGGGTCACTTTCCCGCTGGCGGATGCGCTTTGCTGGCTGCTGGCTTCGCGCTGCCAGATCCTTGACGTGCTGGAACTGGAAGCCAAAGGCGGCGATGCGGTCGCCCCCAGCACCCTGACCTTCTTCACCGACCTCTGCCATGTGCAGAGCGCCCGCGCCGCCGGCGAAGTGGGCCGTATCTGCGCCGAACTCGTTTTCGGCTACAACCGGCATCCGGCTTGGGATACGGAAGGCTGCGCTACCTGTTATCACGGGGAAGAGCTGGAAGCCATGGAAGGCATGATTCCAGGCATTGCCAGTCTGGCGCGCGGCTATACCGATGTTATCGAGAGCGACGGCTCGCACGCGGCGAAAGCGGGGCCCTGCGCGCGATTCGAAGGATACGACCAGTTCAGCCGGCTGCGCGTGCGCATGGATGGGTGCCTGACCGGGTCGCACCTGGCCAAGGATCGCGCCGCCGAGGCGCTGCAGCACGTGATGATTCCGGAAGCGCTGGATTATCCCGCATGAGCCTCATGACAAACAATGCCTGAAGAGCGCCAGTCAATGGACGTGGACATCGTCTGCGTCGGCTTCGGGCCGGCCATGGGCGGTTTCCTGACCACGCTGGCGCGCGACGCCGATCCGAACTTGCAAGTGATCTGCTACGAGCGCGCCGACGATATCGGCTTCGGCGTCTCCGGGGCAGTCACTCGCGCGCGTGGCATCCGCGCCAGCTTCCCCGATCTCAATCCGGCGGAAATCCCCATGGCCGCGCCGGTACGCCAGGAGAAGATTGTCTATTTGCTCGATCCCATGGGGACCAACCGCCGCTCGCCCAGCCGTCGCTCGAAAACGCTGCGCGCCGCCGACCGGGTGTTGCGTCTGCTCCGGCTGCCGCGCAATCAAGCCTTCGAGCTGCCCTGGACGCCGCCCTTCCTGCGCAAAGATGGCGGACTGCTTCTCTCCATCGGCCAGTTCATGCAGTGGACCGGCGCGCAGGCCATGAACAATGGAACCGTGCAGATTTGGCCCGGCATGCCCGTCTCCGAAGCGCTGGTGGAAAACGAGCGCGTGGTTGGAGTCCGGCTACTCGATCAGGGCACCGATCGCGAAGGCCATCCCGGCGCAGGCTATATGCCTGGTATGGATATGCGCGCCGCGCTCACCGTAGTCGGCGATGGACCGGTGGGCGCGGTCGGCCGGCAGCTCGATGCGTTTTTCGGCTTGCCCGGCGGCCACCATCAGCACGAGTGGGCCGTGGGCGCCAAGATGGTAGTCGATCTGCGCGATGGCGTGGATCTGGAGCCGGGCACGGTCTTCCATACTTTCGGCTATCCTGAGCCGGAAATCTTTGGCTTTTTCTATGTCCATCCCAACCGGGTGGCCTCGGTGGGGATCTTCGTGCCTTCCTGGTTCCACAATCCGGCGCGCACGTCGTACCGCTATCTCCAGCACTACATGCTGCATCCGTATCTGTGGCGTTATCTGGAAGGCGGCAGGCTGCGCTCGTGGGGCGCGAAGTCATTGCAGGAAGCGGGCAAGCGTGGCGAGCCGTTTCTGGCGGGCGATGGATACGCGCGCATCGGCGAGTGCTCCGGCAGCACCAATGTCCTGACCGGCTCGGGGGTGGATGAAGCCTGGACCACGGGCATCCAGCTTGCCGAAGCCGTGAAGGAACTGCGCAGCGCGGGCAAGCCCTTCACAAAAGCCAATCTGGAAGAGACCTATGTGGCGCGCCGCCGCGCGAGCTGGGTGGAGCGGGAAGGACGCGTCGCCGAGAAGGCCCGCGACGGCTTCCATCACGGCGTGGTAAGCGGACTGATCGGCATGGCGCTGGCGGGCGCCACCAAAGGCCGCTTCTCGATTGCGGGCGAACCGCAACTGCTCCCCAACCTGGAAGAATACTACCGCGGCAAACTCACACCGGGCGACATCGATCGGGTGCGGCACCAATGCTACGGGCGCGGCGTTGCGATGCACGATGCGCTGATGGATTGCTGCGGCTGGCCGGCGATACCCTACGATGGCCAGTTATTGATGTCCCAGCAGGACGCGATGCTGGTGGGCGGCAAGGTGCAGGCGCCCGCCGGATATGCCGACCATGTCACGTTCCTGTATCCCGATTTCTGCGAGCGTTGCGCCACCAAGCTGTGCATCGAGATGTGCTCGGGGCAGGCGCTGACGCCGGGGCCGAATGGCGTGCCGCTGTTCGACCGCGAGAAATGCGTCTTCTGTGGAGCGTGTCTGTGGAATTGCAGGCAGCCGTTGGACGACGACCCCGTGCGCACCAACATTGCGTTCCGCGCGGGCGCCGGCGGGCTGCACTCGACGGAGAATTGAATTAGAAGATGCCTCCTAGCCTGTCCTGATAAACTGAAAGTGGGCATGGCTATGGATCGGGAATTCGTTGAGCGCCGAAACGGTGGATTCTATCTGGCGGCGAGCCGCGTTCCGCTTGACTTCATCGTGCGGGAGTTTCAGCAGGGCGAGTCTCCGGAGGCCATTCGGTCGGATTTCCCTACACTGAGCCTGGAGCAAGTCTACGGGGCGATCGCATTCTACTTGGGCCACAAGGACGAAGTAGAGAAAGCCATGGCAGAACGCGCAAGCGAGGAAGATGCTTACAGCGCAGCGCATCCGACGCCCCCAGATTTAAAAGAAAAATTCGAGCGCATGCGCCGTCAATTGCCGACGCGGCAAAGCTGACGGATGGTGCGATTCTTGGCGGATGCCAGCCTCCGGGATGCCATTGTAAGAGGCTGCCTGCGCCGGGAGCCCACGATGGATTTTCTTTGGCGAATAGGGCCAACCTGGAGGGTGTGTCTGATCCCGCGGTGCTGGCCCACGCTGGGCGGTTCTAGCCCGGGCGTGTTTCTCGTCAAGCAGCATGCACCCATAGCGGAGGTAATCGATGCACTCGTGCTTGTTTGGGCCGCTTCCGATGCCGATGAGTGGAGGGACCGAATCGTGGAGATTCCGGCGCCGTGAGGTGGGTCGCGTGCGGGCAAGCGCTGCCATTCGGATCTGATTATACTGTGAGTAATCATGAATTCCGGATATCAGATCGTAGTGTGCGCGGGCATTGTGCCCGATCCTTTGCAGACCCTGGAGCCGGTGAGCGGCCCGGCCGGTCCCGCGCTGAAGAACGAGAACATGCTGCCCGCCATTCTCGACCCGTGGGCGGCGCATGCGCTGTACGAGGCGGCGCATCTCGCGGCTGAGTCGCCCGGCAGCAAGGTCTGGCTGGTGAGTCTGGGGCCGAAAGCCAAGCTGCAGCAAGTCATGATGACCGTGGCGCAGAAGGCCGCGTTCGAGTTTGTGGCGGTGGATGGCGCGGCCGGCGGATTCACCGAGGCGTACGATGTGGCAGCCGCGTTGGCGGAGGCCATACGGGCGATCGCCGGTCTGGATATGGCCCGCCTGCTGCTGTTCGGTGGATGGGAATCCGCCTCGCGCGGCGCCGGCGCCACCTTGCAGATGCTGGGCGAGCAACTGGGCATCGTGGACCAATTCCAGGGCGTGGACGAGTTGCGCGTGCGGCCGGACGGTGCGCTGGAGATCCTGGAACGCGTGGAAGGCGGGAAGCACCAGTTGTCGGTGTGCGCGGGTCCGCCGGCGGCGCTCGGATGGGCTACCGGCAATCTGCCCGAGCCGCGCAACAATCCGCAGATCGGCATGGCCAACTTGCGCGGCGTGATGCCAGCGCTGCAAAGAGCCAAACCGTTCCGGCCCGCGGCGGATGGGGCGCGCTTCCTGCGCGCGTCCGCTCCCAGGCAGCAACGCGAAACGCGCGTAGTCAAGGACCTCGAACCCGCTGAAATCGCGCGCGAAATCGCGGCGTGGATCGCAAAGGACTGACCGGGGCCGACCATGGAAACGATTCTCTTTCTCACCCATATCGAAGCGGACGGATCGCTTTCGAAAGCGGCTCACGAGGCTCTGGCAGCCGCCATAACGCTGAGCAGGGACCTGCACGGCGCGAGCCTTACCGTAGGACTAGTGGGGGCTGACGACGCCCAGGCCGCGGCCGATTCCATAGGGGGCTGCGGTGCGGCGCGGTACCTGGCGGTAGCCGGCGACGATTTCGCCACTGCGCGTTACGCCACGGATGCGGCAGCCGCCGAAGCGTTGACGCAAGCGTCGGGGGCCACGCTGATTTTGGCGCCGGGGACTTCGCGCTGGGCGCGCTGCCTGGCCGGTGTCGCGCAACGCCTGCATGGCCGCGCTGATACGCACGCGACCGCTGTCACGGTGGAAGACGGCGCTCCCGCCGTGACCCGCTGGTATTACCGCCAGAGGATCGAGGGCGTCTCCACTCGCGCGCAACGGCCCGCGCAACAGCCCGCCCCACAGCCCGCGCAACAGCCATGGTTCATCCTGCTGGAGCCGGGATCGGGCGAGCCTTGGCAGGGCGCTCCCGCGCACGCCGCGTTGGAGCGCGTGCCCGTCGCGGTAGACGATCGCCTGCGCCGTACGGCGTTCTCCGGTTGGCGCGCGCCACGCACGGATCGGCAGACCATCCGTCCGGAGGCCGATCTCCTGCTGGTGGCCGGCGCCGGATGGACCAAAAAGCAGGCCGACGGCCAGACGCATCCGGCGGATGCCGAGCGGCTGATCCTGGGATTCCTGCAACTCGCGCAAGCCTCGCTGGGCGGCAGCAAATCGCTGGTGGACCTGAGCGGCGAAGGCCAGGCGGTGCTCCACTTCATGACGCATCTGAACCAGGTCGGCCAAACGGGATCGACGCCGCGGCATCCGAAGGGCCTCGCCACCTGCTGTCATGGCGAAGAGCCGCACGTGGTGGGCTGGCGGTTCATCAACGAGCGGCGGGCCATCAACCTGGACCCGAATTGCGGCTGGGCGCGCGGCAAAGCGGACGTTCTTTACGTCGCCGACGCCTTCGCCGTGATGGAGCAGTTGAACCATGTTCTTTCCGGCGAGCGGCAGACCGGGCCGGCGTGACGCGCGCGAAGAGTAAGGCCCTGGCATGGGCTGAACTTGAGGCGCCGCTCGGGATCAATAACGCGAAGCTTGCCGATGGTTCCGGCCGGATGACGGGGGAAGCTGCTCAAGCGAGTGGAAACGGCTCACCGAAAACCGGCCCAGAACGGCGGGCCGCGAAGCGTGCGGAGGGCCGCGGACATCGAGATGGCCGCAGGATACCGCGAATCCGGGCCGTGTCTTACTGCACGGCCATGGTAACGGTATTCGAATCCACTCCGCCCATAGAAATCACGACGGGTACCGCAGATCCTGTGGCGGACCCCGCGGGCACCTGCGCGTTCACTTGGTAGAGGCCCACAAAGCCGGGCGCGAGACCGGAGAACTGCACATTCGCCGCCACTCCGCCGATCATTACCGTTGGCGTGGCCGACCATGAAAGCGGGTCGCTAAGCCCGGGTGAACCGGTTGCCGGCTGGTTGGTGACCGCCCCAAGACCGGTACAGTAGATCAGGACGAAGCTACTGCCGGCGGTCGCCGGGTTGGAGGAATCCACCAGCCGATAAGATGTGTCAAGGATCGCTCCCTGGCCCGAGCCTTCCGCATTCGTGGTGAAGATTGCCGGCGCGAAAGCCGAGATACCCACCGTCTGCGCGGTGCTGGTCTGGCCGTTCAGAGTGGCAGTTAGAGTCGTCTGCGATTGTCCCGTCAATTCCCAGGGGACCTGGACATTGACCTGTCCACCGGAAACGAAGAACAGAGGCGCAATGGTTCCGGCAAATTGAAGGGAAAGCCCCGAGATACTTTTGGGAAGCGGCGATTGCGTGGCGCTGGCCGGCGAGGACAGGTTAAATTGGCCGAAAACCGAAGCAATGCTGCCGGGAGCCACAAGGGGCGCATAGCTTGCTGCGTTCACTAAACCGCCGTGGTTCAGCGACGGGACCGGGCCAAGCCCCACAGATAGCTTAAATATCGTGCCGTCGCTATTGGCCCCGCCACCGGACGTGGTCCCGTAGAAGCTACCGTCTGTGGCTTGAACCAGCCCGGTTGGCTTCTTGCCGTCCTCGCCTGCAAAGTAGAGCAGCGTGGTCAGCGCGCCAGCCGGGCTGATCTTGAAGATCGAGCCGTCAGCGTTGGGCCCGCCCGCGCCGCTTGTCCCGTAGAGATTACCGTCGCTGCCCTGAATCAACCAGGAGGGGCCGGACCCGTTTCCCCCGTTGAATTCGTACAGCGTTGTCAGCTCATTTGTGGGAGTGATTTTGAACACTGTGCCATCGCCATTCGCTCCTCCCCCGCCGATCCCGTAGAGGTTCCCATCGGCGCCTTGAACCAGCCCGGTTGGGCTGCTGCCATCCGTCCCGACAAACCTATGCAGCGTCGTGAGCGCGCCCGACGAAGTAAACTCGAAGACTGTGCCATCGCCATTGGTGCCGCCTGCGCTAGTAATCCCGTAGAAATTCCCGTCGGCGCCTTGAAACAGCCCGATTGGGCTGCTGCCGTTTGTCTCGTCGAAGCTGAACAGCGTCGTCAGCGCGCCCGCCAGGGTGATTTTGAAGATCGTGCCACAGCCGGATGTGCAGGAGTTGTTCGCCCCGCCTGCGCTGGTTACCCCATAGAGGTCCCCGTCAGTGGCTTGAACCAGCCCGACGAATGTGCTGCTGGGGTTACTGCCGTCCGTCCCGACAAACCTGTGCAGGGTTGTCAGAGCGCCCGAGGGAGTGATTTTGAAGATCGTGCCATGGCTATTGGTCCCACCTGCGCTGGTCGCCCCGTAGAAGTTTCCGTCGTTGGCTTCAACCAACCCGATTGGATTGCTGCCGTCCGTCCCCTCAAAGGCGTGCAGTGTCGTCAGCGTGCCCGACGGAGTAAGTTTGAAAATCGTGCCGCAGCCAGATGTGCAGGACTTGCTCGTCCCGCCTGTTCCGGTTGTCCCGTAGAAGTTCCCGTCGCTTCCCTGGATGAGAGACGTGCCGCCAGCCCCGATCGTCCCGTTGAAATTAAAAATGGTGGTAAAGGTCTGGGCAGGTGAGGCCACGGTCGTCGCGGCACAGGACAGAATGACGATCAAAGCCCTTCGCCACATGGCTCGAATCGGTTGAGGTATGCGGCGCGTCCTGGCAAAGTTCAGGATGCGCTTGATGGCCGTTAGGTTCACTGCGGTGCCGTTTCTTACGATCACTTAAGCTTACCGTGGGCAGCCCGACCGTTCAACTTTCCCGTGCCGAGTCGCGCACACGATGCGAAGGATCCGGCCGTCACCGACCCCAAAAGAGGAGGTTCTCCGTTCTTTTGATTGTTTATGCGGCGCGCGGGTATTAGCCATATTGTCTTTAGTTATGATTCACCAGAAATGGTGAACTCCCTGGAATCCGTGGTAGGTGGAACGCCGAGGTGTCTGCAGATTCAGTTCCGCAGACCGTCATCGTGCGGGAGATAGCGGCGGCGCCAAGTCCGGCGGACACGCCGGCGGGAATTCCCGCGTGGCTCTTTCGGCATCCGGATAGGGCGCACGCGCCGTCCAACCAACCTGCTCGAACCGTCCGGTGCCGAGTGGGCCGCAAGCGACTATGGCGCCGGCCATCTGGTATTTGGCGGTGGCTCTGCGCGGGTGCATCCAGGTAAATGGATTACTGCGGAAGGGAACGAATTGCGGCCGGAACTCCGGATGTTCACTGGATCAGCGGTCTCGGAACCGGATGGCTCTCCTGAAATATGACCGGCGTGCCGTTTCGATAAACATCGAGGAAAAGCGGCTTGTCTTCCAGCTCGCCCTTTTCGTCGAATTTGTAACGGCCGTTGGCGCCCTCCCAGGGGTCCATGAACCGGATGGCATAGGACAGGTCGAGGGGATTGGCGGAACCCGTGGCTTGGACCGCTTTTGCCAGGATACGCAACGCGTCGTAGCCTTGCGCGGCCCAAGTATCGGGGTTCCGCCCATACCGTGCCCGAAACTTGCGGACGAATGCCTGGTTTTCAGGGCTCGGCGAGTTCACGTTGTAATAATCGAAGTACACCGCGCCCTCCAACGCCGGGCCGGCCCTGGCGCGCATCTCGGGCGTATCGCTGAAGCCTCCGAGGATTTCCGTTTTGATGCCAACCTGGCGCGCCATCCGCAGGAAGTCTCCCGCCAAGGGTTCCAGTCCCGCAAAGAAGATCAGGTCGGCGTCGATCCCCTTCAGTTCGTTGACCGGCATTCGGAAGTCGGCGCGTTCGCGGGCGTAAGACCATTGGTAGACCAATTGCGCGTCCAGGGCGTCCAGCGAAACGCGATACTGATAGGCCAGATCTTCCCCGTAGCCGCCTTCTTCCCAGATCACAGCGATTTTGCGATGGCCGCGCTCTACCGACAACCTCGCCAGCGCGCGCGCGATCTTATCGCTGGGAAGGATGGTGCGCACGATGTATGTGAGTCCGCGGTTCGTCATGGCGGTATTATTGGCGCCGACGATCAGATGCAGCAACCGGCTGGACTCGTACATCATCGAAGCCTTGCTGGCTATGCTGCTGTCGTAGTAGCCGAGCACCGCGCTCATGCCGGGCGTGTCGGAGAATTCGATGGCGATGCGCTTCGACTTTTCCCAGTTAAAATCGTTATCGCGCACGACCAGGCGAACCGGGATGCCGCCGGCCAGGCCGCCGGCATTGATTTCATCGCGCGCCATTTGGAGACCGGCGGCCATCCCGTCCCGGTTCACCGCAAAGGGCCAGCAAACCCCCACCAGAATCTCCTTTGGCGGGCTGCTGAGAACCCGGAATCTCCATTCGCCCATCTTGTCGAAAGACCACCATTGGGGCACCAGGATGTACACGAGCAGTGCAGCCGACAAAACCAGCAGAAGCGGTTTGCGCATGCCTTACTCCTGTCCCAATATGAGCGGCAGGCCGTTCTTGCCCGAACCGACCACCACGACCTTGGCATTCGGCGACTTGGCCAGTTCCTGGGTTGCCTGAATCCCGCGCCAGGCGAGCACGGAGGGGGTGAGGCTGCGGTTGAGCGTATCGTTATAAACCCTCAGTCCCTCGGATTCAATGCGCAGGCGGTCGGCCTCCTTGGTGGCTATCGATAGCCGGAAGACGTACTCTTCTTCAAGCTGCTGCTGGGCCAGTTTGGCTTCGATGGCATCGGAGATCCGGGAGGGCAGTGTGATGGTCTCAATCGGCACATCGTCCAGGGCGATGAACCGAGCTTCCAGGTGCGTCTTCGAGAGCATACTGATGCGTTCCTGGATGGCCTTCTGTGTGGCGTAGATCTCCTCGGGCTTGTACTGTCCGAACACCATCCGCATCACGGATCGTATCTCGGGGCGCACCACCACGTTTACGAAATCCGGTCCCACGCGTTGGTGCAGCAACGGAAGAGTGTCTTTGTCGAGGTAATAGCGCACCGAATAGCGCACCCCAACTGTGAGACCGTCCACGGTCAGCACGTTAATCGTGTCGGCGAACTGCTGTTTGCGGACGTTGTAAATGTACATCTTGTTGAACGGCAGGATCACGTGCACGCCCTCGCGGTACACGGTGTCGATCTGCGTGCCGCCGCCCAGGTACCGCCACAGCACGCCGAGTTCGCCGGGCTGGATCGCGATCACGATCCGGCCGAAGAAGAAGATCAAAAAGAAGAGCAGGAGAAACGAGATCAGGATCAGATATGGCGCCTCGCGCCGGGCGAAGGCTCTCGAGCGCCCGGCTTGGTAGGCGGACCATTCACGAAAAGATTTCATTTTGCCCGCCCCGCAAGCCGCGCTTCATGGAAGCAGCCCCGAAATCCTGGAGCCTGGTCCGCCGCCACTTCGCCGAAGATACGGAAGATATGGACTC
>JBEKUO010000020.1:0-27598 GCA_049514955.1 Bryobacteraceae bacterium | reverse complement strand
CGCCTGGTGGTCCGCGCCGTTCGTCGTGGGCATGCTCAATCCGCTGGGCGATCCGGTGCGTTTGTCCCTGCCGGCGGACTGGCGTGTGCTGGCTTTCGGACTGGCGCTGACCCTCGGTGTGACGCTGCTGTTCGGTCTGGCGCCGGCGCTGCGCGCCTCGGCCGTGAAGCCGGCCACCGCGCTCAAGGGCGGAGGAGACCCGCACTCGCGCCGCCGCATCATGCATGCGCTGGTCGCCGTCCAGGCCGCATTTTGCTTCGTGGTGCTATTCGTCGCCGGTCTGTTTGTCGCCACGTTCGACCGGTTGTCGCATCAGCTCACCGGCTTCTCCGCCGAACGGCTGCTGACTCTAGAAACGGTCGCGGAACGCGCGCAGCCGCCGGTCTTTTGGGACCAGGTGGCCGAACATCTGCGGACGGTGCCAGGTGTCGAGACGGTCGCGCTGGCCAGCCGGCCGCTCCTCAGCGGGTACAGTTCCAACGACGCCGTGGCCATCGATGGCGGCGCCCCCAGCGAGGACATGGCATATTTTCTGAATGTCTCGCCGGGCTGGTTGGGCGCCATGAGGATTCCCTTCATGGACGGTCGGGATTTCCGCGTCGGCGACACGTATCCGGGTGTAGCCATCGTCAGCGAAACCTTCGCGAAGCGATTCTTTGGCGGCAAGAATCCGGTGGGAAGCTGGTTCGAGCGAGCCACCGACGAAGGCCCGCGCTTTCGCCTTCAGATCGTAGGCCTGGTTCGCGACGCGCGTTACCTCGACATGCGCGGGCCCATGCTGCCGGTGGCGTACCTGCCGTTTCGGCAGGTGGACGGTAAGGCGCGGCGCGGAACGATCGTGGTGCGTACATCCAGTGCCAATCCGCTTTCGCTCGCGCAAGTCCTGCGGCGGGAGGTGGCAAAGGCCCGGCCCGAGTTCCGCGTCGGTAACATCGAAACGCAAACGCAGATCGACCAGGTGCACACAGTTCGCGAGCGGCTCCTGGCTGTGCTGGCGCTGTTCTTCGCACTGGTTGCGCTGTTACTCGCCGGTATCGGGCTGTACGGGGTGCTGGACTACTCGGTGTTGCAACGGCGGCGCGAAATCGGAATTCGCATGGCCATCGGCGCGCGGTCCGGCGCGATCGCGCGCCTCGTGACCCTGCCGGTTTTCTCCATGGTGCTCTTGGGAGCGCTGGCGGGCCTCGCGCTGGGCATGGCATCGGCGCGATACATCGAGTCGCTGTTCTACGAAGTGAAGGCCACCGACCTGGATGCGCTGGCGCTTCCGTCGCTGACCATTCTAATTGCAGCGATAGTGGCCGCGTTGCCGGCGGTGATCCGCGCGGTACGCATCGATCCGGCCAAGATGCTGCGCATGGATTAGACTCGCCGGGACGTGGCGCAGGCACTTCTGCCTGCCGCGCCGCCACTCTTGGCGGCGCAGGCGAGCTTTGCTCGCCTATCGCGCGTGCCGCGCCAAAGCTCACCTACTCCACCGCCAACGTAACCGTATTCAGCCCCGGGGTGCCTCCAACAGAAAGAGTCACCGGTACAGCCGGCCCCGGGGCAATACCCGCCGGCACTTTCGCATTGATCTGTATCGCGCCGGCGACGAATCCCGGAGCCGCACCCTGATAACTGACCGTGGCTGGCTGACCCCCGATGGTAACCGAAACAGACGCCGCGACCATTGGCAGGCTGGGCGCCTGGATTACCGTGCCGTCGGCTACCGCGGGATTGAGCAGTCCGGCGCCCGTCGCGTAAATACAGACGGATGTCCCACGCGCCGCCGGATTCGCCGGCGAATTGACAGACAGATCGTGGTTCAGAATCGCGCCCTGCCCGGAACCCGAAGCGCCGGCCGTGAAAATCGCAGGCGCAGCCGCGCTCACCGGCAGTGTGACCGAGTAGCTCTGGCCGCCCGGCAAAGCGATTTGCATGACGGTCGTGGATTTCCCCGCCAACGAAAATGGTGCCACTGCATTAATCTGGCCCTCCGACAAATACAGCAGCGGCGCAGCGACGCCATCAAACGTCACGGTAAGTCCCCCAAGCGAGGTAGCTACCTTCCCCTGCGAATCCAAAACTAATCCCAGCGGAGCGGTCGGACCAAGCCCGTTCCCGAAGATCGCGATCAACTCGCCGGGAGCAACTGTGGAGGCGCTCAAGCTGGCCGCATTCACCACCGACGTGATTCCAGGAACGTCCAGCAAACCGTAGACGATCACCTGTTGCGAATCGGTCGGCACGAAAACCTTGCCGTTGGCCACCGTGGGATTGGCGAATTTCGTAAAATTGCCCATCGCGTCGCGGCTGCCCTGCATATCGCTGTTCCATAATTCGTGGCTGACGTCCATGGCGTCGAAAGCGTGCAGCGTGCCAGCCGTCGGAAAGTATGTGAACGTGGTCTGCGCCGTTGCCCAGAAAATGCCGCTGCCCGGTACGAAGGCGTTCGACGAAACCGTCATACCCCGGAACGGCACTGTGTTGAGGGCCACGCTGCTGTTGACCGCGAGCGCCACCGGATTGAACGTGCCATTCTGCATTTGAAATTCGCGCACCGGGTCGTTGTTCCCCCAAAGATAGAGAATAGGACCGTCCGGCCGGTTCCATAGCGCTGCGTTGAAGATCGCAAAGGCCGGCCCCGCCACCGGAACCGCTTGAAATGTCTGCACCGCCCCCGTATTATTGGTAAGTTCGTGGCCCATATTGGTGCTATCGACCAGCGCGATCAGGCCCGCCTTTCCGCCCGCGATTAGCAAATTGGTGCCCGGCACCAGGATCGGGCCGTTGGCGCCGAAATCCGCGTCCTCGTCGGTCCAGGCGCCAAACTGAGCCGGCGTAAACCAGTCTGCCACGTTCAGCGTGGGCGTCAGGTGCAGGACGCTCTCACCCCAGGACATCAAACCGTCGTAGGTGCCATTCGCTGTGACGCAATAAATGTCTCCGTTCGGGTCGGCCGCCATGCCCCTCCCCCCTTGCCAGATCGACGCTCCCTGCGCGGATGGCGTAGCGTTGAACACGGCGGTCTGTTGTGGCAGGTCCGTGGCGTTGTATGCGACGATCCAGCCATGCCACGGCTGGAAATCTCCATGCGAACCGAACGCCACATAAACCGAGCCGTTGGCCAGCAGCAATCCGGGCCTCTGAATGTACTCGCCGGGAAGGAACGGAAGCTGTCCGTCGACCGCTTCCGGATAACCGACCCAGCCAGCCCCTGCCACGGTTGCCACGATCTCCACGGGCCCGTTCAGCTTTTCGCTTCCCGTAGTGAGGTCGAGCGCGTGCAGGAAAAACGCCATATTCCCGCCTTGGAGCGTCTCGTTCGCCACGTAAATCGTACTGCCCGCGCGATCGATTACCGGCGTGCCCAAAATCCCGATCTCCGGCTGAATGTCCGTGTAGGTGCTCCCCGGCGACATGAAAGAGAGCGGATTGACGGTGGCCCCCAGATTCACTTGCCATAGGGGCGCCGTGCCACTGGCCGCGTCGGCATCGAAGGCGTAAACGCTGTTGTGCATGGTCGCCACGTAAAGTACGTTCAGTATGCCTTTTCCGGGCATATTGAATGCGTGCACATAGAGCGGCTGCGCGTAGATCTGGCCATCCACCGGGAAGGCGTAGAGCTTGCCGAACTGCGTGGGGTTGACGTTGTTGGTATTGAGAAGCCCTTCGCTCAGGTCCGCGCTCGTTCTGTTGTTGTCATAGTTCGCCGTCAGTACATCTATTTGCGCGCTGGCCGCGCCGGCTGCGGCCAGGCTCAGAACCAAGCTCAGAATCGGTATTCGCATGCGTCAATTCTGTTAACAACGATAATGAAATCGTAAAGGTTACCATACTTGAGCGTCCGGCCGATTGTCAATCGGCCACCTGCCGCGTTTGCACCAGACAGCGGCGGTAGCCAACCGCCGCGCAGGCTGCCAGCCTGCCCCACATAACGCCAGCTTCTCTACTTTTATGTCGCGCACCCAAGAACCGTGCACGCACCCGCAACCGTACCAGGCCGCACGTTCAGGCTATACTGTTCCGAGTGAACCGAGAATATTTCAAGTGGTACAGCCCCCATCTGCAAAGAGACATGGAGTTGCTGGCGTATGGGCACGGGGGGATGCCCGTCGTCGTTTTTCCCACCTCGATGGGCCGCTTCTACGACTACGAAGACCGCGGCATGATCGGCGCCGTAGGCTACCAGTATGACGCCGGGCGGCTTCAAGCCTTCTCCGTCGACAGCGTGGATTCCGAAAGCTGGTACAACCGCCGGATTCATCCGCGGGACCGCGTACTGCGCCATATCCAATACGAGAATTACCTGATCCACGAGGTGGTGCCCTTCATCCGCGCCCGGAATCCGGAGGCGCGCTTCGCCGTCACCGGGTGCAGCTTCGGCGGCTATCACTGCGTCAACTTCGCGCTGCGCCACCCCGAGTTGGTCGGCCCCTGCGTCAGCATGGGCGGCGCCTTCGATATCCATCAATTCCTGGACGGCTATTACGACGACAACTGTTATTTCAACTGTCCGCCGGATTTTCTGCCGAACCTCAACGACGAGCGCTATCTGCGCGAGTATCGCGACGGCATGCGCCTGGTGCTGGCGACCGGCGAGACCGACATTTGCCTGGGCGAAAACCGGCGGCTCGCGGGCATCCTGAGCGCAAAGCAGATTCCCCACTGGCTCGACGTCTGGGGCGACGGCACCGGCCACGACTGGCCCTGGTGGCAGCGCATGGCGGTGAAATTCTTCGGATAGGAAATGCTCGATAGCGGCCCGGGATTTCCGAAGCACTTTGACGGAAAGCGCTTCTACAATCCGGATGCTCCGCAGGCGCCCGGACTTCTTGACGTCCCCCGCTGGAAGCTGACCAGCCGGCCGGAACCGTCGCCCAGCTTCATCTCCGACGTCGAGCAATCCATACCGCCCCGCCGTGTGGAAGGCAGCGTACTGCGAACCACTCTCGTGAACCACTCGACCGTGCTCCTGCAGCAACGGGGTTTCAACATTTTGACGGACCCGATTTGGTCCGAACGAGCGGGACCTCTGTCCTGGATAGGTCCGCGGCGCCGTAGAAAACAGGGAGTATCTTGGGAGGATCTGCCGCCAATCGACACCGTGCTGATCAGCCACAATCATTACGACCACCTGGATCTACCGACACTGCGCCGGCTCGCGGCTCGTGGAGGTTCTACATTCATCGTTCCGCGTCGCGGGTCGCGCCTGCTTCGCTCGCAGAATATTGGGCCCGCTCACGAGCTGGATTGGGGCGAATCGTTGTCGCTCCCCGGCTTCACCATCCACTGCGTCCCGGCTCTGCATTTCTCACGCCGCGGAATCTACGACCGCAACACGACCCTATGGTGCGGGTATGTGATCGAATGCCCGGAGCGGCTCGTGTACTTCGCGGGAGACACCGCGTTCGGACCGCACTTCGCCCAGATTCGGGAAAAATTCGGATCGCCGCGCCTGGCATTATTGCCGATCGGAGCGTACCTACCACGCTGGTTCATGTCGCCCGTGCATATGTCTCCCGATGAAGCGGTCAGAGCGCATGAGATCTTGGCCGCCAGGACAAGCATCGCCATCCACCATGGAACCTTCCAATTGGCGGATGAGGGACTCGATACTCCGCGGCAACAGCTTATCGCTTGCGCGCCGCACGATTCGTTTATGGTCCTCAACAACGGCCAATTTACCGACACTGCATCTTGAAAAATGACGATCGACAGGCACACCCTCGCGCTGGTCAGTATCGTCGGTAGTTCGCTCGACGTGCTCGGCGCGTTGTACCTCGCCTACGATCTCTTGGGCGGCGAACACGGCCCCCTGCGGACTGTCACCAGAGGAGTCACCTACGGCGCGCTCTTCGGAGCCGGGTACGGATTGGCCCTCGGGCCGGTATTCGGCCTGGCGACCGGCGTGGCCCACGGCATCACACTCGCCTGGGAGTTTTCCCGCGCTTCGCGGGGTGGACCGAAGCCGGGATTCTGGTATGACACGGCCATGGGCGCCATTCGCGGACTCGGCTTCGCCTTGGGTGCCGCTTATCTATATGGAGGCGTGTTTGGAGCCGTGTTTGGCGCGCTGAGCACGGTGGGACAGGCTATTGCATACCGAGCCGGCATTCGGCCCACCCTCGATTATCAACCCGCGACCCGCCCGCGTTTGACCAAATATCAGTTTCTCGCGGCGGTGAATCGCACGGTTGGCTACGCTGCCTCCGGATATGTCAGCGCCTTAGCGGTGCATCGGCGCGCGGACGCGCTGAGCGTCGGGTTGAAAGCCGGACTGGCGATCGGCGCGGTCACCGCGATCGCCGGCGCATGCACGCCCTTCGTCGAATGGTTCGCCGATCGTGTGCCCGAGAAGCGCATGGCGGTCTTCGGAGTCGGCTTGATCCTGATCGGCTTCACGCTGCAATCCGTCCAATATTGGCTGGCGCTGCTCGACGTGTCGATCCGCTAAAATGGACGTGGCGCAGGCACTCCTGCCTGCCGCGCCGGCACTCCTGCCGGCGCAGGCGAGCTTGCTCGCCTAACTTCCAGCATAGGTTTCTGGAGAGCAAAGGGCCCGGGCGAACTTCAGTTCGCCTCCCATGCATGACGAGAAAAGGAGCTTCCAAATGCGATACCGCCTATTAGGCAACAGCGGACTTCGAGTTTCCGAAGCAGCCCTCGGCACTATGACCTTCGGCGACGACTGGGGCTGGGGAGCCGCCAAGGACGAGGCCCGCAAGGTGTATGACGCTTTCCGCGAGGCCGGTGGCAATTTCATCGACACCGCTAACTTGTACACCAACGGGACCAGTGAATCGTTCCTCGGCGAGTTTATGCAGGGCCACCGCCAGAGCTTGGTGATGGCCACGAAATACACCAATGCGGCTCCGGGCACAGACCCGAACGCGGCCGGCAACCAGCGCAAGAATATGATGCAGGCCGTGGAAGCCAGCCTCAAGCGGCTGCGAACCGATTTTATCGATCTCTATTGGGTCCATATCTGGGACCAGATTACCCCGGTAGAAGAGGTCATGCGAGGTCTGGACGACTTGGTTCGCCAAGGCAAGGTGCTCTACGCCGGCATCTCCGATGCCCCAGCGTGGTGGATCGCGCAGGCCAACACGTTGGCGCACTTCCGGGGTTGGTCGCCCTTCATCGGGTTGCAGATCGAATACAGCCTGATCGAGCGCACTGTAGAGCGGGAGTTGATCCCCATGGCCAAAGCGCTGAACCTCGGCTTGACCGCGTGGTCGCCACTTGCCAACGGCGTGCTGACCGGCAAGTACCACGGCCACGGGTCGTCCGAACCCGGCCGTATGAGCCACGACACGATGAAGGAGTTCCTGCCCGAGCAGCGCCGGACCGGCCGCATCGTCGCGGCCGTCAAAACCGTGTCCGGTGAGGTGGGTCGCAGTATGGCGCAGGTCGCGCTGGCGTGGCTTCGCTACCGCTCTGTGCCGGTCATCCCCATCATCGGTGCGCGAAAGCTTTCGCAGTTGCAGGACAATCTCGCGAGTTTCGACCTGACGCTCTCAGCGGACCAATTAAAGACGCTTGATGAAGCCAGCCGGATTGAACTCGGGTTCCCGTACGACCTTTATACAAAGGAGATGCTCCGCGCATTCACCTATGGCGGTCTGCGCGATCGGATCTTACTGTAAGTGCATTTTAATTTTCGCCAGGCTGTTTATTTACACCGATCTGTTGGACAGGCGGTTTCGCCTGGATAACGTCGGGATAAACCGGCGTGAAGTCGTGAATGAAAGAGTCATGCAGGAAAGGAGTAGCGATCCATCCTGACCCCGAGCCATGTAAGGGCGGCGGAAACGACGCACTTGAAGCGTGGGCCAGGGGCACATGTAGGCTGGGTATCCCGAAGCGGTGAGCTCCGAAATAGCCAAAATCAGAGGCGCCGACGGTGTCAGGCGAACCGGAAGGCAACACTGCGCCGTGCGCCAGAACGCGAGTGCGCCGCAGGCATTGCGGAGTCGCAGACCCCAGGCATGCATGGAAACTGGGGGCCCTCTGGGCACGCGAGAACCGAGAGACCCTGTTGCCGTCCGTGGCCGGGAGGCGGCGGACCGGTGGGAGAAGGCTATGAGCTCTAAGGCCCACATGCACGGCAAAGGGGATTCGCACAGCGGCATAGTGTGCGCTGAGCAGCGCGTTGTTCAGGAGGGTTGAAGTCCCTCTGTTTGGAAGGAGATGCAGAGCGGACGGGAGTGGATCGTGGACGGAGACCTCAAGGACTTTTTCGGGCCGGTGGAGCATGAGAAACTGCTAACGCTGGTAGCCCAGAGAATAGCTGACAGCCGGGTGCTGCGCCTGATCGAGGCGATGCTCAAGGCGGGAAGCAATGGCAAAGGCCGCCTGTTTCCAACCGAGCGCGGGACATGGCAAGGCGGTGTGAGCGCCGCTGCTTGCCAATCTCTACCTGCATTACGTGCTCGATCTGTGGGTGCAGGCATGGCGGAAGAAGGTGGCGCACGGCGACGTGATCGTGGTGCGGTACGCGGACGACGCGGTGTTAGGATTTCAGCACCGGGAAGAAGCCGAGAAGTTCCTGGCGGAATTGCAGGAGCGCGTGCGGAAGTTCGGGCTGGAGCTGCATCCGGAGAAGACGCGCCTGATCGAATTTGGGCGATATGCCGCTGAACGGCGGGCGAAGCGAGGGGAAGGGAAGCCGGAAACCTTCAACTTTTGGGTTTCACTCACATCTGTGGGAAGAATCACACGACGGGGTACTTCCTGGTGTACCGGAAGACGATCGGCAAGCGTATGGCGGCCAAGCTGAAGCAGATTCGGCAGAAGCAACGCCAGGGCTTGCACGAGAGGATCAAGGACACGACGGAGTGGCTGCAATCGGTGGTTCGCGGGTATTCCCAGTATCACGCGGTACCCCGCAACGAGGAGCGCCTGAAAGCGTTCCGGCACGAAGTGCTGCGCATGTGGTGGTGGCCGCTTCGCCGGCGGATTCAAAGAACCCGCTGGACCTGGAACAAATTTTGGGAGACCTTCGGGAACCTGCTACCGGAAGTCGAGATTCTGCATCCGTATCCTGAGGATCGCTTTGCGTGGCAACACATCCAAGGTAAGAACCGTGTGCGTTAGGAGCGCCCGCACGGATCTGTGCGGGGGGCGCCGGGTAACCGGCATCCCTACCGCGACCGGGATTGTTTTCGCTCAAGGCGCGTACAAATCCAGGTCTTGCGCGGTATCGGTGGCTTCGGACAGCGTCACCGTGCGTGCCCCGGCAGCATCCATGGCTTGCACATCCGGCTTGTCGTACTCGAACGTGCCGAGGATGCGATACGCGCCGGGCGCCAGGTTGCTGAAACGGTACTTTCCTTGAACGTCTGTTCGCACGATGCGCAGATCGGTCAGCCGCTTGTGGGACTCCGGATCGAACGCTTCCAGATAAACCGGCGCGCCCGGCACGGGGTCTTGCGCGCTGGTCACGACACCATGCACGGAAGCCGGGCGCGACGAGAGCTTGATCCATATCGCGCTGAAGTCGCGTAACACGACTTCGTTCCAGCCGTCCGCGCGTCCATGCTGCGAGTCGGCGAGGCCGTAACCGCTGAACGACGCGGCATAGTAACCGGACGGGGGCGTGATGGCTATTTCCCAACGTCCCGGCCCGAGCGCAGCGGAATTATTCTCGATCTTCAATACCTGGGCGCGGCCTCCACCATCCAGATCTTTGCGGCGCGCGGTTATTTTCGCCCGCGATGTCTCGATGCGATTGCCTTTTTCATCCTCAATGCGAAACTCGGTCTCACGCCATCGCGTGATCTGCACTTGAACGCCATCCATATCGTTGTCCACGGTCATCTCGCGGTAAGCCCCGAGCCGTCCGCGGCCCGACGTATCTTCGCCCCCGTCCGCCACCAGTTCATACGACCCCGGTGCGATGTTGTCGAAGCGAAACGCTCCGCTGGTGGTGGTCCGGACGCGTCCGGTGTCCGAGATCAGGCTCAGCATGATCGGCACCGGGGGAGTCACATAGACACTGCCGCTCACGTGCACCAACTTGCCGGGCAGCGGGCGTATGTCGACGTCATCCATCTGCTGGTCCAGATCGGCATCGACGGGAATGGTCTGGTCGACCGCGGCAGTCTCTTTGTGGAACGTCGGCAGCAGGCCAGAGCCATCCTCCAGTTCTTTAGCTGCCGTCCGCACGAAGTAACTGCCCGGTTCCAGGCCGTGTATGCGGTAGATCCCGCGATCGTCGGTCATGGCGCTGGCGGCGATTTCCAACGGCTGTTTGGCCAGATATGCGATCACTTTCTGGTCTGGGATGCCGATTTCGTTCTCGTCCAAAGCGGTGCCCGAGATAGCTGCGTACCGGTGCAACCGGATATCCAGGAACAGCTTGCCGTCCTGGTCGACTTTGACCGGTTTGCCTGCGGATCTCCATTGCTTCTGGCCGTACTGAAAGGGCGCGAATCCGGCCCGGGAAGCGTTCAGCAGGTACATGCCGCCGTTAACCGTGAAAGTAAACTGTCCCGAGTGGTTGGCGCGGGTCGAAGCGGCCTTGCTGCCGGCTCCCTCGACCGGCCGCAGCGCCACCAAAGCGCGCGCCAGTGGACGCCCCGTCGAACTATCGAGCACCACGCCGCTAATTACCGCGGCGTGCGCGGCAACGCCGCAAAGTGCGGCCAACAAGAATCGGCCCATGTCTTCCCTTGAACGGGTATGACGCACGGCGTGCCCGGAACGTGTAGTGTGGTAGATTAATGCGCTGGCAATCGATGTGGATACTGGAAGACTACGGCGGGCCGGTCTGGTGAAATGATGCAGCCTCTCGCCGGCGTGATCGCGGCCGCGGTGACGCCTCACGGCAAACGGGGCGATGAGCCCGACATAGGAGCCACGCTGGAGCTGATCGATTTTCTGTGCGCGGCCGGCGTGGAGGGCATCGCGCTGCTCGGATCTACCGGCGAGTTCGTCAATCTGAACTTCGACGACCGCGTGCGCCTGGTCTATCTCGCGGTCAAACGCAGCCGCGTGCCGGTGCTGGCGGGGGTCTCCCACACTTCGCTGGATGGAGCGCTCGCACTGGGACGCGAAGCCAGCGCGGCGGGCGCCGCCGGCCTGCTGGTAATGCCGCCCTTCTTTTTCCGCTATGCGCAGCCGGAGATCCGTGAGTTCTATCTGCGATTCGCCGCGGAGATGACCCACGGCGCGCCGCTTTATCTGTACAACATTCCGGCGTTCACCAGCGAGATCTCGAGCCAGACCGCGGTTCAGTTGCTCGCCTCCGGCCGTTTCGCTGGGATCAAGGATTCCAGCGGCGACTGGGCCTACTTCCAGGCCTTGAGCCGCCACCGGCGGGAGCACCCATGCACGCTGCTGGTGGGCCATGACGCCATCTTCGCGCGGGCCCGCACGGCCGGCGCCGATGGCGTGGTCTCCGGCGTGGCCTGTGCGGTGCCCGAGCTTCTGCTGGCGCTCGACCGGGCCATTCAGCAGCACGCCGAAGCGGAAGTGGACCGGCTCAATGCGCGGCTCCACGATTTCCTCGAGCGCATCGAGCGCTTCCCCACCCCTGTGGGGATCAAGGCGGCGCTGGCGGAGCGTGGCGTCAAGACCGGCCCGTTTCCGGTGCCCCTGGCGCACGAGACGCAAATAGCGCTCGATGAGTTCCGGGAGTGGTTCCGCGCGTGGCGCTGAGTTGTGGCTCTGAACAATGTGCCGCGGCGAACTTCAGTCGCCAAGTCGCCGTGTCGCCCGCTGGTCCCCTCGCAACTTGGCAAGTTTGCTCGCCTACTGCCGCAACACCGCGAAGCGGCTGATCGAGTACCCAAGCGTGCCGCCCATGAAGACGTCCGACAGGAACGCGAAAGCCTCGAAAATCCGACCAGCGCGGCCATGCCGTACGCCGCATACGGGACCCAGCGATGATTTCCATAGCGGCGGGCGACGATAGTGGCAACCGAGAATGCCGCGATGGTGTGACCCGATGGGAAACTGCCATTTCCACGTAGAAGCGAGCCGCCCTCAAACCAGCTATCGGAAAAGTTGCCACCAGCGTGAATGCCTGCCGAGGCGCACGCGGTTAGTAGCGTCTTTCAAGACCGTCGTCAGGATCTCGGCGCTGGCGACGGCTTCACCCACGAGCAGCGCCGTTCGTTGCATTCTCGAATCCTTCCGGATCAGCCCGACGGCGTAAAGCGAGGCTGGAGCCGCGATCGTGCCGATGGACGTGGCGTTACCGATAAACGTGTTGTTCAACCCCTGAAATGTCGAGGTGTGGCGGAAATAGGAGGCTTCGGTCGAATCCAGCGCCACGAGTCCAGCAGCGGTTCCGAGGATTACAGCCGTGGGAATCCAGTGGCGCCCTTTGACAAGTCCTGCAGGAAAAGACCAAATCCGCTTCTGATCGCTGGCCATGTTGGGAAGCAGCAGTTTCCAGGAGACCTTCCGATCGGCGGTTGGTGACTGCTGCGGGGTTGGGTTGGGAGCCGGCGCCTGAGGCGGATCGCTCATTGGGGAGCCGGTCGGCGTTGAGGCCCCGGGGCAGCACGCTAAAGCACGCTAGAGCGTGCGCCACGCTGCCCCGAACCCTTGCGCCTGTTCCTTTCGCTCTTCGTGGATGGGAATGTGCCATGCGTCTCCGGAACGGAAGCCGATCTCCAACTCGCCTCCCCTGTCTGTCCAGACGCACCGCACGCCAGCAATCGATTTCAGGCGAGCAGAATGGTTCACCGTGCCGTATCGCTCATACCTTCCCTTGTGACGTTCGGTGATCCAAAGTAACCGCCGCGAAGTGGCCAACACCAGATCCCCGGCCGACCAGCTTTTCCGCTGAAACCACAAGAACCGGCGCGATGCGCAAACCGCCGGCTGGAAGAATTGCGCTCGTGGCGCTTCTCCGGTGAACTGTTCCGCAGACCGCGCATACTCGAACTTCAGATCGAGCGGCTCCCCGAAGGCACCTGCCGAAGGCGTTTCTGGGCCTGGCGCTGGCGGCAGCCAGCGGTCCTTGAGCGTCTTCATGCACTTTTCGACCGGCCCTCTGGCGCGCGTATTGTAGGGCAACTGTATCTGGCCGCCATTCCACGTCAGCACAATCCAGCCGACCAGCAGAATACGGCCCCACTCGACGCGCTCGATGCGGTCCAGCGGCACTTTGACAGGCTGCTCTCCGGCCGACGGATGCGACAGAATCAAGGCCTCGCGGTCACTCAGAAGCAGAATCCGCGCAGGGTATCTGCGGCGGCCAAACCAGTCCACATCGTCCCGCGGAAGAAACACTCCGGCATCGAACGCCTCGAAATCGGACGGCAAAACGAAATCGGCCGGCACCTGGGAGAGCGCGTCTATCGCGAATGAAAAGATGTATTGCCGGGAATCGACAGCGCGCCAGTCCGAGCTCATCTGAGGAGTCACCGGGCCTCTCCGAGGCGGGCCAGATCGTCGAGAATCGCCGGTTGCTCCTCGGTTGCCACAGCCCCGCGCGACATCAACCGGGCCAACTGCGCGCGGTAGGCATCCGCCGAAGAATCAAATCTCAACTGAAGCTCCGCCAGGGCCGCGCGGACCCAATTCTCGACCAGCCGCCCGTGCGTGGTGAATGCCTTCGAGAGCGGATCTCCGAGCGCCAGCCGAAGCTTGCCGTGGATCTGTTTGCGCGCCAGCGCTTTTGGATGCCGGATCCACGGGCGATCGAAGCTGCCGCTCAAGGACGGTAGATCGAAACGCGGCATCTCGCGAACGGCGCGCAGGATCTCCTCCTCCGGCGGCGCATCGTTACTGCCCAGCGCCTGGGCGGTCCGCTGCAATGCTGCGGCCAGCATGCGGGCAAGCTCCTGGAGATGTGTGTGCACCTGAGTGGCAGCCGAAGCCGTCTTTCCAATGGCGTTCGTGACGGCGGCGGCCGGGTCGGTGCCGTTCGCGTCGGCGCTGGTCCACAGCTCCAGCAGAGCATCCGCCGCATCATCCAGCGCATAAGGCATCAAGCCGCGAATTTCGTCGGAGGCGCGCAGACAGAATACCCGGGCCTCTTCGAGCTTGCCGGCAGACTCGCGCAAGTCGCGCTCCAAGGCGACGAGTTCCTCCTCCTTCAGCGCCGGACCGGTTCCGCCCCGGTTCAGTTTCGCCTTGAGCGCCGCTTCCACCGCCTCGCGCAGCGCACCGGTTTTCCTGCGGCTGGATTCCTGCGCGAGCTGTTGATGCTTCTCATAAAGGGGCGCGATCTCTTCGGAGAACCATCGCTTCAGGAGATGCGCGTGCGAGGGGGCCGAGCTGACCGTATTCACGCCGATCTCCACGCCGAGGTGCGCGCGAAGCTGCCGGGCAGTATACTCGAGCGCGGATTCGAGATCGGCAGGCGCTAGCAGGTCCGCCTTGCTCAGCAACACCTTCACCGGAATCGCCGATTCATAGAGGCGCAGGATGGTCGAGAGATCCTCGTCGTTTAGAGGACTCCCGGCGCCGATCAGAACAACACCGAGATCGCATTGCGGCAGATACGCCAACGTCTCCGCCGCTCCCGCCGTCGCCAGCGAGCCCAGGCCCGGCGTATCCACGAATGCGAGACCGCTTCGCAAACGCTCGGAAGGCAGTTCCACCAATAGGCGCACGACACCCTTGCCGTTCGCGGGGTTATGCATCTCGCTCACAAATTCCGGCAGGCGCTCGATCGGCAGCACCTCGACCCGGCGATCCGCGAAGCATACGGTCAGCAAGGCCTGGTGGCCGTGGATCAGCCTGGTAGGGACCGCCGTAATCGGGTTCACGCCGACGGGCAATGCAGTGGTCTGCAGGATATGATTCAGGAGAGACGACTTTCCCGAACTGACCCTGCCGAACACCGCAATTTCAAAACGATTGGATTCCAGGCGCTCCACAATCATCGAGAGACGGGGACGCAACTCGACCAATCCGCGATCGGCGATGATTCGATCCATGAGGCGGAGCAGATCGAGTCCTCCGGTTTGCTGGAGGCGCTCCAACCGGGCCTGTAGGTCGGCTGCCGGGGCATCCGCCAAGGCTGCACCCAGCCTCTCCAGCAGACCTTCCAGCTCGGCGCAGAGTCCCTGGAGTTGAGGCGTCACACTCTCCGGCATGTCGCCATAGCCGCCCAGATAATGGGGCGCCATCTCCTGGACCGCAATTCGCACGAATGTCAGGGTCACCCGGATGGAGTGGAGAGAGCCGAGGGCGGGGCTCTCGGGGCCGATACCCAAACCGTCCATCGCGCGCGCCAGTTGATTGCGGAAGCGGGCGAGGTAGTTGCGTATCAACTTGACTTGGGGGGGAGAGAGATCCGCACGGTACTTCGGGAAAATCGACTTGGATTCCGACGCGCTGAGGATGGCTTCGACGTCCGACATCAGCTTGTCGGCGTACTGGGCGTTGCTGAAAAGCCGCCGCCGCTGCGCCTCGTTCAACGGACTCTCGGTCGCCATTGGGGGGATCCTTTGTAGGAGTCATCTGCCCAATGGGCGGTTCAAGGTGAACTCCAACACCTTTAGCTTTTATTATCGCTCGAAAGCCGGCGGGTCTCCGATCCGGCCGGCACGGCTGGAGCCATCGTCAGCCCGGGACAACGCCTCCGGTGGCATTAGCCCGTTGGGCTGGGTTATTGTATCCAGCAGGCGCCTGCATAGCTTCGCGTAGTGGAGAGCCATAAGAAAATAGGTTGGCAGGCGAAAGCGCCTGCCCCACCTGCATGCAAGCCGTATGAGTGACGAGTCTTGAAAATCCTGGTAACCGGCGCGGCCGGCTTCGTCGGCAGTAACCTGGTGGACCGTCTGCTCGCCGATGGTCACGAGGTGACCGGCTTCGACAATTTCTCCACGGGTCGGCGTGAGTTTCTGGAGGCGGCCAGCCGCTCGGCGCGGTTTCGGCTGGAACACGGTGACCTGTTGGATAGCGACGCCGTAGCCCGCGCCGTGCAGGGTGTAGAGGTGGTGTTTCATTTGGCCGCCAACGCGGACGTGCGGTTCGGCACCGAACATCCGCGCAAGGACCTGGAGCAGAACACCATCGGCACGGCCAATGTTTTGGAGGCCATGCGGACGCGCGGCGTGCGCCGCATCGCGTTCGCATCCACTGGCTCGGTCTACGGTGAGCCGGAGATCTTTCCCACTCCGGAAGACGCCCCGTTTCCGGTCCAGACTTCGTTCTATGCCGCTTCCAAGCTGGCGGCGGAGGCGCTGATCGAAGCCTACTGCGAGGGTTTCGGCATCGAGGGCTATATCTTCCGGTTTGTATCTATCCTGGGCGAGCGCTACACGCACGGCCACATTGTGGACTTCTACCGGCAACTTCTGGAGCATCCTGGGCATCTGGATGTATTAGGAGACGGCCGGCAACGCAAATCCTATCTCTATGTGCAGGACTGCCTGGACGCCATGCTGCTTGCACTGGAGCGCTGCGGCGGCAAGGTGAACGTTCTGAATCTGGGCACCGGCGAATATTGCACGGTCAACGATTCCATCGGCTGGATCTCGGAGCGCCTGGGAGTTTCGCCGCGCCTGAACTATGCGGGCGGCGAGCGCGGATGGGTGGGAGACAGTCCGTTTATTTTTCTGGACTGCTCGCGCATACGGGCGCTGGGATGGCGGCCACGGCTGAGTATCCGGGAGGCGGTGGCGCGAACAGTCGACGATTTGCAAGCGCGCTTTAACGCACAGGGGGCGGGGCAATGACTATGTCAAGGATTGGACGAAAGGCTGTGTGGCTGGCGGCGATCCTGGTAATGGCGCGGACTGGATTCGCCCAGGAACCCCGCAAGCCGGACGCTCTGGAGAGCATGAGCTCTTCGCTCGAAGCGCTGGCGCGGCGCGTGAACCGCTCGGTCGTCAAGATTGTGGTGACCGGATACGGCATCAGCGAAGAATCGGATTCCAACAACACCAGCTTGATCGTCCGGCAACGAGCCACCGGGTCCGGCGTTGTTCTGACCGAGGACGGCTACATCGTGACCAACGCGCACGTGATAACGGGCGCGCGCCGGATTCGCGTGCAAATGCCGAACACGGAGCGCAGCGAGCAGGCGAGCCACTCGATCGTGAAGCCGGCCGGTACGGTGATTGACGCCAAGATCGTAGGCATGGATCGCGAAACGGACGTCGCGGTTCTGAAGATCGAAGCCACGGGGCTGCCGCACCTGACCCTCGGTGACTCGCGCGAGTTGCGGCAGGGCCAGATGGTCATGGCCTTTGGCAGCCCGCTGGGCTTGCAGAATTCGGTCAGTCTCGGGGTGGTGAGCGCGGTTGCCCGCCAGCTCAAGCCGGATAGTCCAACGATTTATATACAGACGGACGCGTCGATCAATCCCGGCAACAGCGGCGGTCCGCTGGTCGACATGAGCGGACGAGTGGTGGGGCTCAACACCATGATCCTGACGCAATCGGGCGGCAGCGAGGGAATTGGCTTCGCGGTGCCGAGCGACATCCTGCGCAATGTCTACGACCAGATTCGTAAGGAGGGCCATGTACACCGCGGCCAGATCGGCGTCAGCGTTCAGACCATCACGCCGGTGTTGACTGCAGGTCTGCGCCTGCCGCAGGATTGGGGCGTACTAGTGGCGGATGTGGCTCCCGATGGGCCCGCAGACAAATCCGGCCTGCAACCGGGGGACATCGTGCTTAGCCTGAACGGCAGAACCATCGAGAACGCGCGCCAACTGGAAGTAAATCTGTATCGCTTTGCGGTGGGCGACCGTGTAAAGCTGGAGGTGCTGCGGGGATCGCAGCGGCTGACGATGGATGTAGCGGTGGTGGCCGAGGATGACGATCCACAGCGCTTCGCGGACCTGGTGAACCCGGACAAGAATTTGATTTCCAAACTGGGCATTTTAGGTATTGAGATCGACCGGCGAGTGGCGGCCTTGCTGCCGGACTTGCGCAAACAATACGGCATCGTGGTGGCGGCCAAGGCGGCCGGTGCAGAAGGTCAGGAAGTGGATCTGCGGGCGGGCGACGTCATCTACACCATCAACGAGGAGCCGACGGCGACCATCGCGGCGCTGGTCGCCGCTTTGGGGCAATTGAAGACCGGGGACCCGGTTGTGCTGCAAGTGGAACGCGACGGGCGGTTGCAGTACGTGGCGTTTGAGATGGAATAGCTTGGCGCATTTCCACTCGCTTGCGCCGACAGGAGTGTTGGCGCGGCAGGCTGAGAGCCTGCGCCACGCAAAAATCTTAAGAACGATTCACCCCTCCGGTTCGTTATAACAGACAGAATGCCCTTGGCTATGGCCGCCGGCCGGCTGCGCGGCCGCAGTGATGCGGACCTGATACAGGCATCCAAGCGTGGCGATCTGTCCGCTTTCGAGGAGATCTACGCCGCGCACGCCGGGCGTATGAAGAGCGTTGCGTTTCATCTACTTGGAGATCGCGCAGACGCCGAGGACGCGGTGCAGGAGGCGTTCTTGAAGATCTATCGCGGCGCCGGCGCGATCCAGTTCGAAGCCGGCTTCGCCCCGTGGATGTACCGCATCCTGCTGAACTGCTGTTACGACACGGGCCGCAAACGTCGGCGGCAGGCGGAATCGCAGCTCGACGCGGAGCCTGCGGCGGCGAACGATGTTCCGCTGGCAGTCGCGCTGCGGCATGCGCTTGGGCGCATACATCCGCAATACCGGATGGTGTTCTGGCTCTTCGAGGTGGAAGGTTTCCGGCATTCCGAGGTGGCGTCCATCCTGGAGATTCCGGAGGGTACGTCGAAGAAGTGGCTCTTTGAGGCCAAACGGGAGTTGAAACGATTGTTAACGGAGAGCCGCGCATGACATTCGATTGCAAAGATCTGGAGCGCGCGCTGGCGGTGCCGGAATTGCTGCCCGAGGCGCGTGAGCACGCCAAGGTCTGCGACGCGTGCCGCCGGGAGCTGTGGCTGTGGGGCGAAATGTCGAATGTCGCGCACGGCCTGCGAGAGGAATGGCAGAGCCCCGATTTGTGGCCGCGTATCCGCGAGGCGCTGGCGGCTCAGCAGAAGGCGGCCAAGCCGCGCGGCCACAATTGGAAGCTGCTGGCCGGCATAGCGGCAGCCCTGGTGGTGGCGGTTTCGATTTTCATTCTGGCGCCCTCGCGGCCGGCGCCCGCGCCGCGGCAGGACAGCGATTTCCTGACCGAACAGGCCCTGAGCGAAGTCGAGCGTGCGGAAGCGGCATACCGGGCGTCAATCGAAAAACTCTCGCGCTTGGCTGAATCCAAACTCAGTGGCTCCGAGAGTGCGCTGACCATCGCCGGCCGCGAGAAGTTGTTGGTCCTCGATGGGGAGATTTCGGAGGTCCGCTCGACGGTCGAGCATAACCGTTTCAATGCGCGGCTGCAAACGGAGCTGGCTGTGCTGTACCGGGAAAAGCAGGACACCCTGAAGGAGATTTTGCAAAGTGGGCAAAAAAATTAAGTACGGCCTGTGGCTGCTGCTGGCGTTGCCGGCTTTCGCGCGGGACGAATATACGCGCAACTTCGACAAAACGGTGACGCTGGCGAGCGGCCAAAGCGTGCGGCTGGAGCATAGGATGGGCAATGTCAACATCCGCACGCACGCCAAACCGGAAGTCGAGATTCACGCCACCATACGGGTTTCGGCGTCCAACGATGCCGAGGCGAAGCGCGTCGCGGACGAGATCCATATCGAGGTGGCCACGGCGGGCTCGGCGCTAGTGATTCGGACGGAGTACCCGAAGGAAGAGCACGATGGTTTTCTGGGATTCCGGAATCTCTCGTACTCGGTGAACTACGAGGTGACCATGCCGGAAACCGCGCCCCTGGAGCTGCGGAACAGTTTCGGCAGCGTGAGCATCGACGGCCTCAAGGCCAACGCGGATGTGACCAATGCGCACGGCAAGCTGACATTTCGCAACGGCAAGGGAACGCAACGCCTGGAGAACTCATTTGCGGCCGTCGAAGTCACCGGCAATTCCGGTGACGTGGAGATTCGAAACGGCAACGGCAGCGTGGATGTTTCCGCTGTCACGGGCATCGTGAACATCAAAAACCGCTTTGCGAATGTCACGGTAACCAATCCGGGACACGGCGGCACCATCGTGAACGGCAACGGCGCGGTGGAGGTTACGGGCGCGGGCGGCGATGAACGCATCACCAATTCGTTCGGCAAGGTGACCGTCAGCGGGGTGAAGGGGAACCTGGTGGTCGGCAACTCCAACGGAGAAGTAGAGGCCAATGGCGTGAGCGGCTCGGCGGAGTTGAACACCACCTTTGCGACTGTCCGTTTCGGAGATATCGGCAAGGCGTTATCGGTGCGCGCGACCAATTCCGCGGTCATCGGCAGGAAGGTGGGCGAGTCCGCTACGATTGAGAACTCGTTTGGACGGGTGGAGATCAGCGAGGTGCGGAAGGGCATTCGGATCGTTGGGGGAAACAGCCCGGTTACGGTGACGGACGTCGGTGAGGAAGCATCGCTCAAGACCAGCTTCGGCCTGGTGACGGCGGAGCGGGTGGGCGGAATCCTCACCGTGGAGGACTCCAATGGCGCGGTGAAGGCGTCCGGCATTCGCAGCGGCGCCAATGTAAGGACCAGCTTCGGCGCGGTGATGCTGGATGGGGTCACCGGCGCGGTGGACGTGGAAAACCAGAACGGCGGGGTGGAGGTATCGCTGCTGGGGCAACAGTGCCGGCCAGTGGTGATTCGCACGAGTTTCTCCGCGGTGCGGGTGCGCGTACCGGATAACGCCAGTTACTCGGTAGCCGCCAAAACCTCGTTTGGCAAGATCCATACCGACTTCCCTATGACGGTTTCCGGGGACGTGAGCGCCGATGCCCTGAGCGGGAATATCGGGGCCGGTGGTTGTTCCATGCGGCTGACCAATAATAACGGAAGCATCGAGATTTTGAAGAACGGAAAGAGTTAGACGGCGAACTGAAGTTCGCCGCAGCACGCTGAAGCGTGCGCCACCCGCCACGGCTAACACTTCCCTCTCCTGCGGCGTCTTGTTAGCTGAAGAGGAGGGATCCAGCATGACCGCCGCGACTTTCTGCTACGCACTTCCCTGATTTGGGCGGCCGCCACGGCCGCCGCGAAACACGCCCTGGCCGACAAGGGCGAGAAAATGATCGGCCCGAAACGCCGGCCAACCTGTCCTGGCGCACTTCAATCGTTCCGCCGGACGAGCCTGGAGAGCCGTTAGTGGTGATGGCGCGCCGTCTACGGTCCGGATGGAAAAACGCCGGTTCCGGGAATCGTCGTGTACGCCTACAATACCGACGCCGGGGGCTATTACGCGCACAATGGCCGCAACTATCCGCCGCGGCTGCACGGCTGGATGCAAACCGACGCCAGCGGCCGCTACGAGTTGCATACGATCCGCCCGGGCCACTATCCCGGCATGCAGATTCCGGCGCACATTCACTTCAATCTGTGGGGCGCCGGATATCCGCGCCAGTGGGTGGAGGAGTTGCGCTTCGAAGGCGACCCGCTGGTTACGGCGGCGATGAGGGAACAAGCGGCCGCGGCAGGCCAATTCACCACCATTCAGCCGGTGCGGCGGGCGGGCGACGGCGTGTGGCACGCGACGTTTCATATGCGCGTGAGTAGGACTTCGAATTTTTAGCAAGAAGGGACCGGCGAACTGAAGTTCGCCGCGGCACGCTGAAGCGTGCGCCACGGGCTTCTAGCGTGGATCGATGGCCTGATCGATATACATCCACACGACGCGGGCCGCGCGCGCCACGACCGGCACCGCCGGCAGGTAGGCCACGAAGGCTGCCCCGATCGCGACATCGTAGGGCCAGCCGGTGAGCCTCCAGATCAGGAGCACGAGCAGCAGAACCGGCGGGATCGACAAACCGTAGCTCACATACATGGCGCCAAGAAAATAGCCTTGTTCGCGCTCGAAGCGCAGTCCGCAGACCGGACAACAGTCGCGCATAGCCAGCGGGCTGCGGTAGACGGGGCGGCGGAAAATCGAACCCTGTCTGCACCTTGGACAAAGCTCGCGCCAGATGCCGGACGCCGTCGAAACCGGTCGCGCCTGAAGAGCCATGCCTCTCTTCCTCACGTAACCAGCAGCGCCAAAGCCGCCGCACTCATCACCGCCGCGCAGATCCATCCCAGCACTTTCGCTCCCCGTGAGTTTGTACGCATGCCCATAACTTTCTTGTCGCTCGTCAGCAGCACCACCAAAACCACCAGCGGCGGCGCGAGCACACCGTTCACCACGGCCGACCAGAACAGCATCTTCACCGCATTCAACCGCGCAAAATCAAGAGCCAGCCCCACCACCATGGCTCCCAAAATGACCATGTAGAATTGCGGGGCCCGGCGCGGCTTCCGGCTCAGCGAATCTCCTCTCCACGACGCCGCTTCCGCGATGGCATAAGCGCAGGATCCCGCCAGTACCGGGACGCCTAACATGCCGGTCCCGATCAATCCCAGCGTGAACAGCCAATATGCGCCCTTACCGGCCAATGGCCGCAATGCTTCGGAGGCCTGTCGGGCCGTTTCGATGTTCCGCACGCCATGCGCGTGCAGGGTCGCCGCAGTGGTGAGAATGATGAAGAACATGACCAAGTTGGAAAAGAACATTCCCGTGAACACGTCGTCCCTCGCCACGCTCAATTCCAGATTTGTGGAACCGCGCCGCTGCGCCACGGTGGTCTTCCCATGCCTCCGGTCTTCCTCAACTTCCTGCGACGCCTGCCAGAAAAACAGGTACGGAGAGATCGTGGTTCCCAGTATCCCGACCAGCACGGCCATGTAGGATCGCGTCCAAGCCACATGCGGCAGAAATGTCCCGTGAATGACTCCGGCCCAATCCGGATGCGCGAGGAAGGCTGTGATGACGTAAGCGAACAGCACCAGCGTCAGCCACTTGAAGACGCGCGCAATAAGACTGTAAGAGGTCCAGATCAACAGGCCAGCGATCAGCAAGGCAAAGAAGGGTGTCCAGCAATAGGACGGGATTCCCGTTACCATCCGCGTGGCATCGGCCATGCCCCCCAGATCCGCGCCGATGTTGAACACGTTGGCGACAATCAGCAGCAAGCACGCCGGCCACAGCACCCACCGTGGATACCGCGCTCGGATCGCGCCCCCAAGCCCGCTGCCCGTCACCATTCCAAGCCGCGCACACATGAGTTGCACGGCCGCCATCAGCGGGAAAGAAACGAGGGCCGTCCACAGGAAGGAATATCCGAAAACCGCGCCGGCTACCGAATATGTTGAGATCCCGGAAGGATCGTCGTCCGCCGCACCCGTAATCAGCCCCGGGCCGAGGTTGGCAAAGAACCGCGGCACAATTCCGCGCTGTTTCGGACGAGCAGTAGTGCTGGCGCGCGTCAAACCTCAGGGGCTCCTACGATGGGGTCCACTAATCACATTTTACTGCCGCAGCGGCCTAACCATTCATGGACTATGCCGTCATTCGCTATAGCGACATACGATATACAGGCCGGCGGATGCCTTCGAAAAAGGGATGGGTGCCATGCGGCTGGTTGGAGTGCTGCGCGGCTTGGATCGGGATCAGCGGGCGAGCGAGTGGCCTTGAGCCGTACACTGGAGATTGCCGCGCAGGTCGTGCCGATGGCGTCGGTGGGGCCGGCGGTGAGACTGTCTGGCGGCGGCGATGTCGCTGGCCGAGCGGGCCCTCCACGTCGATCCGATGACGACACTGGGCGCGGCGTGAAGGGGGCCCGCTCCCTAACGGCCGCAGTTCGGTAGCGCGTCAGTGAGGGTTTTGGGACTGCTCATTGCGCGGAAACGGTGCTGTCCGCCGGGCGCGGCAATTCCTTGCGCGGCAGCATCTCCGGATGATTGGCTGCGTGGTAGACCACAGACGCAATCACCGCCGAAGCCTGCATCAGATCGGAAGCGATGGCGTGATCGTATGTATCCATGCTGGAGTGATGCGTGATGGTGCCGTAATCGAGCGGGTCTTGGATGAATTGGAATCCAGGGAGGCCCACGGCATCGAACGACAGGTGATCGGTGCCGCCTGTGTTCTTGATGGTGATGGTGGTCACTCCCTCATCCCGAAACGGCGCCAGCCAGGCTTCGAAAAGGGGACGCACGGCATCGTTCTCCTGCAAGTAGACTCCGCGAATCTTGCCGCTGCCGTTATCCAGATTGAAGTATCCGGAAAGCTTGGTGTGCTCGGCGGTCAGCTTCATGGTCTTCGCATCGCCGAAATGCCGCTTCACGTACGCCTCGGAGCCGTACAGACCCTGCTCCTCGCCGCTCCACAAGGCAATCCGGACCGTGCGCTCCATCGGCAGGTTCAGGGCTTTGAGGATTCGCATGACTTCGATCATTACCGCGCTGCCGGCGCCATTATCGGTCGCGCCGGTTCCGGCATGCCAGGAATCGTAGTGCGCGCCGATCATGACGATCTCATCTTTCTTGTTGCCACCGGGAATTTCTCCCACGATGTTGGCGCCGTCGACATCGGACGCAGAGATTTGCCTTCAAAGATACGCGGACCTTGACGGGCACTTTCTTCTCCAGGACCCGCGCGATGCGGTTGTACTGTTCGGCCGTGACCACGAACGCCGGCGGCGCCAACGGGTCCGCGCTCTTTTGAGATCCGGCCTGTTCGGCGAAGGTCATTCCCGCATGTGCGCGATCATCCCGGATCAGCAGGCCCAAGACGCCCTCGTCCAGGAAGAAGCGGCTTCGCTTGTTCTGGAGCCCTTGGAGGGCATGCCACCATTCATCCACGGTGGCCTCGGGCAGGCTGTCGAGGAACTTCCAAAACTCCTCCCGATCGTCGGGCCACTTCAAATCCGCCAGCTTGCCGTAGTTCTTGGCGACGTGCTCGGGCGCCGCGCCGATCTCGGCCAACTCGGCATCCGTGTAGCGCTTGAATTGCGGCTTGCTCTGCTCGGCCGGCGGCTTGGAGTCTCCGACCAGCACGATCTTTCCGCGCAGCTTGCCGGTCCATTGTTTGCGGTAGGCGTCGAACTCCTCCTCGTCCTTTTTCAGGTTGTAGTTCGTTTCGCTGGGGTGAGGATCACCTCGCCGGTGACCGGCCCATCCGTGCTCATGCTCCACGCCAGCGGTGTGGCGTTCATTGGGGCGTAGCGCGGTTCCACCAACTCGACCGACCATTGCTGGGCCGACCAACTCCGGCCGAACGGTCCCCATGGCTCCAGATGTACATCGCTAAGGCCATACTCGCGCAGGCGGCTGGCTGCCCAATCGGCGGCCTGGTTGAATTCAGGCGAACCGGTGAGCCGTGGGCCATAGACGTCGGACAGGTAAGAGAGATGGTCCATTACCTTGGAGCGGTCGTAGGCTTCAGCTTTGATACGCCCTACGACACCCGTGTCGACTTTCGGCTGCGCCCAGGCGGCCGGCAATAAAAGCAGCAAGAGGAAGAATCGTTTGCAAGTTTGGGGAGCACGCATGTTTGGCTTCCAGAAGATAATCGATGGGAGGCTAACACGCTTGCCAGCGAGGGGTCAAGCGCGCATGGGCCGCGCATGGGCCGTGGTGCCATGGGCCGTGGTGGCGGCTGCGGCCAGAGGGCGCGCCGATACTATCGATGATTGTGGTACTAGAACTCATCCAGCGAGAACACGGGCGGCTTCCGTCAACGGAGTGATACCCTGTAGCAGTCGAGGGGATGGCGGACTTGGAGAGGATTCACGTGTATCGCAATTCAACGATCGGCTATTGGGCAAGCCGGATGACGGCCGTGGCTCGTCCAGTGCTGGCATTGTCGCTGCTCGTTCTGGCTGCGGCTGCGTTTGCCCAGGCACCATCGGAACAGCCAGAACAACCATATGTGGGCCGCTTCCTGGTCTACTCGGGATACATGTACCTGGATAGTCCGCACATCGGTCTCGTGGAACCGGGGTTTCACATACAGGCCGGAATGCGCTATTCCCGGCACATCAGTTTGGGTTTCGACTACAGCAGAGGGACGGGTAATACGTCGATCGGACTGGGCTTGGCGACCACCTCTCTGCAGAATTACGTCAATCAGCAGCTCACGCAATTGATAGCCCTGGGAGCTGTCCCCGCCAGTTATAAGCCGGCGCTGCCGCTCAGCTCGGTGACCCAAACCTTCGCCGCCGGCCCGGAGTTTCCGTATCGCCGCTTCAAGCGCTTTACGCCCTACATACGCCCTTCGGCGGGAGCCATCAATGAAGTCGCGACGGCGCGTCCCGCCGATGCGCTCACCCGGATACTGGTAAAACAAATTGCGCCTTCCGGGCAGGAGGCGGAATGGACGGCATTCTACGGGTTCGGTGGCGGCGTCGCGTTGAACGTTACGAAACATTTCAGCGTGATTGTGCAAGGAGACTTCGTGCACGATCACCTGTTTCCCGACCTGTTGCGGGACGGCCGCAACACGATTCGCTTCTCGATCGGACCGGGTTTCCAGTTCGGTGGAAACGTGACGAAGAAGTGGGGCATTCCGGGTCATTGGGAGTGATGCGGTTGGCGGCGGCCAGCCTACCCGGCGATACCTTTTCCGGGAACCGGCGTCCAACCCGTGACGCCGATCGCGAGATAATGATGAACCTGGATCAGGAGGGGATGGATGCGTCATCTCGGCTTCGCTTTTTTGATCTTCGCCTCCAGCGGCATGCTCGCGGGGCCCGACAATTGGCCGGGCTGGCGCGGCCCTGCGTCGAACGGCGTCTCAACGCTTAAGGACATCCCGACCTCCTGGGGCCATGACCGTAATATCGCGTGGAAGACGCCGTTGGCGGGGCGCGGCCACTCCTCGCCGGTGGTCTGGGGCAATCGTGTTTTCCTGACTACGGACATCGAAGGCGAGGTGCTGCCGGGCGCCGCGCCCGTGAAGCATCGTGTGGAGGGCCAGCCGTTCCGGCATCCCGACAGCGTGGGTGGGAATCGCAAGCACACGCTCCGCGTCCTCGGCTTCGACGCCGCCACCGGCAAACTGCTGTGGGAGCGCACCGCTTACGAGGGCCCGGTTTTCGACGACACACACAAATTCAACACCTATGCGTCGCCCACGCCGGTGACCGACGGCAAGTATGTTTATGCATACTTCGAATCGCAGGGGCTCTACAAATACGATTTCGACGGCAACATGGTCTGGAGAATGTCGCTGGGGGGGATCTCGACGCTGGGCGTCGGCACAGGCGTTTCGCCGGTGCTGTTCGAAGACAGGATCCTGATTCTCGCCGATCAGGACGAAGGCGATGCTTCTTTCCTCGCCGCTGTGTCGACTCTGGACGGCAAGATCCTCTGGAAGATCAAGCGCCAGGAGGCGGTCAACTGGACCACGCCGGTGATTGTCGAAGCAGGCAGGCAGCCGGAACTGATTGTCCCTTCGATGGAAGACGTGGTGGCTTACGATCCGCGCAGCGGAAAGGAGGTCTGGCGCACGGAAGGCGTCGAAGGCAATTCGGTGCATACACCCGTGTACGGCCACGGCATGGTGTACGTATCCACGGGGTTTCCGAAGAAGAAAACGATGGCGATCCGGCTCGACCCGGCGCCGGGGCAGGAGCGCGTCGCCTGGAAGTATGACAAGGGCACCGGATATATTCCCTCCCCGATCCTCTACGGCGACTATCTTTACCTGATGACCGGCGGAGGCCTGTTGACCTGCCTGGATGCGGTCACGGGCGAGCCGAAGTATGAAGGAAAGCGCTTCCCGCAGCCCGGGCAGTTCACTTCCGCGCCCGTGGCCGTCGACGGAAAGCTGATGATCACCAGCAACGACGGC
>JBEKUO010000019.1:0-24092 GCA_049514955.1 Bryobacteraceae bacterium | reverse complement strand
GCGGTCGCGTTGGTCGCGCTCACGGATCTGGGCGGCGATGGCCTCGGGCGGCACGCGTTCGCCCTGCTTCTCGAAATCGCGCAGCCGGCGTCGGATTCGCTCGTGTGGATCGGCATCCAGGAAGATCTTCACGTCCGCATCCGGGAACACCACCGTGCCGATATCGCGGCCCTCCATAATGACGCTGGTGCGGGCGCCCAATGCGCGCTGCTTCTCCACCAGCGCGCGGCGCACCCCCGGAATCGCCGCCGCCACCGAGGCCAGCCGGCCTATTTCGGCCGAGCGGATCTCCGCAGTCACGTCTTCGCCGTTGAGCAGCACACGGTCCGGCTGCAACTCAATTCCGGCCGCGCGCGCGAGCTGCTCCATGCGGTGCATGTCGGCGGCGTCTACGTTCTGCCGCGCGGCCCACAACGCCACGGCCCGGTACATCGCGCCGGAGTCGATGTAGGTGAACCCCAGCCGGGTCGCCAGGCGGCGCGCCATGCTGCTCTTCCCCGCCCCGGCGGGACCGTCGATGGCGATCACCACCCGCCGGGAATGCTCCGCCACTAGTTCTTGTCCGACAGCACCTGCATGATGCCGCGCTTGCCGCCGCTGTCGGTGATCTGGATCATGATGCTTCTTTGGTCCTTGTTGGCGCTGAACATCTGCAAACCGCCGGTATTCATGGTCGTCTCGATCTTCCAGCCGTTGCGGTCAAGCTCCTTCTTGTAGAACTCGGCGATCTTGTCGGCCGCATCGGAGGATTCCAGCATCAGGTTGCGCTCATTTTTGTCCGACGCGGACTGCGACATCAGGACTTTGACACCGCTGTAGAGAGGCACATCCTTCGGATAATCGTCCGGTATTTTGTTTTGATTAAAACTGAGGGTGGCCGTCTTGCCATCCTTGCCGGTGACCGTGACTGTGCCGGCGTCCTTTCCTTTTTCCTGGTAGGTGACCTTGCCGTCCGACGTGGTGACGGTATGGGAACGGCTGCATGCGGCTGCAGCGAATAGGGCGCAGCCGGCCAGCAGCGCGACCAACGGGCGCCACCGGCTTTCGGGATTTATGGAGTACATGGAAAGTAGAATAGCAGGAGCATGACCCCGCATGAATTCGACCAGCTCGTGGAATGGGCCTACGCGCGAATTCCCGCCCGGTTTCGCAAGCGGCTTGAGAACGTCGCGGTGGTGGTGGAGCCGGAGCCTTCGCCGCGGCAACTGGCGGAAGCCGGCGTGGGGCCGGGGGGCACTCTGTTAGGCCTCTATCAAGGGCGGCCCTTAACCTCGCGCAGCGTCTTCGAGAGCTTCACCATGCCCGACCGGATCACGATTTTCCAGGGCCCCCATGAACGCCTGGCGCGCAGCGAGGCGCACCTCCGGCAAATGGTGGAAGACACCGTATGGCACGAGGTGGCGCACTACTTTGGCATGGACGAGCGTCGCGTGCGTGCTGCTGAGCGCCGGCGCATGCGGAGGGGATCGTCTTAGTTCGGGGGTTGTTGCGGCGCCTGGGGCGGCGGCTGCTGGGGAGATTGCCCGAAGCCGGTCGACGTTTGACCGAACGAGCTGCCCGTGCCGCTGCCGAACGAGCTACTGCCGAACGGGCTACTCCCCGAACTGCCAAACGAGCCACCGCCGAATGTGTTGCCGCCAGCCTGTTGGCCGCCTACGGGTGACCCGGGCATGCTACCCATCTGGCCGGCTGGCGTGCCAGGGGCGCCGCCACCCCGCGTGACGCCTGCCAAGCCTTTGTCCTTGCTCTGGTCGTAGACGAATTCCCACTCGTTGTATTTCTTTCGCTCGTTGTAAACGATGATCGCAGGTCCTTTGGATTCGCTGGCGACGCCGGCGATGCCACCCCCCATCTGCGTGCCGCCCATGCCGGGCAGACCCGCCATTCCGCCGGGCCGCGGACCCATCAGGCTGTTGTTGATCATTTGCGCGGCGGAACCCGGTCCGTTGGGCGTGCTACCCATACCATTGCCGCCGAAAGCCGGAGCTGCCGGCTGTCCGAATCCCGGCTGCGGAGACATCCCCGACTGCTGCGGATACACGCCAGGTTGCTGGCCCGGAAACGCGCCGGGTTGTTGGGCATTCATGCCGGGTTGCTGGGGATTCATGCCCCCGGTTACCATTCCGCCGGTACTGGCCGGTTGGCCGGGATAGCTGGGCTGCGGAAAACCTCCCTGGCTGCTGGTATCGTCCTGGCCCGTTTGGCTCCCAGGCACATTCCCAGGCATGTAAGGTTGGCTCCCCGCCATGCCAGGCTGGCCGCCAAAGCCAGGTTGGCCAGGCATCCTGCCGTAGCCAGGCTGGAAAGTGCCCGCTGGGTTCATGCCGGGCGGCGTCATTCCTGGGGGAAAAGGCGGGCGTCCGGGAGGCATGTTGGGAACCGGTTGCACCGGCGTAGTGCCAGGCGCCCCTGGCGTGCCCGGCGCTGGTGCATCGTCGCTGGGAGTTTCGCTATCGGCGGCTTCGGTGTTGGACTCCGCATCCTGCTGTGGTACGTCAGCCACCTCCTGCGTCACTGCCGGCTTGTCGTCGCTGGCGCGCCGCCGCATCGCCGGATTGACCTGCTGCTGGTTGGGATCGGTCGTGGCGCCCATGACCGGCCCCTCGCCGATGAAAGTATTCGTGTTGCCCTGCGGCTGATCCTGGCCGGGCTTGGCCTTCTGGATGATCGAGTCGGTAAGTACGCCACCGTTGATGTGAATCAGCCGCCATTTGTCCTTACCCGTCATCGGGTCCAGATAGCGCTTGCGGAGAAAGCGGATGTTATTGGTGCTCTCCAGCTCTTCGATGGTGGCGGGATAGCGGTTGACCTTGCGCACGAAAAGCTGAATGGCGCGCTTGTATTGCTCGCCGCGCTCGATGAGGAGCTGTTCCTTGGCGCGCTGCGATTCGAACGCCACGCGCGGAAACTCCATGTATAGCGAGATAGCGAGAAGGGCCGCCATCAGGAACACCAGCAGCATGGCGTAGCCGGCCTCTCGCTCGCGCACGCCTGCGGTGGCTTGCTGGGGGGCTGCGCTCCTCATCCGGCGGCCTCCTCCTGCAACGGCAGCGTCCGCTTTTGCTTGAACTCGGTGTCCTCCATCTCTACCGAGTTTACTCCAATGCGCACTACGCGATAGCGCCTCTTCACGGCTGTCACCACGGTTTCCCCTTCGCCGGCGACCAGAATCTCGTCGCCATCCAGGAAGAAGGCGCGTTTGCGATTGTCGCCACGAGCGCTGGAGTAGCCGTAGTATTTCAGCGTGATGGGCGGGGCGGACGGCGCTGGAGGAGGCGGCGGAGGCCCCGGCTTGATGTCGGCGGCGAAAGGCGAAGGCTTCACCGGAACGATCGGCCCACCACCAGCCGGCAAGGCCACCGGCGGAGCGGCGGAGACCTGAAACAGATTACGGCTGCCTCCCTGCATCTCTACGGCTTGCACCTTTTCCAGCAGATCCCTGCGCAGCGTGGGATCGGTGGTCATTGGATCCACACGATCCTCGGGACGCTTCGGCTTCAACGATGGTTTGAATTCCTCGTTCGATCGTGACGATTCCAGCGGGCGCCGGGTAGATGCTTGCGTTACCGGATTTGACGCCGGCGGAGCTCCGGCGCTGGAGCGCGCGAGACTGCGGCTGGGTCCGGGCTCCGAGGTGGATGCCACGTTGCTGTAATAGAGGTAGCCGCCCAGCAACACCAAGCCGCCTAAAATCGCGATCTTTTTGCGGTCCGCTCCCATCTTCATGAGACACTTCCCGGTTCTTCGCGGACGAAGGTATCCAGCTTGATACTGACGCTAAGCAAGTTCGTAGCGTTGGCCTGCTGGGGCGCCGCCATCAAGCTTTCAATGATCAGAAACCGCGGCGACTTATCCAGCAGATTCACGAACTTGGTAAGACTTTCATAACTGCCCTCATACGCCGCGGTAATGGTCATCTGGTAGAGTGTGTCGCTGCCTTCGACCTGCTCCAACTCATAGGATGCGGGGCGTGGTTGAATGCCCGCCTCGTGAGCGACGCGCTCCAACTCCGAAAAGATCGTGGAAAAAGTGGTGCGGCGGTCAGTGGTGTACTCAGCCAGGAAGCGGTTATCTTCCTTACGCGCCGTTTCGGCCTTGCTCACCAGGGACTTGCTATGCAGAAGCCGCGCTTGCATGGTGGCGAGCTGCTGGCGCAGGTTGGCTTCGTCCCGCGCCAGATCCGCGGGCGAGCCGCCCCACGGCTTGAACACCATCAAGGCCGCCACCAGATTGGCCAGAACCAACGCCCCCAGTACGGCTCGCGCCACGGTGCGCGGGTCTTTCAGGTTCAGGCGCGATCCACCCATCAGGCGTTGCGAAACGTTAGAGAAGCTTCTGGGCATAATTCACGCTCACGCGGCAGCGGTAGAGTTTATCGGTCTGGGTCGGCGGCAGCATGCTGCGGTAGTACACGGCGCCGAACCGCGGCGAGGCTTCCAAATTCTTCAAGAGGTCGATGACCGGCCCCGGCGATTCCGCGCCGATAGTCATATCGAGCGAAATCTGGTTCGGCCCGACCACGGAAGGCCGTATGGACATGATGCGCACGTTGTACGGCACCACCTTCTCCAGATCGGCGAAGATGAGCGTCCAACTGATACCCTTCCGGTATAGCAGGGCATTGAGAAAGAGGCTCAGGTCCATCACTTCGGCGTTTTCCGGCTTGCGGAGGATGGCATCCTGGCGCGCCTGCTCCGCGGAGGCGGAGCGAATCTGCGTTTCCAGACGCGCGATCTGTTTGCGGGTTTGGGCGGCCTGGCCGTTCTCCAGCGTGTTCAGGGAAATCAGGAAAACCAGCAGCGCGATCAGCAGGAGCGCTACGATGCCCGATGCGACCAGGACCGCGCGGTCGCGGCGGAACGGCTGGCTGGCGAGATTGATCGGAATTCTCATGATTGGTGCGCTTTGAAGAAGGCCTGCTTGGCGCGATAGGCGAGCACCGCTCGCCTGCGCCGGCAGGAGTGCCGGCGCGGCAGGCAAAAGTGCCTGCGCCACGCAGGAAATCGTTCAGCGATCACGGCCCATTGACCTCAAATATCCCAGCAGGCCGGCGTTGCTCTCCCCGGGCTGCATAAAGGGCGAACGCACCGGCTGCACATCCACTCCCAGCTCGCTTTGAAACTGTTGCCGCGCCGCTTCCATGCGGCTCTCGAAACCGCATAACAGCAGTTGTCCGGCTTTGGCGCCGAAATTGTCCTCGGTGTAGACGAATGTCGGGTACAAATCGGCGGCGATCTCGGCGATATCACCGGCGTGTATCTCTAGGCACCGTACCAGCTTCAACCGGCCGTTCTGGAGCACCATGACCGTAAGCACGCGTCCGGTGACTTTCGCCACCACGGTTATCCCACCGTCCTCGACCAGGTTGAGCGCCGCCAGCGACGAGGTCGTCACCAAGCCGGGATTCATTCCCGCCGCACGGAACGGCGCTTCGTACCGGGAGATCACTTCGAGCGGCGCCACCACCACTACCACGTCGGCCTTCTTGCCCTCGGCCGGCTGCACGCAGTAACTGACGGCGGCCGATTCGACATCGAACGGGACGCTTTTGCGCATCCGAAAGCGAACGAGCGCAAGCTGTTCCTTGGCGTCCGAGGGAAAACTGTCGAAATCCAGGACCGCGATCCGCGTGCTGTAATCCGGCAGGATCAGCGCCACGTCGCGGCGCTTGCGGTTCCCGTTTCGCGGCGCCATCTCGCGCACCGCGATCGACAATTCGTCGGGCATAACGACGTTGTCCTTCAGCGGCGACAACGCCAGCACGCCAGGCTTCAGCGGGCGAAAATCGAGTTCCGTATTGGCGCCCATGCGCGCCATCGCGATTCCGGCTTCCGAGAGTTCGAAGGCCATCGCCGGCGGCGGCTCACGCAATATGGTCGAGATGGAATCCGGCAATCTCATCGGGCTTGCGCGCTTCGCGCGCGGGCGACCTCGCTTCGCTCGGGGGTTCTGGGTGTGTGTTCGCCTTCGGCGAACGGTGCTGGGTTCTGACAAGCGCTCTCTCGTCCGGAGCGAGTTTGCCAGCACCTAGCACCCATGACCCAGCACCCGTTTTTCATTTTCATCCCTCGATGAACGTGACCTTGTTGATTTCCTTCAAGGTGCTCACGCCTTTCCGCACTTTCATCACGGCGGATTCGCGCAGAAAGGTCATGCCTTCGTCGCGGGCCAGCCGCTTGATCTCGGAAGTCGGCCGTTTGTCCAGAATCATTTCGCGGATCTTGTCGCTGAGGTCCAGCAGTTCGTGTATGGCGGTGCGTCCGCGATAACCCGTGCCGCCACACTCGAAGCATCCGGCGCCTTCCACCAACTCTATATCGCGCCACTCCGCGGGGTCCAGGCCGGACTCCACCAGGAATGCGTCCGGATAGTGTACAGGCTTGCGGCAAAAGTCGCACACCACGCGCACCAGGCGTTGCGCCAGAATGCAGTTCAGCGCGGAAACGAAGTTGTACGGCTCGACGCCCATGTTCAGGAAGCGCCCCAACACGTCCAGCACGTTGTTGGCGTGCACGGTGGTGAAGACCAGGTGGCCGGTGAGCGCCGAGTTGATGGCGATCTGGGCGGTTTCCTGGTCGCGGATCTCGCCCACCATGATCTTGTCGGGGTCGTGCCGCAGGATCGAGCGCAATCCGCGCGCGAACGTCAGCCCCTTTTTCTCATTCACCGGAATCTGCGTGATGCCCTTGATCTGATACTCGACGGGATCTTCGATGGTGATGATTTTGTCTTCGTCGTTCTTGATCTCGCTGAGGGCCGCATAGAGCGTGGTGGTCTTGCCGGAGCCGGTGGGCCCGGTCACCAGCACCATGCCATAAGGCTCGGAAATGTAGCGGCGGAATTTGACCAGGTCGCTTTCCGAGAAGCCTACGACTTCGAGCGAGAGCTTGGCGAACTTCTCGCTCATGGACTCCTTATCGAGCACGCGGAGCACGGCGTCCTCGCCATAGATGGTGGGCATGATGGAGACGCGGAAGTCGATCAGCCGGCCCTTGTACCGCACGCGGAAACGGCCGTCCTGCGGAACGCGCCGCTCGGCGATGTCCAACTCGCTCATGACCTTGATGCGCGAAAGAATGGTGGAGTGCCAGTCCTTGGCAATGGGTGGCATGGCATAATGCAGCACGCCGTCGATGCGGTACTTGATCGCCACTTCCTGGTCCCGCGATTCGATATGAATGTCGCTAGCGCGCCGCTCGAGCGCATTGAAGATGGTGGTGTCGACCAGTTTGATCACCGGCGCGATATCGCTATCGACAGCGGTGAGCTTGTCGATGGAGAGCGTTTCGTCGGAGTTCTCTTCGTCGACGACCACATCCAGCGTGAAGCCCTCGGTGACCTCTTCGAGCACGCGCTGCGACTGTTCGGTCTTCTTGAGAAGTTCCGCGATCTGCGAAAGCGTGGCGACCTTGACCCGCAGCTTCTTGTTCAGCAACAGCGCCAGCTCGTCGATCATGTTGAGGTTGCGCGGGTCGGCCAGGGCGATGTCCAGTGTGCCGTTCTGCGCGCGCAGAGGCACGAAGTTGTACCGGAACATCAGGTCCACGGGAATGGAGCGGAACAGGTCGTGATCGATATTGCCTTCGCGCAGGTCCACGTACTCGCAGCGATAGCGCGCCGCCATGGCTTGCGCCTGCGTGGCTTCGGCGGTGATATCCGGCAATCGTACTTTGTCAGTAGCCATAAGAAAGGGGGCTGGAAGAAAGGGGGCTGGGGGCTGGGGACTGGGGGCTGGGGTTTTGTTCCCTAGTCCCCAGTCCCCAGACCCTAGTCCCTGTTTCCTTCACGTCCATCCTCGCCATTACCTAATTGTGTCCGCCAGCGAAAAAATCGGCAGATATAACGCGATCAACACGAACGCCACAAAACACCCCATAAAGATCATGATGGCTGGCTCGATCAGCGACAAAGTCGCGGCCATGCGGGTGTTCACATCCTCTTCGTAAAACTCAGCCACGCTGTTGAGCATGACCGGCAGGGCTCCTGTGGACTCTCCTACTTCAATCATATCGATAGAGAGCGGCGGAAAGATACCGGTGGACTTCAGCGAGGCGGACAGCGCCTGACCCTCGCGTACCATTTTGCTGGCTTTGTCCAGCGCCTTGCGCAACAGCGGTGTGCCGAGGGAATCCGCGGCGGTCTCCAGACCCTGCACCAGCGGAATACCGCCGGTCAGCAGCGTGCTCAACACGCGCGAGAACTGTGCCACCTGGTATTTCACCCAGATATCGCCCAGCAGCGGAACCCGCAATTTCACGCCATCGATGCGGGCGCGCGCCGATTCCTTCCGCGACCAGAAGCGATATAGAAATATCAGCCCCACTAAGCCGGCGAAAAACAGCAGGATGTAGTTCCGCGCCGTGGTCCCGATGGCGATCAGGATCAGGGTCACCCTAGGGAGCTGCGCCTGCATGCTGGTATAAAGCTCCGCGAAATTCGGAACTACGTATGTCACTAGAAACACCATCAGGCAGATGGTCAAGAAGATCAGTACAGAAGGGTACATGAGCGAAACCATGACCTTCTTCTTCACCGCCAGCGAGAGCTTCTGGTAACTGATGAAACGGTCCAGGACTTCAGACAGGCTGCCGCTTTTCTCGCCCGCCATCACGGTAGTGACGTAGATCTTAGGGAAAATACCCTGCATGCGGAAGGCGTCGGAAAGCAGCGTGCCGTTGCGGACCTCGTCGCGCACCGCCTTGATGTAAGGCCCCAGCTTGGGATCGGTGAGCCGGTCCGCCAGCAGGTCGAGCGCTTTCAAAATCGGCAGCCCGGCCCGGATGAGGGTCACGAATTGCTGGTTGAAAATCAGGAACTTCTCCAGGTTGAGTTTCTTGCGCCGGGGAATCAGGCCGCCGGAGATATCGCCGGAAAGGCCGCGCTTGGCCTTGATCGAATAGATCAGGAAACCCTGGTTGGTGTAGCGCTCGCGCAACTCCTTTTCGGAGCCGGCATGGGCCACCTGCTGGTGGATCTCACCGCGCGTGTCGGCGTATTTGAGTACGTACTCGGCCATGCTATTGGGCAGTCTCCACCAGTTCCGCGCCCGGCGGAACATGGAACTGGAACAGTTTGGCTTCGAGCGGCGGATTCAGCTTCTCCTGTTCGAAGTCGAACTCCAGGATGGATTTATCGAACCCGGTCACTTGAACGCGGCGAATCTGGTCGTCCCGGCCCACCACGAACTCCACCTGGGTATACGGCAAGGTGTCGGTTTTGGGCTCGCCCGTGATGCGCGTGCCGTCCACCAAAGGCTGCCCCTGGATGTTGCGGAACTCCTTATCGAAGTGCAACTTACCAAGCAGAAATGCAAGTGGAGCTCGCATATCGTCGCTCTCCTTGATCTTCATCTTCTCGACTTGGTTGTTGCTGGGGGTGTACAGCCACAGGAACCTGCCATCGGAGACGAACAGCTTGCCCTGGGGCGAAGTGTAATCCCAGCGCATACGTCCCGGTTTGCGCAGGAGCAAGGTGCCGCTTTCTGTCCGGCGCGGTTGTCCCGGCCCTGTATATGCCTCATGGAAAACGACTTGTAGTGTTTGCGCGTGGTTGTAGCGGGTTTCCACGGCTTTGAGCAGCGGCCCCAGATCGGGCGTCGCGGCAAGCAGCGACACTGGCAGCAGGCACAACAGTAGACGAGTGGGACTCACAAAAGGACTGACGCAGATTAGGCGGGGAACGTGGAGGATTTCGGATTGAGAGCGGGCTTGCCTCCTCTGAGCTAGACTGAAGAAACCCCTAGGAGGCAGATCCGACATGTCTGGTGAGGAATCCGGAGCAAGCGATCAGGACAATCCAAGCCCGGACGGCCCAAAACGCACTGAGAAAGCCGAAACACAGTTCGCCACCCGTTCGATCGGGCCGAGTGAGGCCAGCGCCGGCATAGTCCTTGGTCCCTATCACCTCCTTCAGTTGATCGGCCAGGGCGGCATGGGCGAGGTGTGGCTGGCCGAGCAGAAACAGCCGGTTCGCCGCCGCGTCGCCGTCAAGCTGATCAAGGCGGGTATGGACACGCGCGAAGTGGTGGCGCGCTTCGAATCCGAGCGGCAGGCGCTGGCGCTCATGGACCACCCGGCCATCGCCAAAGTCTTCGATGCCGGCTCCACGCCACAGGGCCGCCCGTACTTCGTCATGGAGTACGTGACCGGCATTCCAATCACGGACTATTGCGACAAGCACAAGCTGACCACGCGCCAGCGGCTGGAGCTGTTTATGCTGGTCTGCGATGGCGTACAGCATGCGCACCAAAAAGCCATCCTGCACCGCGATCTGAAGCCTTCCAACATTCTGGTGGGTGAGGTCGACGGGAAACCGGCGCCGCGCATTATCGACTTTGGCGTGGCCAAAGCGACCGCGCAACGCCTGACGGCCGATACCATGTTCACGCGGGTGGGGGCGATGGTGGGGACGCCGGGGTACATGAGCCCGGAGCAAGCCGACTCGGCCGGCGCGGACGTCGACACCCGCACAGACGTGTACTCGCTGGGCGTGGTGCTGTATGAGTTGTTGGTGGGCGTCCTGCCGCTCGATTTCAGCAAGACGCCCACGGATCAGTTTCCGCGCAGGATGCGCGACGAGGATGCTCCGCGGCCCAGCACCAAACTCCGCACGCTCGGCGACCAGACCGGCACGGCAGCGCAGAACCGCGGTGCAGATGGTTCCACACTGGCGCGGCTATTGCGCGGCGACCTCGATGCGATTACCCTCAAGGCTTTGGAGAAGGACCGCTCCCGGCGGTATGCGACGCCGTCCGATCTGGCGGCCGACATCGGAAGATACTTGCGCAATCAGCCCGTCCTGGCGCGCCCCGCGAGCGCCGCATATCGGGCACGCAAGTATGTTCGCCGGCACCGGGTTGGGGTTGCGTTTGCCGTGATCGCCGCCGTGCTGCTGATCTCAGTGGCGGTGGCGCAGGCCTTCGAGCTACGCCGGATCAGGCGGGAACGCGATCGCGCGGACCGGGTCACCGAGTTCATGACCGGCATGTTCAAAGTGTCGAATCCCAGCGAGGCACTGGGCAACGACATCCGCGCCCGTGAGATTCTCGATAAAGCCTCGAAAGAGATCGACACAGGACTGGCGAAGGACCCGGAGCTGCAGGCCCAGATGATGAACGTCATGGGCAATGTATATGAAAGCCTCGGGCTGTACGCAAAGGCCGACTCGCTGCTCCGTCGCGCCGTCGAAATCCGGAGTCGCGCCCTCGGCGCCAAGAATCCGGACACGTTGCAATCGATGAACGATCTCGCCAGGGTGCTAAGCGGCGAAAGCCGCTACCAAGAGGCGGAGAAGTTGGCCCGTGAGACGCTAGACGCCCGCCGCCGCGTACTTGGTTCCGAGCATCGCGACACCTTGACCTCCATGTCCGAGTTGGCACTGCTCCTCTACAATGAAGGGCGCTACCCAGAAGCGGAGAAGTTGCATCGTGAAGTGCTCGAAGTTGCGAGGCGGGCGTTCGGGTCACAAGACAGATTGACGGAGGTGGCATTGAGCAATCTGGGAATCACTCTTGCTAATGAAGGCAAGTCCTCGGATGCAGAGAAGGCATTTCGAGAAGTGCTGGAAATCGATCGTCGCAGGTATGGCTCCGACCATCCGGAGGTGTTGGGAGACTTGAATAATCTCGCCGACGTTCTGCAGGACCAGCACCGTTACGTCGAGGCGGAAAAGTTGTATCTCGATGTGATTCAGACCAAACGCCGGGTGTTAGGGCCGGAGCACCCGGAAACGCTGACGTCCATGGGAAACCTGGCGGGAGCTCTAGCTGGAGAGAAGCGTTACGCCGACGCGGAGAAATTGTTGCGCGAAACGGTCGAAATCAAGCGCAGGCGACTTGGTCCGGAGCATCGTTACACGCTAGTCAACATGGTTGACCTGGGCGATGTCCTCCGTGCGGAAGGCCGGTACTCCGAAGCCGAGCAACTGGTCCAGCACACCCTCGAAATAGACCGGCGAACGCTGGGCCCAGAGCATTCCGATACCTTGAATGCGTTGGATATTTTAGGTGGAGTCTTGAAGGGAGAAAAGCGCTACTCTGAAGCGGAAAAGGTCTTTCGGGAGGCACTCGACGGCCGGGTTCGCGCTCTGGGCGCCGGGCATCCGGACACCGCCGCTACGGCGTACAAATTGGCCTGCGTTCTGGCGCTGGAGGGCAAGCGGGACGAGTCCTTCGCCAACTTGCAGTTCGCAGTGGAGCACGCACTCGCCGCCGAAACCCGCCAGGACTTGGAAAAGGACACCGATCTAGAGTCTCTGCATGGAGATCCACGCTTCGGCGCGATGGTGGTCTCCGCACGCCAGCCCGCCGTAGGCCGCTAGCTGGAACGCCTCCTGACTCGACGCGAGCCGAAGCAGCGTGGGCGCCTGCTACTTCTACCAAAATCCGCAGGGCAACCAGCTCGATCTGTCGAGCGATGGAGACAGTGCGTCGCTGACACCCGCGCTTACCCCCGGGCAGAGAGGCGGGAGGAGTGCGCACAACTTGTGGCGATCCAGCCGGTTCGGCTATGCTGGGTTCTCACTATGCCCCACGGATTCGACATGTACCGTGTATTCATCTCGGCTCCCGGAGATTTGGGGCGGGAGCGCCAAGCCTGCCACGAGGCGATCGCCGCGGCGAACGAGACTACGGCAATGCCCGCCAAGGTCCTTCTCGTGACCGTTGGCCTGCAGGAGGACGAGCACATCGCCGGACACCGGTCCATCGTGTCGGACAATGTCCGATGGTCTACCTTCTTCATTCAGGTGTTCGAGGACGACTGGGGACCGAAGAACTTGTTCCGGAAGCTGTTCTACCTGGCCACCGAATGCCGGAACGATGCCTCCATGCCGATGCGCGAGGTGGTGGTGTGTCTGAAGGACGCACCGCACGAAACCGACCCGGAGATTCTGTCGTTTCGCCAGGAGCTGCAGGACCGCAATGATGTTCGCCTCTTCCGCTACGCCAGCCTCGACGCGCTAAAGGCGCACCTGCTGGAGGTTTCGACCGGCTGGGCGCAGGCGATCGTGCAGGCGAAAACGCCGGCCTCCGGCGCCGCTTCCTGAAGCGAAGCGTCCAGCCTGCGTTCCTACACCAGCGGGGCCGGGCGCCATTCCAGGTGGAAGTACATCACGTCTTCGCGGACGATCTGAAATCCCAGGCGCTGGTGAAACCGTAGAGAACCAGGGTTGAACCGCAACACAGTGGAGCGGATGGGCAGTTTCGCCTGCTGCGCGTCAGCCTGCAGACGCTGGATCAGGGCCGCGCCGATCCCCTTGTTGCGGAGGTCGGGAAGAATGGCGATATCCACTAAGTCGTACGCGTCCTCCTGGCGCGCCACCCAAAGCCGGCCTATCGGACGGCTATCCAGCAGCACAATGTGATAGCAGGAGTTCGGATACATCGCCGCGTAGGCGCCCATCTGCGCGCGGAACTGCATTTCAATCAGGGCCACCCGTTGAGCTTCGGAGATGGGGGCCAGCGCGAACTCGGGACCGCGAACCGCGAAATACAGGTCGTAGAGGAACGGCTCGTCCTGCGGCTGGGCGGGGCGAACGGCCAGAAAAGACATACTTGGAAAGCGGACCGGCGCGCGGCCGGTCCGGAAGATCGGCTTAACGGAGATTCGTCATGAGCGCGACGGAAAGACCCCCTGCAGCGCGATGATCCAGTTCAAGCCCACGTACGGCATCAGGTTGTTGTGTGGCTGGCCTCCCCCGAAAGAGGAAATTGCCAACGGACTCATCTGCGTGAGCGGCGACGTCGAGGTGGAGTAGATGTTGCCGGCCGTCGACTCCGCGAAGGAATTGCCGAACGGTGTGGTCTGGGTGGCGGGGCGGGCGACGCACATGGGCGCATGGTTATGGCTGGGGGTTTGGGAGGAAATCAGAGTCACGGTTTGTGTACCGCCGCTATCCCCCTGGATGTAATTCTGCCCGCCGGGACTTTGCCCGAAACCGATGGCCACGGCGCCCTGCAGGTTGGGCAGGCCGAATGTGCTCTTCCCGTCGCCGCCGTACATGGTTCCCAGCAGTGAAAACAGCGCTGTATTCTGCGGAATTCGCAGGAGTGCGCCGTTGGCGGATGCCCACCCACTCGGGGCGAAGTTGAAACCGACTAACAGCAATTGACCGACAAATGGATCTGCCATGTTCGTCTCTCCTGATCTCAAGCTTCTAGTTTTGGGATGGGAAAATTCCCGTCAAAGCGATGCACCAGTTCAGCACCAGATAAGGCTGCCGATTCTCGTGGGGCTGGCCTCCTCCGCTATTCCCGAGGGTGAGCGCATTCATGGCCGCCTGATTGGCAAACACTCCAAATACGCTGGCGCCTCCGCCAGCCACCAGGGCTCCGGCGGGCTTGGTGAGATTTGCACCGGGGGCGGCCTGCAGCGGGTGGGTGTGGCCGGGCACCTCGGCCGCGCTCAGCGTGTGAGACTCCTCGCCACCCACTTGCCCCAAATTGATACCGTTGCCGAAGCCGACGGGAGTGCGACCCTGCAGGTTCGGAAGCGCGAAAGTCTGAATCCCGTTCCCGCCGTAGGTGGTCCCGAGAAGCGCAAACAGCGCTTGATTCGCATTGATCGGCAGGAGCTGTCCGTTGCACATCGCCCAGCCCTGAGTCGTGTAATTCCAGGAAGCCAGCATGAGCTGGCCTAGAAACGGCGTCATTCTGTTTCTCCTTCCTTTTGTGCTCTCAAGATGTCCCGGTTATCCCTGGGGTGGAAAGACACCAAACAGCGAAATGATCCAGTTCAGCACTTGATACGGCTGCCGGTTGTCGTGGGGCTGGCTTCCGCCACCGCTCGATCCCACCATGCTCTGATTCATGGCCGTCGCCGGGTTTTCGTTAAAGTAAACCTTCAAGCCGCTGCACACCACGCCGCCGGACGGGTTGTTGCCGGCGCCGGGATTCCCGGAACCTATTAGGTTGTGGTTGTGAATGGGGTATTGGTTTAAGGTGAGGGGCACGGTCTCGACGCCGCCCGTTTGCCCGATTACGTAGTTGCTGCCGCCGCTCGACCCTTGGTGGACGGGAATGCGGCCTTGCAGGTTGGGGAGGGCGAAGGTGCTTTGACCATCTCCGCCATATATGGTGCCAATCAGGTTGAATAGCGTAGAGTTTTGCGAGATGGACATTAGCTGCCCGGCACATAACGCCCAGCCCACGGGCGCGAAGTTAAAGCCGACCAATCGGACTTCCCCTACATAGGCGGTACTCATGCGCAAACCCTCCTTGAATTTCGCGCCACTTCGGCGCGCCGGTTTAGAGTACCATCATGCCGGTCCATTTTCAAGAAATATTTGGCGGAGAAATCTGGCAATTTTTCGCGGAGCCACGCCGTAGCCGGGAGGCCAAAATGCGATACGTCCATTTGGGCTCCGGAGCTACGTCTTCGGATGTTCGCCGGCATCTATATTTGCGATTTATGACGTTTTTGAATGCAATGAAGACGCTCCGGCTGGACGAACACCCAATGGGGTAAGAGACAAAACAGGCCATTTCAGCCTTCCTTTAACAGTTCTCTGAAGGGGATTTCTAGGCATCGCGGGTCAACCTCGGCATAACAATGCGAAATGGCCGTCTTTAGCGCGTACTGTAGGTCCTGAAACTTTTAAAAAGGGTTGCAAAAAAGACAGACGGGTGTATACTAGCGACTGCCGGAAGGCAAGATAGAAATTCTGGGTATATCGTTCGATGTCTTGGCGGTAGGAATCGCGCCGGACGGTGGTACGGCTGGGGAACTGTACTGCTGGGCCTCACGGAGGGAAGCAGCATGCGTATCAGCGGATTTGGATTGTTATGTATGGGCGCCTTGTTTGCGCTCATGCCGTCGACTGGAAGGGCGGGCACCTGCTCGACCTCATGCACGACCTCGGGTAGCACTACCACGTGTACGAGCACGGATACGATCAAAACGCCCGACGAGGGCGCAAACGGAAACCTCTATACGGCCAATATCTACCCGTCGTGCATCACCGTTCCGAACAGCGTGACCGGCACCGTGTCCAGCGGTGTCGGCAGCGTCCAGGTCCAGCTCACCAACATGGATTCCAACGGCACCGGCAATTATCTCAGCCTCCAGGGCACTGAGATCCTGCTGGTGGCGCCCAGCGGCGAGCAACTGTTACTGATGGGCAACCCAGGGGACGGCAGCGATACCCTCAGTGGCCTCACCATGGCGATCGCCGACTCCGGTACCACCGGCCACACTTTCGTGGCCATGCCAAACGGGAATCCGGCTGGCTTCCCATCGAGCGGCACGCAGTACTATGAGCCGAGTTCCTACGGCGCGCCGACTTATGGGGGCACGTTCCCCAGCCCCGGACCGGGCGCGGTGCAGCACTACCCGCAAACCGACGGCAGTTCCACGCTCAAGAGCATATTCAGCGGCGTGACCGCGGCGGGCACCTGGGATCTCTACATGGTCGACGACTTCGGCGATCCGGTGACCATCAACGGATGGCAGTTGGCCCTGATGGTGAACGCCAGCGCGGAAGGCACCATCACAACGGTTACTTCGAGCCAGCAGCCCGCTTATACCGCCAGCCCGAACAATACCGTCACGTTCACCGCCACGGTGACCAGCAGCGGGGATCCGGTGACCTCGGGCACGGTGGCATTCTACGCCAACGGCAGCGGCACGGCTATCGCTTGTACTTCCGGCAATCAAACGCTGAACAGCAGCGGGCAGGCCACCTGCGGTTCGACTCTGACCGCGGGGTCCGAGACGCAGTGTACCTCGTCGACTCTGCCTGCGTGGCCAACCGTTTGCCAGGGCAACAACCCAATTACGGCGACATACTTGGGAAGCGGGAGCTACACCGGCAGCAGCAGCAACGACCTCTATCAACTGGTGACCGTACACTCCACCAACCCCACCGGAACGCAATGGTGCAATAGCGGCCCCTTCGCGGTTCCGGAGGGCGTCACTCCGCTGGCTTATCCCTCCTTCATCCAGGTTTCGGGGTACTCCAACACGATAGCCAATCTCACGGTGGCGTTGACGGGAGTGGCCGGGCAGGTAGCCGGAATTCCCGGCCAGTTCCTGCTGGTGGCGCCCGACGGCACGCATAACCTGGACTTTCTCGACGAAGCGTTCTTCGCCGGCGGGGCGACCAGCCCTGTGAACCTGACGATGTTCGATACCGCCGGCCAGACGCCCGCCGGCCTGCAGCCCACCAGCGGCAATTACGAAGCATACGACAATAATCCGAACCCGCAGGACACGTTCCCCACATCGGAGTCGCCGAATGTCTATTCGAGTGTCCCCCAAGTGCCGGGCACGATCAATTACGCGGCGCCGCGCGGCGGGACCAGTGTAACGACCTTCGGCGGCGCCTTCAGTGGCGTACAGCCGAATGGCGTGTGGGCTTTGTACGCCTATACCAGCGAATCCCTCACCGTGAACGGCGGCTGGTGCATCACCTTCGATGTCAACAACGGCGCGGTGACCGCCACCAGCCTGATGTCCAGCCAGCAGCGCGCGACCACCGGGCAATCCGTCACGTTCACCGCCACGGTGACCAGCGGCGGGAATCCGGTGACTTCCGGCACGGTGACCTTCGAAGACGGCGGTTTGACTCCGGCCGGTACAGTAAGCGGCGACAACGTGGTCACGCTGAACGGCAGCGGCCAAGCTGTGTTTACCACCAGTTCCCTCGCCGAAGGCGATCACGACATCTCGGCGGCCTATAGCGGGGTGTCGGGAACCTACGATGTCAGCACCACTTCCATGTACCAGCGCATCGACGACGCGACCACAGTTTCGAACGTGACCAGCACGGCGGCGCAGTTCTGCAATACGGGAGGCGTCACCGCTCCGAACGAGGCCTTCGGCGCCTTTACCCCGAATCCATCGAACATCTTTGTGTCGAATCTTTGGGGCACGGTCAGCGCCGTGACCGTCACGCTGGACGGTTGGGATATTCCCACCGAGGACGAAGAACTCTACAGTGTGGAATCCCTCCTGGCGGGTCCGACCGGTGCGTTGGACTTCTTCTCGGTGACCGACGGCACCGCGAATGCTTCGACCGGCAACTACACCTTCGCCGATACCGGGAGCACGTTGAACGCATCGAGTGTCGCGCCCGGCACCTATAAGCCGGCCGCCGACGACAGTAGCGCCGATACGTTCTTTCAGGACCCCGGCAACTTCTACACGCTGCCCGGCTCGTTCTCATACGCCGCGACCCATGGTTCGGCGACATTGACCAGCACGTTCGGGAGCAGCATCCCGAACGGAACCTGGAGCCTGTACTTCAATCAGAAGGCCTCCGCCACCATTGGCGCGACCAGCGGCTGGTGCCTGAACTTCACTGAGAACCCGGTGACTGTCGACCCCACCACGGAAAGCACCGACAGTTTCACGCAGGGGCAGCAAAACCAACAACTCACGTTGAACATCAAGAACAACGGAACCGGTCCCACCGGCGACCCGACCGGCGGCAGCCATCCGTTGACCGTCACCGATACGCTGAACTCAGCTTTCAGTTATGCGAGTTCCGACGGCACCGGCTGGAATTGCGGGGCGAGCGGCCAAACCGTGAGCTGCACCAACGACAGCGCGATTGCCCAGGGCAGCAGCTACCCGGCGTTGACGCTCAACGTAAACGTGTCGCCCAGCGCCACGCCGGGGCCGGTGACCAATGCGTTTAATATCACCGGCGGCGCCGGCGTCACCGCCACCAGTTCGAACATCGATACGGTGACCATATTGCCGGCCCCGAACCTGTCGGTGCAGAAGACCCATAGCGGCGCCTTCACGCAGGGCTCGACCGCCCAATGGGATATTAGCGTGAGCAACACTGCATCCGGCGGCGCCACCAGCGGTACGGTGAATGTTTCCGACGCCCTGCCTTCGGGTTATACGGTGGCCAACTTCGGCACGACCTCGTCCTACTGGACCTGCGGCGGCACGACCACCATCACTTGCACCACCATTTTGTCGGTATCCGGCGGCAGCAGTTTCCCCTTGATTCAGGTGATCGTGAATGTGCCGGCCAACTCTCCCACCTCGGTGAGCAACACGGCGCTGGCATGGGGCGGAGGCGATCTCAATCACACCAATTCCGGCAACGCCGCCACGGGCAGCGATACCAACGTGCCTGTGGTGCAAACGCCCGCCTCCATTTCGGCGAGCGGCGGTTCGGGGCAAAATACAAATGTCAGTACCACCTTCGCGCTGCCCTTGCAGGCCACCGTGCTCGACGGCGGAAACAATCCGATCAACAATGTAACGGTGACCTTCACCGCTCCGGGCACTGGGGCTAGCGGCACGTTCCCCGGCAGCCTGCTTACGGCCACCGCGGCAACCAACAGCTCGGGCGTGGCTACTTCCCCGGCGTTTACGGCTAACGCGACTTCGGGCAGCTACGCGGTCGTCGGCAGCGTTTCCGGCCTCACTCCGACCGCCAGCTTCTCGTTGACCAATAACGCGCTGTCCCAGACCATCACCTTCAACCCCATCGCCAACCAGACGCAAGGGACACAGCTCACCTTGTCTGCTACGGCCAGTTCCGGCTTGACGGTCAGCTTCGGTTCGCTGACTACGGGAGTTTGCACTGTTTCGGGCACCACCGCGACGCTGAGCAACCCCGGTACCTGCACCATCCAAGCGACGCAGGCCGGTAATGGCACCTACTCGGCCGCCCAGCCGGTGAACCAAAGCTTCACCGTGCTGCAAACGCAGACGATCACCTTCAACCCTATTGCGAACCAGACTCAGGGGACCCAACTCACCCTGTCAGCCACGGCGAGTTCCGGATTGACGGTCAGCTTCGCTTCACTGACCACCGGAGTCTGCACGGTCTCGGGCACGACCGCGAGCCTGACTAACCCCGGAACCTGCACGATACAAGCGACGCAAGCCGGTAACGGCACCTACGCCGCGGCTCAGCCGGTGAACCAAAGCTTCACTGTGCTGCAAACGCAGACCATCACCTTCAACCCCATAGCGAACCAGAATCAGGGGACACAGCTTACGCTGTCTGCCACGGCCAGTTCCGGCTTGGCGGTCAGCTTCGCTTCGCTGACCACGGGAGTCTGCACGGTCTCGGGCACTACCGCGAGCCTCACTAACCCCGGAACGTGCACCATTCAGGCTACGCAAGCCGGCAACTCCACCTACGCTGCTGCTCAGCCGGTGAATCAGAGCTTCACGGTGCTGGGCACTCAAACCATCACCTTCAACCCGATCCCCAACCAGACTCAGGGGACACAGCTCACCTTATCCGCTACGGCCAGTTCCGGCTTGACGGTCAGCTTCGCTTCACTGACCACGGGAGTATGCACGGTATCGGGCACCACCGCATCGCTGACCAACCCCGGCACCTGCACCATACAAGCGACGCAAGCCGGTAACGGCACCTACGCGGCTGCGCAGCCGGTGAACCAAAGCTTCACGGTGCTGGGTACTCAAACCATCACCTTCAACCCGATTGCCAACCAAACGCAGGGGACACAACTCAACCTGGTGGCCACAGCCACCCCCGGATTGACGGTCAGCTTCGCTTCGCTGACCACGGGAGTATGCACGGTTTCCGGCACCACCGCGAGCCTGACTAATCCAGGAACCTGCACTATACAAGCGACGCAAGCCGGCAACTCCACCTACGCCGCCGCTCAGCCGGTGAATCAGAGCTTCACGGTGCTTGGGACCCAGACCATCACCTTTAACCCCATCGCCAACCAGACGCAAGGCACACAGCTTACCCTGGTGGCCACCGCCAGTTCCGGATTGACGGTCAGCTTCGCTTCGCTGACCACCGGAGTCTGCACGGTATCGGGCACCACCGCGAGCCTGACTAACCCTGGAACCTGCACTATACAAGCTACGCAGGCCGGTAATGCCACTTATGCCGCAGCGCAGCCCGTGAATCAAAGCTTCACCGTGTTGGGGACCCAGACCATCACCTTCAACCCCATCGCCAACCAGACGCAGGGGACACAACTCACACTGGTTGCCACAGCCACCTCCGGCTTGCCGGTCAGCTTCGCTTCGCTGACTACGGGAGTATGCACGGTCTCGGGCACTACCGCGAGCCTGACTAACCCTGGAACCTGCACTATACAAGCAACGCAAGCCGGTAATTCCACCTACGCCGCGGCGCAGCCCGTGAATCAAAGCTTCACCGTGCTGGGGACCCAGACCATCACCTTCAATCCCATCGCCAACCAGACCCAGGGGACGCAACTCACCCTGGTTGCCACAGCCACCTCCGGCTTGCCGGTCAGCTTCGCCTCGCTGACTATGGGAGTCTGCACGGTATCCGGCACCACCGCGTCGCTGACTAATCCCGGAACCTGCACCATCCAAGCGACCCAGGCCGGTAATGCCACTTACGGGGCGGCCCAACCGGTGAACCAAAGCTTCACAGTGCTGGGCACCCAAACCATCACCTTTAACCCCATCCCCACTCAGGTTCAGGGGACTATGCTCAACTTGGTTGCCACGGCCAGTTCCGGATTGCCGGTCAGCTTCGCTTCCCTGACTACGGGAGTATGTACGGTCTCGGGCACGGTCGCGAGCTTGACTAATCTCGGAACCTGCACCATACAAGCTACGCAAGCCGGTAATGCCACCTACGCCGCGGCGCAGCCGGTGAACCAAAGCTTCACGGTGCTAGGCACCCAAACCATCACCTTCAATCCCATTGGGAACCAGATCCAGGGAACCATGCTCAACCTGGTGGCCACGGCCAGCTCCGGCTTGACAGTCAGCTTCGCTTCGCTCACAACTGGGGTATGCACCGTCTCGGGAACTGTCGCGAGCCTGACTAACACGGGAACCTGCACCATACAGGCTTCCCAGTCCGGCAACGCCACGTACGCGCCGGCCCAGCCGGTTTCGCAAAGCTTCTCGGTGTTGCCGGCCGCCAATTTCACCATCGTCGCCAAACCATCGTCGGAGACCGTCGAGCCTGGCTTGCCCGGAGCGGTCCTTCTGGATCTGCAATCGGTGATGGGTTTCGACGGGAACGTGACGCTGAGCTGCGCGGGTGGCCCCTCGGGCTTCAAGTGCGTGGATCTGCCGCAAACGGTTCACCTCGACGGGACTGCGCACGCCCTGTCCGGAGTCCTATTCCCCAAGAACACGACGCCGGGCACCTACACCATAACGTTTACGGGTGTCTCCGGGTCGCTGCGGAACAGCACGACCGCGAAGTTCACGGTCAAGTAGCGCAGCAGGCGCATCGGCGGCCCAGGCCGCCGGGACGTGCCACAGCGGAAATCCCGGCTTAGAGAGATGTCGATGCGCCGCCTGCCTGCGACGAGGAATTGGAGGCATCGCGTGACGGTTGAAAATGCGGATCGCTTAACTGAAGCCGGCTTTGCACGACGGTCTGTCGCGACGCCCGGATAATCGACATCTGCCTGATATCATTTTAGTCGCCGATTTGCGCTTGGAACGTCCACCAGAGACGGCTATGAAGGATTCGCACTCCTCGCCGAAACGCGCCAAGGCTTAGACAAGGTACCGATCTAAAATCTCTGCATGGAGATCGCGCTTCGACGCGCTGCTGGTATCCGCACGCCAGTCCGCCGCCGGCCGTTAAACCGCTTCCCGGCGCTCGACCAGCTTCTTCGGCGCGGTATTGCGCCATGCCGTGCCAACCGCGCGGCGCACCGTGGCCTTGTCTGCCTCCTCCAGCCGCACGGTTGTCGCCCCGCGCAGGCCCCAGCCACCCTTCACGGGTGCAAAGATCTTCGGCTCGGCTAGAACGAACTCCCGTTGCTGCTCCGGCGTCAGTTTGACCATGCCCCAACCTTCGCCGGGCCAAATGGTCGCGAATATCTTCCCCCGTACACGGAAGTCCGGATGCCCCATGTGGGCGCTTTCCGTGGCCTCGGGCATGCCCAGAGCCATGCGGCGAAAGTCTGCGATCGTCATCCTCTATTGCACCGCCACCGTAATTCCCGCCTGGCTGCCATTAGGGCCAATCATGACAATCACTGGAACCGCGCCGGAAGCCACTCCAGCCGGAATAACGGCGTTCACCTGGAGCGCTCCAGCCACCAGCCCCGGCGCGGCGCCGACGTACGTAGTGTTCGCCGGCAGGTTACCGATCATCACCCCAGGAGCCAGCTTCGGGCTAGGCCACGGTCCGACGAGCGGTTCGATCAGCCCATCGACGCCCGGTGGGTTGGTCTGACCTTGACCCGTGGCGAAGATTTGGATTACGTCGCCCGGGGTCACCGGATTGCTGGCGGTGACCAGGTTGTTGTTCTTGTCCAGGATCGCACCCGGACCCGTGCCGGTTGCATTGGCGCTGAAGATTCCCGGAGCGCTGGAAACCACCGGCAGCAGCACCGCATTGGAACTGGCCTTTCCGAAGACGACTTCGACCAGAGCGTTGGATGCGCCCGCCAGTTCATAAGGGACGATCGTATTGACCTGAGTTGCGCTGACGTACAGCAGGGGTCCCGCATATCCGTTGAATGTCACCTGAACATTCGCCAGAGTAGTCTCGATAAATCCATGACTATCGATAGTGGCGCCTTGGCCGGTCGACGGCCCCAGGAAGGTACCGAATAGCGTGACAATCTCGCCCGGCGAAATGCCGCCGCCCAGATAACTCGCGGAGTTGACGACGGCATTGATGAAGGGCAATGGCGAAGTGACCGACAGAGCGACCGTAATTGTGATTTGCCCATTGACAACAATGGTGCCCGTATAGGCGCCGGCTCCCAAATCGGTGGCGTTCACGGATACCGTCAGCGTAGCGGGCGTGGTCCCGGAGAGCGGCGTCACGGAGAGCCATCCGCTGCTGGAAGCCGTGACCGTGAACGCGACGGCAGAGGACGCCGATACACCCACGGTCTGCGAGGCTGGAGAAGGATTGCCGCTCACATAAGAAAATGCCAGCGAATTCTGCGATACAGCGAGGGAGCCACCCGTAACCGTCAGCGTTACGGCGACCGTTTGCGCCGCACCGCTCGCCGGAGTCACGGTGACGCTCCCGTCATATATGCCCGCAGCCAGACCCGCCGGATTGGCCGTCACAGTCAGGCTGGAGTTTCCGGTTCCCGAAGCAGGTGACACCGAGAGCCACGTGCCGCCGGAACTGGCGCTCGCACTGGCCGTGAAGCTCTGCGTGCCGCTTACCTGCAC
>JBEKUO010000018.1:0-24154 GCA_049514955.1 Bryobacteraceae bacterium | reverse complement strand
CACGACTCCATCATGACCTTCCTCATGCACAAGGGCGTCTCTGGCGCGACCGCGACGCGGGCATACTCCGGCTTCGGGACGCACCAACTGATGCACACGCCCAAGGTTGAAGTATTGGCGCAACACTTGCCGATTCGCATCGAATTCGTCGATACGGCGGAGAAGGTGGAAGAGGTCCTGCCCACTCTATATGAGATGGTCAGCGACGGGTTGATCGAGGTGCAGGACACCACGGTCGTGAAATTCGCCCGGAAATCGGCGAAGCCGGAAACCAAACTGCCGCACGAGCACAAACAGGCGCGCGCCACGCTGCTGCGGGTCTTCATGGGCGAGGCGGATAAGTGGCACGGCGAGCCGCTCTACGACGCGATTGTGAAGAAGTTGCGCATGATGGATATCGCCGGGGCCACGGTCTATCGCGGCATCCTGGGTTACGGCGCCAAGGGGCACGCGCACAAGCGAAGCGTCTTCCATCCGATGCGCGACATGCCCATCATGATCTCGGTGATTGACGCGCCTGAGAAGATCGTATCCGCCGCGGAAGCGGTCGAGGAAATGCTGGAAGACGGCCTGATCGTGACGTCGGACGTCGAAATGGTCAGGCTGGTCCGCGGCAAGACCGGGAAGGAGGCCGCCGATGCTGCCGGGACAACCCGCTAGGCTCCTGCGAATCCACATTAAAGAATCCGACCGCTACCAGGGCAAGCCATTGTACGAGGCGATCGTAGACAAGTGCCGCGAGATGAAGATCGCCGGCGCCACGGTGTTTCGCGGCCTGGAAGGCTACGGCGAGACCGCCGAGATGCACAAGTCTCACCTGATTCGCCACGACCAACCCATCCTCATTTCGATTGTCGATACAGAGGAGAAACTCGCCCGTTTGGCGCCGGTAGTTGAGCAGATGATGGACACGGGCCTGATGGCCTTCTCCGACGTCCAGGCGGTCCGGGTTCAGAAGAAGACACCCACCCCAGATGGAAAAGGCAACTGACCCGAGAGTCGTCGACGATCGCTCCGTCCCACTAGTTGGCCGGCGGGATGAGGTCCAGGCGTTGGTGTCTGCGCTTCACGCGAGGCAATCCAGATTGATCGTGGGCGCGGCGGGCATGGGCAAGGTCAAGCGAGGATCACTCTAGGCGGGTTCGCTCTGACTGTGCGCCGGTGGACAGTGCTTGATGCATAGCTTAGGTACAATGAATTGTGTTGGGAGGAAGTGAGAAATGACAACGTATGTGCTAGGAGCAGGTGCGTCGCGCGACGCCGGATATCCGCTGGCAAAGACAATGGCGTCGGAGTTGTTGCAGTGGATGAAGCGCCCGGTTCATGACCCCGATTCTTACGCAGCGCGTTATCCACCAGCAGCTCGCTTCTTTGAGGAGTCCTTTGCCCCCGTAGAGAACGTTGAGGATTTGGTGACAGCGATCCACAAGCTGATTGACGAGTACGAGGGCGGAACACGAGAGCAACGCGCGAGGCGTACTCTCGTAGCGAATGAATACGGTGTCTTCAAGAATGCTGTGCGCGAATGGTTTGCCGAGATTCAACAAGGCGCGGCGCTGAATTCTTCGGCGTATCGGGACTTCGCTAGGAACATCGTCGCCAAAGGCGACTGCATTGTCACATTCAATTACGACGTTTCGCTTGAGCGGGAGCTCAGGCTGGCCGGGAGGTTCGAGGTGGGCGACGGTTACGGCTTTCCTATTCAAGGCCTCCCTGAAAGGTCGGATACGAGGGTGTTGAAGTTGCACGGCAGCACGAACTGGCTTGCGCTGCTCTTTGGTGGAATGACTTCAGGATTTTCTGCGTTCCAGCCCGGTAGCACCCTGGGGGCACGTCCGGCGATCCCGAAGAATGAGCTTTTCTTTTTGGAATATCCTGGCGCAATTGATCCTGCGTTTGGAAAGGGTGGGGCGGCGTTGCCAGTGATGATTTTTCCGGCACGGTCAAAGGATTTCTACTTCGCGGCCAACACCGGGATTGAATATGCGGGTTTTTGGGGCGGCCTGTGGCGGCAAGCCGCGGAGGCACTGGAATCGGCGTCTCGCGTAGTGATATGCGGTTACAGCCTGCTGTCGGTTGATGAACGCGCCCGCAAACTGCTGCTCACTGCCCCAAAGAAGGACGCTGAGATCTTCGTCGCGAGCGGGGAGGATACGGACCGGATCGCGGGAGATTATCGATCAGCGGGCTACGCTAGAGCGGTGGCGGCAGATGAGGTGTTTTTCCAAAGGTGGGTAGCGAGCTTTGCGGGTAGCGCCGTCGGGGTTCGGTAACCGGTGCATCCATGGATAATTGGGCGACCGTCGTCGTGAGCCTCGTTGGGTCTGGGCTAGTCGGACCGGCTTTTGCGGAGCTATGGAAACATCTCAGCGCTAAGTCGATTGCACGACAGAACGTCCAGCAGACCACAGACCTTTCCGTCGGCGTCACCTCCCACATGGCCACCGTTGCATTTGACAAGCACATTGAGTTTTGTGAGAAATACGTCAAAGAAATGTACAAGGCACTAGACGCATTGATCCAGGATGGAAGGACGGATGAACCGCTGGATCCAAGAAGGTTCACCTGGATCCGACAGAAGTGGGCCTTATGGCTAACTCACGAAATTGAGGATAAGCTGGACCAGTTCGGGCTGACAATTACACATATAATAAGTGGCGCTGCCCGGGATTATGATGACAATGGCGCCTCCGTCTCAAATCAGCGCAGCGTCACAAGAAACATTGAGTATTTGAGGGACGTACTGCACACGGAAGAGCTAACCGCCATCAGAAAGAAACTGATGCGACGTCCATGAGAAAAACACGTGACGTCTTCTGACACTCGTCATTAAGGAGATGATGGACACGGGCCTGATGGCCTTCTCCGACGTCCAGGCGGTCCGAGTTCAGAAGAAGACGCCGACACCCGATGGAAAAGGCAACTGACCGGAGAGTCATCGACGATCGCTCCGTCCCACTAGTTGGTCGGCGGGATGAGGTTCATGCGTTAGTGTCTGCGCTTCAGGCGCGGCAATCCAGATTGATCGTGGGCGTGGCGGGCATGGGCAAGACCCGGCTCCTCGCCGAGGCGGTATCGAGGTGTGCCGTACCTTACTTGCTCATTCGCAGCCCACGTGTGTTACATGACCTTTTGGTCCAGTTAGCGGGAATGCTCGCCTGCCGTGTGACCGGCGCCACCAGCATGTCGTTGAAGCCTGCCGTCCTCGAATCGCTCAAATGCGAGCCGCGCGTGATCCTTCTCGAAGATGTGACAGAAGCTGACCCGCGGATGTACCGGTTTCTGCAGGCCGTTTATCATAGCCCTGGTAACTGCTTGATCGTAACCACACGGTCGCGTGACTCGTTGGGATATCTGCGGAGACTGTTATGGGACCCACGCGAGGAGATATACCTGAAGCCGCTCAAAAGTGCCGAAGCGACAAGTGTTTTTGAGGCCGCCGTCGCGGCATACAAGCTCGACTCACTCGACTTAGACGACTTCCGGCGCAAAGTCCTCCGGTCGGCACGCGGCAATCCCGGACAGATTCTCGCCATGTGCCGCCTGGCCGCCCGGCCCCAGTACCGGCAGGGGCAGCGCATCAAATTTCTCCCGCTGCGGATGGATGTGTTGCCCGCATTTGTGGGATGAGCGGTGCGATGACATCTTCCCCGGCTCAAGAACGCGCGCAACACGCCCTGGATCTGGCCGGCGAACTCTGCGGCCGTTACCAGATCGCAGCCCTGAAGGATTTCCTCGAAAGTTGCCGGGCGTTTGCGTGCGAGCAGACCCTCAACATCGCCGTATTCGGACGTTTCAAGGCCGGGAAGAGCAGCTTTCTCAACCATCTCCTGGGCGGACCATACCTGCCTGTCGGCGTGATTCCAGTCACTTCTGTGATCACGCAGATCGAGTTCGGCCCGCGGGAGCGCGCCGAGGTCCGATTCCTGGACGGCCACACCGAACCGATTTCGGTATCGCAAATAAACGACTTTGTTTCCGAAGCGGATAATCCGGAGAACGCCAAGCAGGCTACCCTGGTGCGCGTCGAGCTGCCAGCCATGGAGCGCTACCGCGGGATTCGCTTCGTAGACACGCCGGGCCTGGAGAGTGTCTTTGCATACAACACCGACGCATCCATGGATTGGCTGCCCAATGCGGGGTTGGCCTTAGTTGCGGTCGGCGTAGATCCGCCGCTTTCCCAGCATGACATTGAACTTATCCGTGACTTGAGCCGTTATACCCCGAACATCTCGCTCTTACTGACCAAGGTCGACACCCTCGACGCGGACGAGCGGGCTCAGGTCGAGAGCTTCGTCCATCGGCAGCTCGCCCGGTATTGGAACGGCTCCGTGCCGGTCTTTCCCTACTCGGTCCGGCCGGGCTTCGAAGATCTCCGTGCGCGACTCGACCAGGGGCTCCTTTCAGGAATCCATGCCGATGCCGGTGGGCAGCGTGAGACCATCCTGCTGCATAAGGTCGACTCGCTTCTGCGCGAGTGTGGAGATTACCTCAACCTCGCTTTGCGCGCAGCGTTGTCGGCCGATTGCGAGCGCGCGCAAGTCCGCCAGAAGATTTTTGGAGCCAAGGAGTTCCTCGAAGACGCGCGGCTATCCTTGCGCCTCATCGTGCGGCACGCGGCGGGAGGCACCCGCGCCGCGTTTGAAGACCTGCTCCGGAAGGATGAGGAGCCTGTCCGGGAGCGCCTTCTGGAAGAGTTGCAGCGGGAGTTCCCGTCGTGGACGCGCAGCCTGGGCGCCGCGATGGATCGGTTCGACGATTGGCTGCGGGCCAGCATCACGCTTCAGATGGCCGAACTTTCCGAGCAGCATCGGGATGCATTCCTGGAACCCGCGCGGCGTGTAGGCCGGCAGCTTTCTCAGTCGCTGCAAGACTTTCGGAACCGGGTCTCGGACCGAACCCTTGAAGTACTCGAGGCGCCTTTGCGCACCACGCAGATGGAGATGCATGCCGAGAACCCGCGATCGCCGGATATCAGGATAGGTAAGATCTTCGATCACAACTGGGAGCTGCTTTCGTTCGTGGCGCCCATGTCACTGTTACAAGGCGCCGTGAAGAGACACTTCGAACGAAAGGTGGCGGATGTGGTCTTCATGAATCTTTCCCGTCTGGCTTCTCAATGGGAAGAGATCGTAAACGCCTCGCTCGTGGCGTTGGAGAAAGACTCCATCCGGCAGTTCGACTGCCTGGTTGTCACCATCGAGAAACTGATCGCATCGGCCGGACAGGAGGCGCCGCGAATCCGCGAGGATTTGAACCGGCTGGAATCTTTCTAAATGGCCGTGGCGCACCTTAGCGTGCCACGGCGAGCTTCAGCTCGCCGAACCTCGACCGTGCGATCCGGTTCGGCCGTCTGCCCTGCCACCCGTAAAGGAATCGCAAGGCCGGATAACACCAACAACGCCACAGCGAACTTCATATAGAGGCGTTCCATTCAACGATTATCGAGAGACTGAGGGGAATCGGTTGCAGTTTCCAGTACGGCTGATAGGCCGCGCCAACGATTGCGGCCCGTGCCATTTGGCCACCGAAACAACTCGCGTCGCGAGTCACCGTCGCACCTACACTCTAAAGTGAACAGTTCGCGAACGTGCTTCGGCCGGGATTGCCTGCCGGCTGCGGACCGGTCAAAAGGCTGGGGCCCGGCAGTGCGGGTGTGGGCGTGACAAGCGAATCTACGCCCGAAGGGTGCAGAAGCTGCACATGGAAATGCGGGACTTGCTGTCGCAACAGCGCTCCATGTTCCTGCTGCCTATGGACTTTCCTTCGTAGCTGAACCTCCGGTTAGCCGTGGTGCGCTAACTACCCACTTGGCGCACTTGGTCCCTTTCGTGCTCTATACGCAGGACGGTCTTCATCTCGTGCCCAATTCTGGCGCAAGCCAGACAGACCGGGGCCTGGTGCAGACTTATCGAGGATGCAGCCCTGCGTGCCGAGGTGGGGGGAGTCGGCGCCGGCCTGCGATATCGAACCTGAGCAGGAAAAGGGTCAGACAGCGGGGTCTGCCGGTGCCGTCGGGGCGGAGGAAGAGTATGGCCGTTTCCTGAACCTCGAATTCCTGCTGCATGCTGAGGTGTATGCGTCAAATACTGTTGGCCGCCGTTGCGGTTCTATTTGCTTCCTGCAGTTCCGGCAGCAACAAACCGAAGCCGTCTCCCCAATTAGTGGAGCCGAACGCGGCCAAGCCTACGGAGTCCCACGAGCCTGTGGAGACCGAAACGCGGGTCGAAATGGTGAACGTGAATATCCACCTCGACCCCGAGCTGATCCTGCGCATACGGCATTTGACAGGCAAGTTTCTTTCCACCAGGAAGGGCCAGCCACCCACTTTCGACGACAAACTGTCTTACATTGTTGCGGTCGATTCAGGTGAAGTCGGCGTGAGTATGGCGAGCATGACGCATGCAATGAATACATACGTCTTCGGCGAACCGGACGCTCCTCTCAAGAATCTGCAACTGAGCTCGGCAGGCAGCCAGATCAGGCAAAAAGGCACGATTCAGAAGGGCATCGGAATTCCTTTTGAGTTGGTGGGCGCAATCAGTGCGACGCCGGACGGGAAGATCCGGATCCACCCTACGCAGATGAAAGTGGCACATCTTCCCATAAGAGGATTACTGAAGCTGTTCGGGCTCGATATGGCCAAGCTGATCAACACCAGGAGAACCAGAGGCGTCAGCGTGGACGATAACGACATCATTCTCGATCCCGCGCGGATGCTGCCGCCTCCCCACATGCGCGGCCGCATCACCGCTGTCCGCGTCCACGGCGACGAGATGACCGAGATCTTCGGAGAAGAGGAGCGGGACTCGGCGGCCGAACAGCCGCATTCGAATTACATCGCGTATCGCGGAGGCACCCTACGGTTCGGCAGGCTGACGATGAACAACGCGGATATGTGGTTGATCGATGCCGACCCGACGGATCCGTTCGAATTTTTCCCCGATCATTACAATGACCAGTTGGTAGCGGGCTACTCCAAGACGACGGCCTCCGGGGGCCTGCGGGTCTACGTGCCGGATTACGGCAAGATTTCAAAACGGTCCGCGCCCACTGAATAGACGCGACGCTACCATGAGATGTCCACCACCTGCCGGATGTAGAACGGAGCCACGGTATGGCGGACCTCGCCGTCCGATCCGTCTAGAGCGGTATCGACAACACAACGCATCTCCTGCGGCGTGTACGACCGGCGGATCGACGTCGCCCCGTCTTTGGCGTTCAGGCTACACAGGAATGGGCAGACGAAGCCCCGAAACAGCGCCAGCGGCAGGCGATGGCGGACGAGGTCGAGCACGATGAAACGGCGGCAGGAGCCCGAGACGTTGCGTATCAGCCGGATGAAATCGCCTCCGGACAGATGGTGGGCCACACAAACCGCGATCGCGACATCCGCCCGTGGGAGCGTTTCGGTTACCGCGTTGCCCGTGAGTATCGGCACGGGCGCGGCCGCGGAAGCTTTGCGCAAGTCGAATCCGATAACCTCGACGCCGAGTCGCCGGCGAATCTCCAAAAGCAGGCCGCCATGGCCGCAGCCGATGTCCAGCACGCTACGAATCGGGATGGGATCCTGGCGCAGAAGGCGCAAGACCGCTGCCGTATTGCCCAGCCAGGTATGCATACGTTGCAGCTCCCTGTAAGCCCGTACTACCTTGTATTCGGGCAGGGCAGGATCTTCGAGAAGCTCGGTATCGAGACAACGGCTTAGGCGCCCTAGTTCAGCCAACCGCGGGAGATGCAGTTTTGGACGCGCCCCACCGATGCGAGGCGGGTCGGGCTTGAGTGCCCCTATCGAGGTGGGCCCGCTCTTCATGGACCTCTTATCCAAGATTTCGATTTTGATCTCCTGGTGACAGCCAGTATACAACAGCGGCTGAGCATCAACACAGAAATCTCTCGGCGGTTGGAACGTCTCGAATCCAAGATGCGGGCCAGCGGGCTGGCTGCCTTCGGGGGCTCGCGAACGTTGTTGCCGAACGCCGCTACGTGCACGGATTCGAATGTCGCATCCGGAATGCTACCCCGACAACCAGAATTTCGACAGGTATCGGTGGCTGGGAAAATAGGCATCAAAGCTCTTGCCCTACCCCGTCCTCAACTACGAGCAGCCGCGCCCCTCGTTGAACCGATGTGGCGATCGCCTGCCACTGTCCGTCGCGGAACGCCGCGTCGCCCATTGCCTGCCGAAGAAGTTTGAGCGCCTGTGTCTGCATAAGGTGTCCATGCTGCCGGGCAACGATAATCGGGAAACTGGATAGTAGTTCCGCGAGGCTGCTACCTCCGTCGACAGGCTCTTCGCTCCACTTCGACTCGATGGCCCACTGGGCGATCAGGAGCCGTGTGGGGCCGCCGGCCTCGTCGAAGCGTTCGGCGAGCAGGACCATCGTGAGCTTTCGGCAAGCGTTCGTGACGCCAGCGAGGTTGCCCCGATCGTGAACCGCAAAAGCACGCTACCCATTCCCGAACATGAATGCCGTGGAACTACCGCGAGAAGCCGGAGCAAACTGGCGTCATCTCTAAATGGCCGCCAAACGGGCATCCCAGTGCGCAGAATCGCATATGGTTTTCGGCCAGCGACGAAACCAGCCGAGAATGTTCCGCGCTGGAGGGGGCGATCTTCGCTGTGCTGCGGTAAGTGCTCGTCCTACTCCCACCGCAGCGCCACCACCGGATCGACCTTCATCGCGCGACGCGCCGGCACGTAGCTCGCCAGCGTCGCCACCGCCGTCCACGCCAGCGATGCCGCGGCAAAAGACACCGGATCGAGCGGGCTCATCCCATACAGCAATCCTCCCAACAACCGTGTCGCCGCCGCGCTGAGCAGCAAGCCAATCGCGATCCCTGCCGCCGTCAGCCGCAGCCCGCGCCCGAGCACCATCCAGAGCAGGTCGCCACGCTGCGCCCCGATCGCCAGGCGGATGCCGAGCTCGCGTGTCTGCTGTGCCACCGTGTACGCCACCACGCCGTACAGCCCGACCGCCGCCAGCACCATCGCCAGCCCGCCAAACACCGCCAGCAGCGCCGCCTGCCAGCGCACCTGAAACAGCGACCCCGCCGCGCACTCCTCCAGCGTTTCGATCTCGTACACCCGCAAATTGGGATCGAGCGCCGACAGCGCCGCGCGCAGCGGAGCCGTGAAACGCTCCGGCCGCCCAGCCGTATGCACGATCAACGTCACGAATCCGGCCCACTCCTGCGCCAGCGGCCGGTAGACGAACGGTTGCGGCGGCTCGTCCAGCGACGAGTACTTGGCGTCGCGCGCCACGCCGGCCACCTCCGCCACGGTGCGCGGCTCCTTTACCTCGCATCCCAGCCACACGGATTGGCCGATCGGATCCTTACCCGGCCAGTAGCGCCGCGCGAACGTCTCGTTCACCACCACCACCTGCGGCGCGCCTTGCCGGTCAAGCGCCGCGAAGGCGCGGCCGCGCAGAACGGGAATCCCCAACGTGTCGAAATAGCCCGCCGCCACGATGTCCAACCCGGCGCGCCGCGGACGCGTGTTGGCATCCGGCGCGGCGCACGTGGCATCGGTGATGCTCAGCGGCGTGTTATGGCCGATGGTCGCGCTCCGCACATCCGGCATCGCCCGCACCGCTGCCAGCACGCGATCCAGGTACAGACGTCCGGTCTGGGCCGTATATTCTGGCTCCCAAACGGAGAGGCGCGCTTCCAGCCGGCCCGCCATCGCGAAGCCCGGATCGACATCGAGCGCGTGCCCCAGCGCGCGCACCAGCAGTGTCGCCGCGATCAGCAGCACCAGTGACAGCGCCACCTGCGCGACCACATAGACATCGCGCTGACGCATCCGTCGCTTGACGCCGGCGTTCGCGCGCACGGCATCCATCGCCGGAGCCAGCGTGAACACCACCGCGCTCGCCAGACCCGCCGTCGCAGCGTATGCCACCACCCGCCAATCCGGATCGAGCCGCAGCGCCAGCATCCCGCCGTGGGGAAATCCCGGCAGGCTGCGCGCCAGCAGCCGCCCGCTCCAATATCCCACCGCCAGCCCCAGCGCCACGCCGCCCGCCCCCAGCACCAGTCCTTCCGCCAGGGTCTGCCGCGCCAGACGCCACGGTCCTGCGCCCAGCGCGCGCCGCACCGCCATCTCGTGCCGCCGCACCGCCGCCCGCGAAAGGATCAGGTTCGCTACGTTCACGCAGGCAATCAACAGCACGACCCCGGTGACCGAGAGCAGCAGCGCGGCCATGGGCGCCGCCACCCGGCGCACATCCGGCCGCGTTGCGCCCGTCGCCACATCCACGGTGATCGCCCCCGCCGGCGCGTTGTCGCGCGGAAAATCGCGCCGGATCCGCGCGTCCAGCGCCCGCATCCCCGCCTCCGCCTCGCGCGTGCTCCTGCCGTCCGCCAGCCGCCCGATCATGCGCACCAGCGGCCGCTCCCATTCGCCCGGATTCGCCAGAAGATCGCGCATGTCCGGCTGGGAAGCGAGCGGCATCCAGACCTCCACCATATGCGGCGGCGACATACCTACGAATCGCGGCGGCGCAACCCCGATGATGCGATACCGCTCAGTCCCGATGCGCACCCGCTGGCCGATCGCGTCCGGGCTGCGGCCGAACAGCCGCCCCCAGGCGCCGTCGCCGATTACGGCCACTGGATCGCTGCCCAATCGGTCGTCCTCCGGCCCGAACCAGCGCCCGAGCTGTGCCTTCAGCCCCAGCACGTCCGCGAAGTTGGCCGTCACCGCGTCCGCCCCAACGATGTGGCTTATTCCGCCGATGTCGATCGAGACTCGCATGTCGTCGTATGCCACTAGGCCGGAGAATAGCCGGCCGCCGGGCGCAGCGGCGCGTTGCCGGAATTCCAGGTAGTCGCGGTACGAGCAGGACATCCCATCGCTCTCGCGCACCACGATCGCCAGCCGCCCGGAGTGCGGCAGCGGCAGCGGCTGCCAGAACAGTTCGTTCACCATGCTGAACACGGTGCTGTTCACCCCGATTCCCAGCGCCAGGCAGACCATCGCCGTCAGCGCATATCCCGGATTCCGCCGCAGCACGCGGACGGCGTAGTGCAAGTCCTGCCGGAGATCGGGCGCCGTCAGCCGGTGCGGCGAGAACCGCACTGCCACGCAGCTCAGCACCTCGCGCCAATACCAGATCCGCCCGCCACCCCGCGCCTCGAACTCCTCGCGCAGATCGCCCGCGATGATCTCGCCTTCGCGGCCGGGCGCCAGCCGCCGCAGCAGCCGCTCCGCCATCGCCGGAGGACGCTTAGGCAAGCCGCACCCCCTTCCACATCCGCTCGAACATCGCCTTAGCGCGCCCCAGTGCCTCGACGCCCGCCGGCTCCAAGCGGAAATACCGCCGCGACCGCCCCCCGCGCTCCGCCGTCGGATCGGCGAACCACGAGCTCAAATGTCCCTTGGCTTCCAGCCGGTCGAGCGTGGAATACAACGCCCCTACCGTGACCTTGCGCCCGCACCGCTTCTCGATCTCGCGCCGGATCGGCACGCCGTATGCATCGTCGCCCAGCCGCAACACCGCCAGCAGGACGATCTGCTCGAACTCGCCCAGATAGTGATCGGACATTAGTTCTGAATTGTAGACCAAATCGGGCGCCGCCGCAAGAGGCAGCCGCTCATCGCGGCCATCCTGCCCTTGGTCACCTCGCTGCTGGGTGGTGGCTTCCTCGGAGGGGGCGGCCCGTGCGCACCGAGATCGGCAGCCTTCTTGGACTTCAAGCACGCCCGCCCAAGACTCCTCCGGCAAAGCGCGCCATTCGTCTAAACGCCGCTTGTACTGGCTGGGCCCGTGCTTGTCAAGCACGCGCGACATTACTACGGCTACTGATCCCAGATCGCTGACGCTTGCCGTAAGCTCATGGACCATCACCCGTGAAAAAACCGGGACCACGGACAGGGCCGAGGCGTACTCACCGATGATGGCTGCCCAGGGGTGGCCCCCGTCGGCATTTCATGGACGAGGGTTCCGAGCCGACCTTTGCGCACTTCGGCCATTTCTTCGACTCAGTGCGCACGCGCCCGCGGTATTGGGAGGATGCCGTGGCCGGCCAACATGCGGCGTCCTGCGCGCAGTCGATCAACCTGTCGGCCAAAGAGCGGCGCCTGATCGAGTGGGATTTTGCGAAGGACGATATTAAGGCGTAGGTTAGAAGCGCTTCAAGAACCGTTCCCACCGGAAGTTCAAAATCGTTTTTGAGCCTTTGTCCCCGGGTTGGTTGCCTGAATCGTACGATGCGTAGATCAAGACCGGCGTGCCGATGATATCGCTGGCCTGCACGAATCCCCAGTAGCGGCTATCGAGGGATGCATCGCGGTTGTCGCCCAACACGAAGTACGCGCCGGGCGGAACTACGACTTCGCCGTCTTTGACATTTTCCGCTAACATCCTCTCGCCGCCCGCATAGAGTCTGACGTTAGCCTCGCTGGGGAAATTATCGCGATAGCTGTCGATGTAATTGGTCTTATGCCGCGCATAGCCTTCGGTCACCGGAGAGCCGTTGCGGTACAACTGCTTATTACGGAAGTGGAGACGATCGCCGGCTGCCCCCTCAATTCTCTTTACGAAAATCTGCCTGCGATCGGGCGGGTAGCGGAAAACCACCAGATCGCCGTCTCGCGGCGGGCTCCCCAACCGGGGGCTGACGGTCTCAACCAAAATGTAGTCGCCCAGGAGTATGGTGTCTTCCATGGACCCGGTCGGAATCGAAAAAGGCCGCAGGAACAGCCACGGCAAAACGGTCGCGGCGAGCACGAGCAGCCAGGGCCACACTCGCAGGGCGGCGAACGTCCGGTTTTCAGGCTTCTCCGCCCGCCATAGTGGTTTGGCAGCGCCGAACAGAAGGTAGGCCGCCACCAAATTCACAGCGAGGGCCAGCATCAAAGTAGCCAGTGGGGTAGAACTCGCGTCCCGCCCTCGTGAAACCACCATGACCACGGAAAAGGCCAAGCCGCACGCGCCGGTGATGGCCGCCCAGGGTTGCCCACGGCGGATGCCCCAAGCGACCGCCAGGAAGAACGCCGCATAAAGCAGGCCTACGACAGGTGTGACCAGAATCGCCGCGAGTGCCAGCGCCCAGAGAATCACGGCGGTCCAATACCCGATGCGGACCGCGCGGCCTGCCACAACCGGTTTTGCCATAACGCACATCGTAGCGCGGTACGGTCACGTGAACGCTCGCAGCCTCTCGTGCCGTAGCCGGCAACTGAATCGTCCTGCGCGCGCTTGATCAACTATCGGAGAAGGCGCGGCGGTGGGTCGAATGGGACTTCGCGAAGGACGACCTCAAAGGGTAGGCTCTATGAGCATCATCGCTTTCAGGCCCGCCTGCTCAAAATGGCCATCCGTGGTCAGCGCTTCCGTCAGATGGCGCCGCTCCATCACTGCAAAAGACAGGCAATCGGTGAGGCTCCAGTCTTTGTCTGGCCTCGTCCGATAAACGTGCAAGGCGGACTCGATCAGTTCGGGCTGGAATGGTACAACTTCGATGCGGGCGTCCGCATGGGCTCGGCGGTAACCCTCGGCTGCAACAGCGCGAGTGCTCGGGTCGGAGAAGCCGTTCAGCCACTCCCAAAGCACAGCCTCAGTCGTCACAATGCTGCTCCCGGCCCGGATCATGAATTGGTTCCATGCAATGGCGTGCCGATCATACTGATCTCGCTTGCGCGAAAGCGCCATCCAGAAGGAAGTATCGGCGAAGTAGGTTGCCACTACCGCGGCCTGTCCTTTGTGGGACAGCCGTAGAGGTAATGGTCGTGTTGATCGGCCAGGTCCGTGGGAAGTGTGTCGTCCTCAACCGCATTAGCGGCGAGCCAAGCTAGGGCCGACTCCTCCACTGGCTCACGCGGCCCCACCCGCTCGATCTGCACGATCAAGGCCTGATTCGGTGGCATGTCGAGTGGCTCATCGGGGATGATAGCCTTGCCGTCAAAATGCGCGTGGACCGTCATGAGGGATCCTTATCGGGAACCTCTTCCAGTATGCCAGGAACGCCGGACGTGGTTCAATTCATTTCCAAAGGCGGGTCGGCCGCTCGCTGGGACGGTCCTCGCCGGCCATCCGCGCGGCCTGCCACAGCCAGTTCTGCCATAACGCCCATCGTAGTGCGCCCACGAGCACGAAAACCCGCTGCTTCTCGTGCGATACTGAAAATAAGGATGCCAGCTACCAGCCAGATCCCGGATGAAACCGCGGTCGTCCTGCAGGCTCGCGAAGGCAATGCACAGGCCTTTTCGGAACTGGTGCGCCGTTATGAAGGCAAGATCTTCAGGCTCGCGCTGCACATCACGCAGAACCGCGAAGACGCCGAGGATGTGTTGCAGGAGACCTTCCTCAAGGCATACGAGCACCTCGATCAGTTCCAGGGCAATTCGAAGTTCTATACCTGGATCGTGCGCATCGCGGTCAACCAGGCGCTCATGAAATTGCGCAAGCGCAAGACCGACAAGACGGTGTCGATCGACGAAACCATCGATACCGGCGAGGACACCGTCGCGCGGGAAATCGCTGCGTGGGACGAGGACCCCGAGGAGCGCTACTCCCGCGAAGAGATAAACCAGCTTCTAACTTCCGCCGTGGACAGCCTGGCGCCGCCCTATCGCGCGGTCTTTGTATTGCGGGATATGGAGGACCTTTCGACGGAAGATACCGCCGAAGCGCTGAACCTGTCCATCCCGGCGGTCAAGAGCCGCCTGCTGCGCGCGCGCCTGCAGCTTCGCGACAAGCTCACTCGCTTCTTCAAACGCAAGGGGGATGACGCCTTTGCTTACATGTAAAGAATTCCTCCAGGAACTGACCGATTACCTCGACGAGAACGTCGACGCGGAGATCCGTGCCAAGTTGGAGCAGCACATCACCGAGTGCCCCAACTGCTGGGTGGTATGCGACACCACCAAGAAGACGGTGCGGATCTACAAAGGGATGGAGCCGTACCCCATCCCGACCGAAGTCGAATCGCGGCTGATGGCCGCCCTCGAGAAAAAGATGGCAGCCCGCGCCAAGTAGCCTGGGCCGGGCTTGGCACTGACTGACACGGATGTGTCGCCGTTCCGTCGCCAGTTCGACCATCGGCTCACGGCCTCAAATATTCTCTTGTTCTTCGGTCGTCCCGGTGTCCGGGGAGTAGGGTACGACAATGAACGCGGCAAAGGCGATCACCAGCATTTTCGGGTGCCGAGACAGCCTATTCATTCAGCATGGTCGAACAATCAATGGCCGCTTTCTGGTCCGATGTGCGATCCTTGCGAGGTGACAAATGAGCGATGTGAAGATCACGGTCGGTGGCGCGATGGAAGACCAGGCGGCGCGCCGGTTCGTAGACGCCTGGCATCGCGCCAAGCGTGGCGATTCTTTCCATGAGCATCACCTGGCGTTCGAAAGTTGGGACTCCCTCGCCCGCGTCCTGACCGGCAAGCGGATGGAGATGCTACGCTACGTCCGCCGGCACAACGTCACCAGTGTTCGCGCCTTGGCGAAGGCGCTGGGCCGCGATTACAGCAACGTGCATGCGGATGTCCAAGCCCTGAAGACAGCAGGACTCCTCGACACCACCGACGGCGGCGTGCATGCCGACTATGATGCGACTGAAACCAGGATCGCGATCTAACACACCGATGGTGTTACGGACAGCAATCCGCGGAGAGATTCTTTCTCGTTGGAATCGAACGACGCTTTGCCAGAACGTCACTGCGGCGGTTGCGGCTTAGTCGGTTGCGGCTGCGGCGGCTGTTCCTTGGTTTTATCGTCCGGCAACGGCGGAACCTCATCGCTATCGAACTTGATGACAGCGTCGGCCGAGAATTTGCGGTAGAGCCGGAATTCCTTCACGTTCTTCATCCACATCCTGCCTGCGTGCATCCGCACATCGGCCACCAGCGGGAGCAGAAATTCGCGGTCGCCGATCTTGGTGAAATCGTAGTCCATCGTCGTCTTCGCCTGCTGAAGGGGGAACGAAGGCGGAATGTTGTCGGCTTCCACGGTAATCCGAACCACGGTGTGCAACTCGGTGTCCACGAAGATCGAACCATGATAGCCTGCGATCACCCGCTGTCCAGGGTCCTTCGCGTCGAGTTGATACTCCAGGCTGTACTTGGAAAACTCCAGCGGCACCCGGTAGGATATGACCTGCGTCGGGCGCTTCCGCAGCGTAGTCCAACGCTCCCACGCGAAGTTGGTATTGCTGGCGGGCTCGAAAATCTCGCGCATAGTGCTGCCGAAGTCGCCCATGGATGTGGCCCCACCCACCGATCGATACGACCCGTCCGTACTCGGGCGATCGTTCTGGGATACCAGCTTGTAATCTTCCTGCTGATTGAAGTAAGTGAGCCGCGCCGTGATGATGTCGGATGTCCGCCAAGAATCGTCGCCGGTGGTGTTGACATACCGCCGTGTCTGCTCCAGGCAGATGAAATCGGGGAGCGTTCGCGAGTAATTCAACGCGTATTCGCGCACCTCGGCGAGCAAGCTGGCTTGCTCCTCCGACGATGGCGGTGGCGGCGGGACATACACCGGCTTAGGCGCCGGCGGCTTGGCGGCGGGAAGACTGGCCGATCCGGTAGCGAGTTCCTTCAGGACCTCCACGGTCCGCGGGCCGGCGCCGTCGCTCTGCAGCGCCTCCACGGTGTCCAGGTCCAGGCGCTCGGACATCTTCATTTTGCGGAGGGTCGCGGCGACATCTTTATCCAGGTTTTTCAGTTGGATGGCGGACTTCACGAACGACTTGATCTGCTCGACCGTGTACCCTGCCGGCGCCGCCCAGACGCCCAAGCACATTACGAATGCGGCAGCAAGCCGGCGAAGCCTCATACAGTCTATTGTCGTATAAAACGGGAAGGAGGTTTCGCGGTTTCGGCGGAGCGGTCGGGGGGTTGGGGCGGAGCAGGCGTTGAGGCGAGGCGGCGCTTACCCGGCCTTGCGCGCCGGATATACTTCTACGATTCATAAGATCCTCCCAAAGCTGATTGCGAATTCAAATGCACGCGGGCGCGCGAGCCATGAAGGGTGCCTCGGTCTGGCGGCTTCCCTTTCAAACCGATCCTCAAGCCGGCGCTAATCCCCGGCGACGCCTTTCACCGGAGCCCCTGCTTCGACCGCCGCCGCGGCAGGTGAACTTTGAACTCTAGGCGCCTCACAACCTGTCGCCTCGCTGGAGGGGCTTCACCTCGATTTTCCCTAGCAATACCCGTTGGATTGGCTCCCGCAGGGTACCTGCCAATGCGGCGCCGTGGACAGGTACTGGCATCCCCACTGCAGGATGGGTTAAACCGAACTGATCCGCCGGCATGCCCCCCGGTACCAAACTCGGCCCTTTCGAAATCCTCACGCCCATGGGCGCCGGAGGCATGGATATCCTCCTCGATGCCTCTACAGCTTGCTCACCGTGCCGCTTGCGTAGTTCGTCACCCAAATATTAGCCCCGTCAAAAGCCATCCCCGAGTGCCCGAACGCCGGGCCCACTAAGTACGTGCCCGCCACCGCCCCAGTAGCGGCCGAGAGCTTGTACACATAGTCAGCATTCACGATCGCCACCCATACGTTGGCCCCATCGAAAGCCATGCTATCCGGAGAGCCGTCCAACTGATACGTACCGAGGGGCTCACCGGTCGCGGCCAGCAGTTTGGTCACGGTGCCGTCTATCACGTTTCCCACCCATACGTTGGAGCCATCGAAGACGACTCCGGCCGGACCGGTTCCCACGATGTACGTTCCCACCGGCGCCCCGGTTGCGGCCAACAGTTTGGTAACGGTGTTGCCGCTGTCTTCGCCGTTGTTCGCCACCCAGACGCTGGTCCCATCGAATGCGATTGCAAGCGGGTAGGTCCCCACGTTGTAGGTTCCCACCGGCGCCCCGGTTGCGGCCAACAGTTGTGCACGTCGTCGAAGAGCAGCGCCACGTATCGCGGCTCCATGGCGGGCTTCGCCGGAGGCTGCTGCAGCAACTCCGCCTTTGGAGCGGAAGCCCCGTCAGAGAGCGCCACGATCCGCTTCCGCCTACTCGTGGGCGTCTCCACGGAAAAGGCCGTGATCTCCCGCTCCTTCCCGTCGTCCAAGATTTTGAAATCGCCTTGGGTCAGTCCGGCGATCGGAGTGTCCATTGCGATCGCGCACGACCACGCCAGCCTCCACCAGATCCGTATCGACCCGCAGCACGAAGCGCGAGGGCGCATAGGACCTGCTGCTCACGCGCACTTCCTGTGGAGATGCCGGCTGCGCAGACAGAATCGCCGCCGCAAACAGATCCGCGACTATTCTTGCGCAACTTCCGGAACGCGTCAGGTCCGATCGATCGCCAGCTCGCCTGGCCATACTACTTAGCCGTACTCTCGCAGGGGCCAGCAACGAATGCGACTGCGCCCGCACCGCGTCATATGAGCCAGCGGCCTCCTATACGACAACAGTCCTCCAGGTGTTACCAGCGACGATTGCGCGTATACTTTCACCATGAGCCTCAAGAACGCTGCACTCTTCGCCCTGATCGGGATGATGGTCCTCACAGCTTTCCTAGCGGTAGATTTCATCGGCGCCATCCTAAATGTTGCGCGCGGGCTGGTTCCGGCGATGAAACTGCTGACCTCGTTCGTCGATTTGCTGGCGAGTGTGGGTTTGACCGTGTTCCTCTACGTCTTTCAGAGAGAACAGCGTTGAGCGCTCCTTGCGGCGGATAACAAACTCAACAGAAGTCGATAACTCGTGCCTTGCGCCATGATCGGAACCGCGTCGGGAATGTGTTGTCGCTATAGCTTTGATCGGAGATGCCTCGGCGGGTCACTCGCATGAAACGGTATCGGCAGTTATGCCGGCTCCGGCGGGCGCTGCTCGCTAACCTCGCGGCATCCGGCTGGTGGGCTGGCAGGAGCCGACGACTCGATAACGCTTTCGAGGGGCCTACAGAGTGCCGAACGCCCGCGCGGGCCACGGTCCGACAGCCGAGCCGGGGGATTCGGCGCGGGTCAGGGAACCCGCCCAGGGACCAGCCCCGGGGATCATTCCCGAACGGCCCAGGCCAGACCATCCGGTTCCTTGCCGGCATCGATGCGGCCGGCGACGGTCAGGGTTTTCAGATCGATCACCGCCACGTAATCGTCCGGCGAGCAGGCCACGAATGCGCGGGATCCGTCGGGATCCATTTGAATCCCGGCGGCGCCTCGGCCCAGTTTCACGCGCTTGACTTCGCGGCGCGTGGCGGCGTCCAGCACAGCCAGGTCGGAACCGCCCAGGGAAGAGATGAGGACCAGCTTGCCGTCCGGTGTGAACTTGAGCCGGTTGGCTCCGCGCACGTTGGCTTTGAGCGTGGCGACGACTTTCTTGGTGGCGACATCGCCCACCGACACCGTGCCGTCGCGTGCGTTGGCGACCCAGATCTCGCCGCCACCGGGCGCGACGTCGAAGCCCTCAGATCCGCGGCCCACACCGACGACGGTCTGAGTCCACTGGGCCGTGGGCGGCGGAGGGGTGGGCGGCGCACCTTGTGCGTCCCGCGGAGGAGCGCCTGGCGGAGGTCCCCCCGGCCCTGGCCCCGCGGCGCTCTTCTCGAAGATACTGAGCGTGGCGGAACTGACGTTGGTGGTGACGATGCGGTTCAGGTCTTTCCAGACCGCCACCATGTGGGTGCGATCCTGGCCGGTGCCCATGATCCAATCCACCTGGCCGGTGGCGGGATCGTAGCGGCCGAACACCTTGTTCGCTTCGGCGGTGAAGTAGAGTTTGCCGCCTACGTAATCCAGGCCGTGCGGCCCATGGAGCGGGCCCAGGTCGATGGCGCGCAGCGTCTTTTGCGCTACGAGATCGACGACCGTGATGGTATTGTAAGCGCCGAAGCCGTAGTTGGAAATGTAGGCCAGTTTGCCATCCGAGGAGGCCGCCACCTCGTGCGGATCGGGTCCGGATGGCATGCGCGCCACCACCTGTAGAGTCGCCGGATCGACAATGGAGAGGGTCCGGTCCTTCTTGGATAGAACCAGCAGCGCCGGCGAAGGAGTGCTGCGGGATTGCGCGAACACCGTACCAGCGACAGCCAGCAGAGCAATCGAAGCGATTCCAGCTTTCATGAGCGCACTATCTGTAAACTTGATCGTCATGTCTGCCAGCTATTGTCACCCGTCGCCGCCCGTGGCGGCAAGCCGGCGCTCGGGACGGCGATCAGACGGCCGGCTCGCTGCGTCAACGCACTTGAATTGACACTCCTTCCATAGCTGCTGTACGCTTGCCGAAAGGATGGCTCGCACTCCGCTCCTGAGGATGATCCACAAAGCGTTGAGCGCCCAGCGCGCGGCGGTGAACGGCAAGGCTACCTTGAGCCGGCGCGATATCCTGGCGGGCGGCGGGGCGCTGGCTTTGGGTGCACTCGCCAAGCGGGCTTCCGCTTCGGGTACGGTCCCGCGCATAGGCATTGTAGGAGCGGGTATCGGCGGGCTCACGGCAGCTCTGACGCTGCAGGACGCCGGTTTGCCCGCCACCGTCTATGAATCATCCGGGCGCGTGGGCGGCCGCATGTTTTCCAACACCACGTTCTGGGGTGGACAAGTCAGCGAGTGGTGCGGGGAATTCATCAACACGGGGCATGTGGTGGTGCGCTCCCTGGCAGCGCGCTTCGACCTGCCACTCGAAGATGTGAATGCCGCCGAGCCTCCGGGTTCGACGCCCAGCAACTGGTTCCACGGGAAGTACTACACTACCGCCCAAATCGTTGAGGACCTTAAACCCGTGCATCCGATTCTGCAGCAGCAGATGACGGCGGCCGGTTATCCCACGCTCTATAACCGCTACAACGCGGCCGGCTACGCGCTGGACCATATGAGCGTCTATGAATGGATCGATAAGTACGTCCCGGGAGGTCACCAGTCGGACATCGGAGAGTTAATGGATGTGGCGGTGAGCGCGGAGTACGGCATCGACACGTCGCAGTTGAGCGCGCTGAACATGGTCTATTACGGAAATGGCGACGAGCGCTTCCACATCGCCTCGGGCAGCCAGGCGCTGCCCACCACCATCGCGAAGGCGCTGCCCTCGGGAAGCATCATGATGGGGTGGAGGCTGGCGTCCATCGCTGCAAACGGCGATGGCACGATCGCACTGACGTTCAATACGCCCTCCGGACCCGCGCAAGCCACCTTCGACCAGGTGATTTTGGCGTTGCCATTCAGTGTGCTCCGGGGGCTGGATTACAGCCAGGCCGGCTTTGACTCACTGAAGATCACCGCCATTACGCAACTGGGCTACGGCACCAACTCGAAGCTGCACCTGCAATTCGGCAATCGTTATTGGAACGGCCAAGGCCCCTGGGGAATCGGCAACGGGTTCATCTACACGAACCTTCCGTTTCAGAGCACCTGGGATGCCAGCCGTGCTCAATCGGGCGCAAACGGATTGCTGGTCGACTACACCGGAGGAAGCCAGGGCGCCAGCTACCATCCACCAACGCCATACTCCACCAGCAAGAGCTCCCCGTTGGTTGAACAATTCGCCCGTCAGTTCCTCTCGCAGCTCGAGGGACCCTGGCCGGGGATTACGCCGCATTACACGGGCCTTGCGACGCTGAGTTACCCTACCGGCGATCCGAATAAGCTGGGTAGTTACTCCGGCTGGAAGGTGGGGCAGTACACCCTGTTCAGCGGGTATGAAAGGGTCGCGCAAGGCAATATACATTTCGCCGGCGAACATTGCTCGATCAACTTTCAGGGATACATGGAGGGCGGAGCGCGGGAGGGCATTCGCGCGGCGAACGAAGTGCTGAACGCAGCACGCGTGCCAACGTAGGCGCACGGGCGCGGCGACTGACAAAGAGCGATCGCGGCTACTTCGTAAGACGCCGTAAAGCGGCTCGGTGAACGGAGGCGCCGCGCCGGGGCGCACGTGGCAGATCCGGCATCTGCGCCCGGCGAACTGAAGTTCGCCGCAGCACGCTCGCCAGAAGCCCACGCGGGAAGTTAGGCGAGCAAAGCTCGCCTGCGCCGGCAGGAGTGCCGGCGCGGCAGGCACGAGTGCCTGCGCCACGCAGCGGTTTCCGACATTGGCGACGACCCGCAGGGCCGTTCGCGCTGAAGCGTGCGCCACGACCGGCCGGCTCGGCCGTAACGTAGACCTACCGCGTTACGTGCGGGGTCCAACCCTCATCGATGAGCGCCAGGTAGGATTCCTCCTCCTGCGCGAAGTGCAGGCGCAGGATGGCGTAGAGGCCGTAGAGGATGCCACGCAATTCGCGCAGATCCTCGTGGGCGGGGCCATCCGGCGGCAGATCTTCCAACGTGCGGCCGAACACCCGCACCAGGTGCGCGATTTCCATGTGCGCGCGGCTCATGGTGGCGGTGGGATCCTCGCCGCCGATCAGCCGCGCCACCACAGGGTAGACCGAAGCGTCTTCGGCATCGTCATGCGGCAGCAGGTCGTCGGTGAGGAAACGGTATAGCCGGTCGAGCTCGTTACGGGCGGTCTCGGGCGGCATCGTCTCAAGCTGGTCGGCGACGTGGCGGATGCGCTTGACGCCGGGCAACATTTCTTTGTGCTCGGCGCGGAACTGCTGGCCGACTTCGGCGCGCACGAAATCCTTGGAGCGCCGGAAACCGCCGCCGCCGAGCGCGCGCAGGGCATTCAGGATGACCACGACATCGATGACTTCCTGCAAGATCGCGCCAGCCACCGGCTGCAATACCCCAGCGGTGGCCAGCGCCATGCCGGCGGCCGAAAGCGCCATTCCAGCCACGATACTCTGGATGGCGATCGACCGGGAACGCCTCGCGATGCGCACCGCTTCGATCAGCCGGTCCAGGCGATCGACGATCAGCACCACGTCCGCGGCTTCCGAAGACGCGGTAGCGCCGCGCGCACCCATGGCCACGCCGACATCGGCCGCGGCCAGCGCCGGAGCGTCGTTGATGCCGTCGCCCACCATGACGGTCACGCCGCCCTCGCGCGCGGCCCGCACGGCCTCGACTTTCTCCGCGGGGCTGCGCTCGGCAAACACGCGGTCGACGCCGAGGACCGCGCCGACCACCTTGGCCACATCCGCATGATCGCCGGTGAGCATCACGATCTTCGCGAAGCCCACGCGCCGCAGCGCCCGGATGGTGAGGGGCGCGTCGGGGCGTATGGGGTCCTCCAGGATCAGCGCGCCCGCCGGCACGCCATCCACCGCGACAAAGACGCTCGAGCAGCCTTCCAGAAGGGAACGCCGGCGCAGCCGCCGGATCTGGGGTGGAGCGGGCTGCCCTTGCAACACCCAGTCGCTTTTGCCCAACGCCACGTGGCGCCCATCCACATTGCCTTGAATGCCCGCGCCGAGCTCCTCCGAGACCTCGGATGGAAACACCAGGTCCAGCCCCCGTTCGTTGGCGGCCTTGATGATGGGGCGGGCCAGCACGTGCGGCGAAACCATGTCGAGCGAGGCAGCGAGGCGCAACAATTCATCCGGATCGTGCCGGCCGAAAAGCTCGACGTTGGTGAGCACTGGCGCGCCCTCCGTGATTGTTCCTGTCTTATCCAGCACCAGGACACTGGCGCGCGCCAGCACCTCCAGCGCGCCGCCGCCCTTGACGATGATGCCCCGGTGGGCCGCGCGCGAAATCCCGGAAACTACGGCGACGGGCGCGGCCAGGATCAGCGGGCAGGGCGTAGCCACCACCAGCACCGCCAATGCGCGCGTAGCGTCGCCGGAAAGCCACCACGCCAGGGCAGCCACCACCAGAGTGAACGGCAGGAAGAGCATGGCGTAGCGATCCGCCAACCGCACCAGCGGCGCTTTGGAAGCCTGCGCCTGCTGGACCAGCCGGATAATTCCGGCATAGGTGCTTTCCGCCGCTGCGGCCGTCGCCTGCATGCGGAAGGGCGCGCCGCCGGCGTTGAGCGTGCCGCTCGATACCTGCTCGCCGTGCCGCCGCGACACGACGCCCGCTTCGCCCGTCAGCGCCGATTCATCCAGCGTGGCGGCGGGGGCGCGCTCCGGGTCCGCGAGCACGCCATCCACCGGGATGACCTCGCCCGGCTTCACCATCAGCAGATCTCCGGGGCGCACGGCGTCGAGATCCGGCGTCGTCAGTTTGTCGCCTTCGCAGCGATGCGCCACGCGCGGGCTGCGCGCCACCAGGGAGGAAAGCTCCCGGCGGGCCAGCGCATCGGCGAACCGCTCGAGCGACTGTCCGCCCGCCAGCATGAGGGCGATCACCGCTCCGGCGAGGTAT
>JBEKUO010000017.1:0-24551 GCA_049514955.1 Bryobacteraceae bacterium | reverse complement strand
GTGGTCAACGCTGAGGGGGGATGCGCCGAACAATGGCAATCCACCACGCACGGCGCTAACCAAGCTCAATCCTCTTAATATTTGTAACCCAGTGAGGCTGGAATGGCCAAATGGCTACTGCTTCTTCTGATTCTTAGTGCCGCCGGGGCGTGGTCTCAGACGTCGACGACGGATAAACAGATTCAGACCCTGCAAACTCAAGTGAAGCAAGCGCCAGGCGATTACATGGGATATGCCGGGCTAGGGTCCGCCTTCTTTCAAAAGGCCAGAGAAACCGGCGACATTGCTTATTACGACCTGGCCGAGCAAGCGCTCAACAAGGCGCTCGATCTGGCGCCGCAAGACTTTCGTGCCGCGGATCCTCTGGTCTACATGGCACTGGTGTACATGGGCGAACATCGCTTTTCTAGCGCTCTTGCCAGTGCACAAAAGGCGATCGCTTTAGGCTCGGGAAATCTGGCGGCATTCGCCATCGAAGGGGACGCCTACACCGATATGGGAGACTACGACGAGGCAGCAGCGGCTTACAACACCCTGCAGGCTCTTGGGCGGACGATCGCATCTCCCTTAGCGCTCGCATATATGAGCGACAGTCGCAGGGCATATCTGTCCTTCCTGCATGGAGATTCCGCGGAAGCCATCCGGCTGATGAAGAGCGCCATCGCGGCCGCGCTTCAAACCAACGTTCTCCGGGAGAATCTCGCATGGCTCTATTTCGAATTAGGCGAGCGCTACTTTCAGACCGGCGACTTGGAGAATGCCGATTTGTCGTATCGGCGAGGCATCGCAGCCGACCCCAATCACTATCGCTCCCTAGCCGGTCTGGCGAAGGTTCGTGCCGCGCAAGGGAAACTTGAAGAGTCTATCCAGCTTTATCTACGGTCGCTTGCCATCATTCCGTTTCCTGTGTACGTCGCTGAGTTGGGCGACGTTTACAAGAGAGCGGGACGGGTGGCCGAAGCGCAGCGGCAGTATGAGTTGGTAGAGTACATCGGGCACCTCAGCAAGTTAAACGAAGTGCTGGCCAATCGGGAACTGGCCCTGTTCTACGCAGATCGCGGCGTCAAGCTGCAGGAGGCCCTGGAACTTGCGCGAAAAGAACTGGAAATCCGGCACGACATTTACACATGGGACGCCCTGGCGTGGGTCCTCTACAGGAATGGCCGATTCCAGGAAGCGCGCGAAGCGATAGACAGAGCCTTGGCCTTGCACACCAACGATTCCCTGCTCCTGTTTCATGCCGGCATGATCTACCACAGTTTGGCCAAGGAGTCCGATGCCGAAGACTTTCTGAGTCGTGCGTTGAAAATTAACTCCTATTTCCAAGCTTCTCAAACCGAAGTAGCAAGCCGCACCTTAAAAGATATCTCTCAATCGCGTAGCCAAGGCTTGAGGTCAAGCAATGCGGAACGATAGAATCAAGCATCGCCGGCCAGCAGTGCTTTTGCTGCCGTTTCTTTTGCTTCTGGCCTCAGCGACATCCTTTGCCCATCCGATGGGAAATTTCAGCATTAATCATTATGCAAAGATCAAAATTGGCCCAAGGTCGATCGAGATCCGCTATCTGGTCGATATGGCTGAAATTCCGGCGTTTCAGGAGATGCGGCAGTTCGACATTACTCCCAAGGCTGATGACGCCAGTGCCTCCAGCTACCTAGACAGGCAGGAGCGGCTCTTGAAGGCCGGCCTCTCGCTGGAGAGCGACGGCCAACCTCTCCGCTTAGATACGATATCTCGCCACGTGGAATTTGCCGACGGCGCCGGTGGTCTGCCTACGATGAAAGTCGGGTTTGTGTTCCGAGGCAAGCTTAACGTCGCCGCGGGCGCTCACAAATTCTCGTACCTCGATGGTAATTTTGCTGGCCGGGCCGGTTGGAAAGAGATCGTGGTCGTCGCCGACGGGGTTGCGATTTTGGATAGTTCCGCTCCAGCCACCGATCGCAGCATGGAACTGACCACCTACTCCAGCGATACGTTGAATAGCCCCCCACAACAACTCTCGGCGCTGGTTGGCTACCGGACTTCGCCTTCCGAAATGGGACGGCGTACTTCTGCGCCAGCGATTGGATCCTCTTCCAGCCGGACGATCGCGCGCGAGGCGAAGACGGGATATCGGGCGCCCGGCCCGCAAACCCCGCCCCACGATGGTGTATCACGCGGCGCCGCTCCGCTCGCCGTCGCGGCGCGCCACCAGAATACGCCACGCAGCCGCTTTACGGAGCTAATTTCGACGCAGGGTAAGTTGAGCTTCTGGATATTGTTTTCGTCCGCACTGATCGCCGCAGGTCTAGGCGCGCTGCATGCCCTGGAGCCGGGACACGGCAAGACCGTCGTCGGTGCGTACCTCGTAGGTTCGCGCGGCACCGCAAAACACGCGGTGTTGCTCGGGATCGTCGTCACCGCTGCGCACACGGCGGGCGTATACGCTCTAGGGGCCTTGACGCTCTACGCATCGCGGTATATAGTTCCCGAGCAGCTCTATCCATGGCTTGGCGCCATTTCCGGTCTAAGTGTTGCTGGACTCGGTATCTTCATTTTCTTAAGGCACTTGACCGGAGAAACCGGCGAACATTCACATGCCCCGGGAGAACGGCATTCACACTGGTTTTTGTCGATGTTCAGGCAAGGTACACGTAAGGAACTAGCCAATCGCGCTGCCGTCTCCGGCGATTCAAACCCAACCGAGCGTGCCGTGTCATTGCGGCAACTCTTCATGCTGGGCATCACTGGAGGAATCGTGCCCTGCCCGGCGGCGCTGGTCGTGCTCCTGAGCGCTTTCTCCCTCCACCGGATAGGTTTCGGGTTGTTTTTGATCACCGCATTTAGTTTGGGACTAGCTGCTGTGCTGGTGGCGGTGGGCCTAACGATGGTCTACGCCAAGCGTGTGATGTCATCCCGCGTGCGGGCTGGCAATCCCATTCTCCGCTATCTTCCCTTTTTGTCCTCCGCGTTCATGGTGGTGCTAGGTGCGGGAATCACCGTATCTGCGGTCGCATCCGTGCACTTCTCGCAGGGCGTTTTCTCCAAAGACAAACTCGTTCCATTCGTAACAGTAGTTCTGCTAGGATTGTTCTTGGGGATGCGCCATTCCACAGACCCCGACCACGTGGTGGCTGTATCCACCATTGTGAGCCGCCAAAGTTCCATACGTGGCTCGGCGACGATTGGGTTGCTATGGGGAATAGGACACACTCTGACGATTTTTCTCGTCGGGTCGGCAATTATTCTTTTCGGTGTCGTGATTCCACCCCGTCTTGGCTTGTCCATGGAGTTTTGCGTTGCCGTGATGCTAATTCTGCTCGGGGTGTTGAACCTTACCGGTATCATACGTTGGGTTTCAGAGCGCCTGACTCTGAGGAAAACAGTTCCCGCATCGGTGCAGCCAGCCGTTTTCATCGTTTCCGAGGACCCTGTTAAGACAAACCCAAGGCTCAACGGCCGCATTGAACGTTTTCTTGACAGGACTATCGGCAATCTCGGACTGTATCAGACCGTCCGCCCGTTAGCCGTCGGTTTGGTACACGGTTTGGCCGGATCGGCGGCGGTCGCCCTCTTAGTGCTTTCCACTATCAAGAGCCCTCTCTGGTCAACGGCGTACCTGCTGGTTTTTGGTTTCGGCACAATCGTGGGAATGATGCTCATGACTGTCGCGATTTCAATACCTCTGGTTTACACAGGGAAGAGATTCTTCAAGATCAATCGACACCTGACCGCTATTTCCGGTGTTGCCAGTATGGCGTTTGGTATCTTCCTGGTTTACCACATAGGTTTTGTCGATGGGCTGTTTGCGTCACAGGCGCATTGGATCCCGCAATAAGTGGGCATGAGTGCCGGGTGGAGCTCACGCGATCTTGCTGTAAACTGTTTTCAGCCGCGAATCCGCTTCCAGCAGTCACAACGTAATATGGACACGTGGGCTAGCCGGCGGAACTCCGGAATGCTTCAGCCAGGAGGGTTAGATCCAATGGCGACTGTCGACGAATTCTGTAGAGAGGTATTTCAATGAGAGAGCTAAAGTCAATCGGGGCTTTCGCCGTGTCGTTGCTCATGCTGGCGCCATCCAGCGTGTTCGCATCGAGCCATCGCGAAGCGCCCATTACGGCATTGGATCATAGCGCGGATGTCACCGACTGGTACGCCTTTGTCAGCTATGACAATCCCAACAACGTCACGTTTATTTTGAACGTCGACCCGCTCCTGGAGCCGGCCAACGGACCCAACTATTTTCCGTTCGATCCCAGCGTGCTTTACGAGATGCTGATCGATAACAACCAGGACGGGATTCCGGACGTCGTCTTCCAATTCCGCTTCGCCACCCAAATCCGCCAGCCGAACTTGTACACCGGATTCATAGGAGGCCTCGACGGATTTCCGAAGATCACTTCACTGAGCGGCCCGGGTTCGGACGGTTTGAGCCTGAGCCAGACCTACACCGTAACGATGGTCAAGAACGGCCAATCGACCTGCCTAAGCTGCGGGCAAACCCTTTATGCAGTACCGTCGAACGTGGGGCCGGCGACTATGCCGAACTACCAAGTGCTTTTCGACCAAGGGATTTACAGCCTGGGCAACGGGATCAGCGCATGGGCCGGAACGGCCGACGACCCATTCTTCATCGACCTGGGAGCCGCATTCGACTCTCTTAACTTTCGCAGCGGGATCGGTCCCGTTCTGCCTCCGTCCATCGACGCCGACGATACCCACAACTACGCCCCTGACGCCGTGGGAGGCTACAATGTCAACTCCATTGTGCTGGAAGTCCCCATCACGATGCTGACGGTGGACGGCCAGATCCACCCTCCCACTGACAAGCGAGCCGTCATTGGCACTTATGGCAGTACGTCGCGCAATAAAATCACGGTGCGGCGCTCCCCGAATCCGGACCAAAACTTCGGCGCCTTCCAGCAGGTGAACCGTGAAGGTAATCCGCTGATCAACGAATTGATCATTGGCACTGGCTTCAAAGATCGCTTCAGCATGGATCTTCCGGTGAACGACTCGCAGTTCTCGAATTTCGTTCTCAATCCGGTGCTGGCAGCGGTTTTCAAATCCGCCGGTCTGTCGGTTGCGCCCACTCCCCGTAACGATTTGCTGCTCCTGGTGCAATATGAGGCTCCGATCTGTCCCGGTTGTGGCCCAACCGATGCGGGACCGGTGGCCGATCTCCTGCGGCTTAATACCGGCATTCCGCCGACCCCAGCCGGCAGCCAAAAGCGACTCGGCTTCCTGGCAGGCGACTCCGCAGGCTACCCCAACGGACGCCGGCCGGTGGACGACGTGTTTGACATCTCCGCCCGAGCTGTCGAGGGCATCCTGGTGAATTCCACGACATATGGGGCGGCGCTTGGAGATGGCGTGCAGACCAAGACCGAGGGCTTCAACAATTCCTTCCCCTACGTGATGCCGGCCAACAATGGACGCAACAGCGCTCACACTGGACCCGGGCAAGCAGGCTGCACCGGACAACCGGGCGGTATCTGCCCTGTGCAATAACGAACCTTCGTGGCCGTCGTGCTGGAAACGGCGGCCACGAGTTTTTCTCGAAAAATGAGGCATGCCATGAAAAGAATCGTCTCAGCGCTATACATGATGACCGCTACGTTCGCCGCTGCGCAAAGCATAAGCCCCGTGAGAAGTACAGACCTTTCACCAGCGGAGCAAAGCATCGCGGAGGCCAAGAAAGCGATCGCTGAGAAGCCCGCGCAATATACAAGTCACAACCTTCTGGCAACGGCCTTGGTGCGCCGCGCACAGGAGACTTCCGAAGCCGGCTTCTACGCTCAAGCCGAAGAGGCGGTAAAGAAGTCGTTGGAATTGGCGCCGGATAATTTCGACACTGAGAAAATACAGGTTTCGATCCTGTTGGGTGAACATGAATATACAGCCGCGTTGGAAGCCGCCAAAAAACTGAATAAGAGAGTTCCCGACGATGTTATGGTTTACGGCTTGTTGACCGACGCGAACGTGGAGTTAGGCAATTACAACGATGCGGAGAACGCGGCGCAGTGGATGCTCAACCTTCGCCCCGGCAATCTGCCTGCCTTGATCCGGGCAGCTCATCTGCGTGAGCTATTCGGGGACGCGGAGGGCGCATATGAGCTGATGGATATGGCGTATCAGTCGACGGCGCCGACCGAAACCGGAGATCGTGCCGCGATCCTCACACAGATGGGTCACCTTCGTTTCGCTTCCGGCAACACCGAAGTGGCGGAGAAATTCTTCCAGCAGGCGCTGACTTCTTTTCCAGGCTATTACTCCGCACTGGAAAATCTAGCCCAGGTGCGCATCGCGCAGAAGCGTTACGAGGAAGCGGTAGTCCTCCTGCAGCAGCGCTATCGGGCCGCACCGCACGCCGGGAATTGCTATGACCTGGCCGAAGCACTGCAATTGGCGGGCCGCGATGCCGAAGCGCAGAAGGCATTTGCCGAATTTGAAACAAGAGCGCTTCTGGAATCGAGCAGGAGTCAAAACTCCAACCGCGAGCTGGTCTTCTACTATGTCGATCGCGCGCACCAACCGGCCAAAGCTCTGAAGGTGGCGCAACAGGAGCACGCCTGGCGTCATGACGTATACACGCTGGACGCTTACGCCTGGGCATTGCACGTCAAAGGTCGGGACGCGGAAGCACGTAAGCAGATTGAGACTGCCCTGGCAGTCGGCATTCGTGACGCAAAGCTTTTTCGCCACGCAGGAGAGATTGTCTTAAAGTCGGGAGATCTTGCAGCGGCAGAACGCTACCTAAAGCAGGCCGCGGAGTTGAATACCGTAGACGCAACACAGGCGCGAAGCATGTTGGCTAGCCTTTCACGAGGGAGCCAACGATAGAAGCCGAACCTGCAGCGCTTCTCAAAACCGCCGCAATCGGCGGGCGGTGACCGTGGCGCTCCACAAGCCGGCGTCGGTTGCTCCTATCGCTGCGCGGACTCGCGTCTAAATTCCGGGGTTTGCGGATCGGTGCTTTCGAGGGCGCGAGATCTGTGCGGACGTGGGACGATCAGTCCCGCACAAATCCGTCTGGTTGTTTTCCCTCGTAGCACTGTGTAGACAGTCGTGCTACAAAGACGGTTTCTATGGGCAACAGGTGCTTGAAAATCGGTAACACAGCATGGTAGTATTACGAAGAAAATATTCGTGTTACGGCTGGGCGAGGGGGGATAGGGCGTGATTCTCGGGAGGAGGTGGCCCGCGGCGGCGGTCGCCCTCGTTCTGCTTGCGGCGCGCCTGGCAGGGGCTCTGGCGGGCGGCAGTATCTCGGGCATCCTTAAAGACCCCAGCGGCGCGATAATACCAGGGGCCCGGCTCACCGCGATCAACACCGCGCTCAAAACCGAATTCACGGCCGCCTCCGACGCGCAGGGATTCTACTCATTTCCGGCCCTCCCGGTGGGCCACTACGATTTGACGATTGAAGCGGCGGGTTTTAAGACGGAGCAAAAAACAAACCTGGCGGTGGACGCCGATGCGGCCCTGAGAATAGACGCCGTACTCCAAATCGGACAGCAAACCGAGACCGTAACGGTAACCGAAGCCGAGGCTGCCCTCCAAACACAGGTCGACACCGTGTCGACTCACCTGGGTGAAACCATATCGGACAACCAGATTGAAGCGATTCCCTTGAACGGCCGCAGCTATACCGATCTACTGGCGATTCAACCAGGGGTGAGCCCCATCACCACGCTCACCCCGACTTCGGTGATCATGGCCGGTGTCACCGGAACCATCAACCCTTCCGGCGATCTGAATCCCGGAGACGTTTCGATCGATGGCCAGCGCGAATCCTCCAACGGCTTCGTGGTGAACGCGATCGACGTACAAGAGCACATGAACGGCGGAACCTCGGTCATCCCGAATCTGGACTCCATTCAGCAGTTTCGCGTGCTCACCAACAACTTCGATACCGAATATGGCAACTACAACGGGGGCCTGGTGAATGTGATCACGAAATCCGGCAGCAACGCCTTTCACGGCGATGTCTTCGAGTTTCTGCGGAATACGGATCTGGATGCGCGGAACTACTTCGACAATGTCCGCGGCGCCTTCCGCCAGAACCAGTATGGCGGCGTCGTAGGAGGGCCGGTCCGCAAGAATCGCGTGTTTTTCTTTCTGGACTATCAGGGCACGGGCACGGTGGAAGGCATCGCGTCGCCGGTGACATCGGTGCCCTCGTTGCAGGATCGCGCCGGCAACCTGAGCGACGTGGCGCGCTCGTTGACCGGCAGGGTCAGCGGGCAGTACATCGCCAACCTGCTCACGCAAAAGCTGGGATACGGAGTTTCCGAAGGCGAACCCTACTATACGCCCGGCTGCGCCAGTCCAGCGTCCTGTGTGTTTCCCAACGCTACCATTCCAACCAGGGCGTGGTCGGCGCCGGCCGTAAACCTGTTGCCATATATTCCCGCGCCGAATGCCGGCTCGAATCTCTTTGCGACTTCCGCGTCCTCTGAAACCGTCAGAGACAATAAGGGCGGCAGCCGGATCGACGCAAACACCCGATGGGGGCAAATTTCCGGCTATTACTTCATCGATAATTACCGGCTGGACAATCCGTATCCCGGTGGGCAAGGTGGCGCCAGCATTCCCGGTTTCGACGCCCTCACGATCGGCCGGGCGCAGATGATTACGCTCGGCGATACCAAGGTACTGGGAGCGTCTGCCGTCAATGAATTCCACGTCGGTTTCCTGCGGAATGCGAACAACATTGGCCAGCCGCGCGGCGGCGCGGGTGTGACCCTTCAGTCGCAGGGCTTTGTGACGGGTGTGGGCACGTCCGGTATCGTCGTGCAAGCGCCGCAATTCGAGGGCGTGGAGAATATTGTCTTCCCCTCGTTCGTCATGGGCGTTCCGATCACCAATCTGAACCAGTGGAACAACACGCTCTATGTCAGCGACACGATATCGAAGGTAATCGGGACGCACACGCTCAAATTCGGCGGCCAATTTCACGCCGATCAGGTCAACGAGAATCCGAACGCCACGTTCAACGGAACATTCAATATCGACGGCACGCAAACCGGCTCGGCCTTCGCCGACTTCCTGTTGGGCCTTCCCAGTAACTTCACACAGACCACGGGGCAGCGCTTCTATCTCCGGAACCGGTATGGCTCCGCCTTCCTGGAAGATAGCTGGCGGGCGCGCCCCGGCCTTACGTTGAATTTCGGTTTGCGTTGGGATTTGATTATGCCGTGGTGGGAGAAATATAACAACATCCAGACGGTTGTTCCCGGCGAGCAATCGGTTCTGTATCCCAACGCAACGCCCGGCCTGGTGGTGGCCGGCGATCCGGGAATCCCGCCGACGCTGTCGCCATCGCAATTCCGCAACTTTGCCCCGCGAGTCGGCTTGGCATACGCACCCAGCTTCCACGATGGATTCTGGAAGGCCCTGCTGGGCGGCGAAGGGAAGAGCAGCATCCGCGCCAGTTATGGGATGTTCTATACGGCTTTCCCTGGGTTGAGCGCGGGCATCATGTACGGAATCCCTCCGTTCGGATACAACTATCTGAGTCCTGCGCCGCCCCTGCTCGCTACGCCGTTCATCACGGCTGCGAATGGCAGCGAGAATACAGATCCGTTCCCACTGGACTTCCCTCCGCACAACGTTTCCGCGCAGAGTCCGTACACTGCGTTCAATTTTGGGGCTGCAACTCCGATTAGTGCGGATCCCTACTTTTACTACCGCAATAGCGTCCCGTACACGGAGAACTACATGTTCTCGCTGCAACGTCAGATCGGCGGGAGCGCTCTGCTGACCGTCAGCTACGCGGGAAATGAAGGGCATCGCCTGCTGGTGTTGGTGCCCACTAACGTAGGCAATCCGGCGCTGTGCCTCAGTCTGACCCAGCCGAGCGAAGTAGCGCGGGGAAGCGCCACCTGCGGGCCTTTCGGCGAAGACTCCGCGTATACCTCGGCATCGGGCAAAGCTTACCAGGGAACGCGCGTGGGCTTAGGGCCGAACTTCGGATCGACTACCGCCCAAAAATCGGTCGGCAATTCGGACTATAACGCGCTCGAAGCCACTCTGCGGTTCGCCACCGGTAAGCGCGCGACTCTGCTGATTGGCTATACCTATTCGAAGTCGATCGACGAGGCATCCAATCTTGGCGAGCAGACCAATCCGTTCAATGCAAGTCTGACCCGCGTGATCTCTTCCTTCGATCTGAAACACAACTTCGTGGCCACCTATACCTATGGCTTGCCCTTCGATCGGTTCTTCGGCCGCAATCGCCTCACTGAGGGATGGAGCTTATCGGGAACCACACGCTTCAGCACCGGCTTCCCAGTGACGCTGGCCGACGATTCGGACCGGTCGCTTCTGGGGACGCTGGGCAACGGCGTCAACAACGAGCTGCTCGACACGCCGGAGGTCACATCGGGCCCGCTCCAGATCGATACGAACCCGCGCAATGGCAAGCCGGAATTCAATACCAGCCTCTTCGCACCGGAAACGCTGGGCGAGTTGGGTAACGCAGCGCGCCGCTCTTTCTATGGCCCCGGAATCGACAACTTCGATATGCAAATCAGCAAAACGGTGCGTTTCGCGGAATCCAAATCGCTGGATATCCGGGTGGAAGCCTTCAATGTGTTCAACCACGCACAGTTCTACGGGCCCTCGGCGGTGGATGGGGAAATCAACGATCCGGCCTTCGGACAAGCGGTGAGCGCGGCCGCTCCGCGGTTGGTGCAGGTGGCGGCCAAGTTCCATTTCTAGCGTGCACGCCGCCCGCCCGTCAAACTGCGCGATGCCGCTCCTTGAAAATCCTACTGACTCCGGCTGCCGGCGGCCTTGGGCGCAAAATACGGCGGCGGCTCGGGGATGGCTGCGCCGTCCTTGCGTGGCGAGGATGCCGCGTAATTCACCTTGGCGTCGGAATCGTGCAGGACCACCTGGCCGCCGCCCATCCAGCCTGAGAATGCCGCCAGCACTTCCAGATTATGGCCCCGCCCGGACAAAGCTTCGCGCACATCCGCCGGCACGCGGTTCTCGATCATCACGTCGCAACCGCCGAACGTCAGTTTCGTGAAGCGGGGGGCTTCCAGGGCGGCCTGTATATTCAGATTGTGATCCACCAGGTTGGAGACGAACTGGGCGTGGGCTTGCGCCTGGTTGTAGCCTCCCATGATGCCGAAGCCGATATGGATATTATCCTTTTCCATAAACGCCGGGATGATGGTGTGCAGGGGCCGTTTGCGCGGCGCCAGCGCATTGGGATGCTGCGGGTCCAGCTCAAACAGCGCGCCGCGGTTTTGCAGGTGGAAACCGAATTCGTCCACCACCACGCCGGAGCCGAAACTCAGATAAACGCTCTGGATCAGCGAGGCGATATTGCCATCGCTATCGATGGCCGACAGATAGATCGTGTCGCCTGCGGTAGCCGGCGGCTTGCCCGGCGCCGGCTCGCAATTGGCCTCATTGCGGTTGATGAGCGCGGCGCGCTCGCGGGCGTAGCTCTTGGAATTGAGCCCACCCACGGGAACCGTTGAGAATCGCGGATCGGCAATGTAGCGGCGCAGGTCCTGATATGCCAGCTTCTGCGCTTCGATCTTCCAGTGCAGGGCTTCTACGCTATCCGGAGCGTACTGGAATAACGGAAAGGTCTCCAGGATGTTGAGCATCTCGAGTGCGGCGATGCCCTGGCTGTTCGGCGGCAGCTCATACACTTTCCAGCCGCGGTAATCGGTGGATATTGGATCGACCCATTCGGATTGGAATTCGGCGAGGTCGGCCGCGGACAATTTGCCGCCGAGGCGGCTGGAGGTCTTGAGGATGGCGCGCGCCAGGCCCCCGCGATAAAAAGCCGCGGCGCCCTGGGAGGCAAGCAGCGTGTAAGCCGCGGCCAGGCGGCGGTTGCGGAAGACTTGTCCCACTTCGGGAGGCTTGCCTTCCGGCAGAAAGATCTGGCGGCCGGCTTCGTCCCCGTACAGTTTGGCAACCGCGGACTTCCACGTATCTTGAATGATCTCGGTCACCGGGAAGCCGTTCTCCGCATAATAGATGGCGGGGTCGAAAAGCTCGCGCCAGCTTAGCCGGCCAAACCGTTTGTGGAGCTTTTCCCAGCCATCCACGCAGCCCGGCACGGTCACAGAGTGGATGCCATCCTGTGGCATGGTGTAGCGGCCTTCGGACTTGAGAAAGTCGATCGTGAGAGCGCGCGGCGACCAGCCGCTGGCGTTCAGGCCGGTGAGCTTGCCGCTCTTGGCATCCCAGTAAATGACGAAGAGGTCGCCGCCGATACCACAGCTCATGGGCTCGACCAAGCCCAGCAAGGCGTTGGCGGCGATGGCGGCATCCATGGCGGAGCCACCGCGTGCCAGCACCTGCGCTCCGGCCTGGGAGGCGAGCGTCTGGCTGGTGGCGACGATTCCGTGCTTCGAAATCACCATGGATCGCGCCTGGCTACGTTCCTGGCAATGGGAGGGCATGGCAATCCACAGTGCGGCGCTGGCGAACGCCGCGATCCGGGAGATGACGCGCATGTAGAGAGTCGATAATAGCAGGACGCAGGTCCGCGTGGCGCTCCTCTGAAGCAAATCTGGAACGTTTCGTGGCGCAAGCTTCAGCTTGCTGCGGCGAACTTCAGTTCGCCGTTCGGCCAGCCCCCTTGGCCGGCACAGCGGGTCCAGGGGGACCCGCGCAGACCAGGGGGCCTGCCTTGCAATCCTTATTCCTTCACGTAGAACTCATACTCCGTGCTTACGCCCGACTTGCCTTGGGACGTCACCACGGCCGTCATGATCCTGTCTTTGTCGCCGCGCTTCAAACGCCGGGTTACGACGACCGGACCGTTAGGCGTATGTTCATGGCTCTCGAGCACGAGGTGATCGCCGTCCCAGGCCGCCGAGGGGCCGTTGGGTGCCGCCTTCAACTGGAAGTCTTCGGTGCTCTCGCCCTGATGCGTCTCCGTGGTCATTTTCACGTCCACCGCGGATTGGCGCTGGTCGATCTTGAGAACCTGGTTCTTGGGCGCCTGGACGTTCGTCAGGCGCGACCTCAGCGGGTCGAGTTTCCAGGTGCCCGAAAAGTCCGGCGGCGCCTGCGCCCACATCAGAGCCGGCAGCGCGGCCAGTAGAATCAAATGCGACTTCGCCACTGGATAAATCCCCCTTTCCGTTTGACATTATTCCACCCGCGTCCACCGCGGCAAATCCCCTCCAGACAGTAGTTCGAGGCCGTGCAGGGCAGGAGGCGACGCGTTCAGCCCGCTTGCGGATAGGGAGTGCCCATCGAACTATACCAAGTGGTCCAGGGCGAGATTCTGAAGCCCGGCGCAACGCGATAAAGCGCGGCCAAAAATGGACCCGTGGCTGAGCCAGAAACCTGCTCCGCTGGTGTACTATTAGAAGTACCGCATGAAGGCCTTACTGGAATCCCTTCGCCCCGGGGATGGGGATTGGGAGCTTGCGAACGCCATCGATCCGGACAGGTTGCCCGCGCATATCGCCATCATCATGGATGGCAACGGCCGCTGGGCCAGCCGCCGGCGCTTGCCACGCGTGGCGGGTCACAAGGCCGGGGTCGGGCCGGTGCGCAGCACGGTGGAAACCTGCGCGCGTTTGGGAATCAAGGTCCTCACGCTGTACGCCTTCTCCGTGGAGAACTGGAAGCGGCCCCGCGCGGAGGTCGAAACGCTCTGGCGGCTGTTGCGCTTCTACCTGCGCAAGGAACTGCCGGAGTTGCAGAGCAACGATGTGAAGCTGCAAGCCATCGGCAGGCTGGAGGCTCTGCCGGCCGATGTGCGCCGCGAGCTGGACGAGGTGGTGGACGCCACCGCCGCCAACCGAGGTCTGCTGGTGAACCTGGCTGTGAATTACGGCGGGCGCGCGGAGATCGTGGACGCGGTGAACGCGGCCATCGACCTGGCCCGGATCGAGGGCCGGCTGGACTCGCTGCGTTTCGACGAGGAGACCGTCGCCGCGCACCTCTATACCGCCTGTTGCCCCGCGCCCGACCTGCTGATTCGCACGTCCGGAGAGATGCGCATCAGCAACTTCCTGCTGTGGCAGATCGCGTATTCCGAGCTTTATGTGACGGAAACCTTGTGGCCGGACTTCAGCCGCGCCCATTTGCTGACCGCGGTTCTGGAATACCAGAAGCGGGACCGCCGCTATGGCGGCCTGAGCGCCGCGCGGCTCAATGGCGCGGCATCCGCCGTTTCCGAGGAATTGATCGCGGCGCTGCCCTCGCAATGAAGCGCATCCTCACTGCGCTGGTCCTGGTTCCCCTGGTAGTCTACGTGGTGCTCTGGTCCCCGGCGTGGGCCGTGCTCGGAGTCACCGCGCTGGTCGCCCTGCTCTGCTATCACGAATACTCAGGCATCGCGGCGGGGTATCAGGCGGGCAAAGCGGGGCCCCTGGGATACGCCGCCGGGCTGCTGATTCTGGCGTTGCCCTTGAACGGAGGTGCGCCGGAGAACGAGGGCGTGATCACGGTGGTCATCGCGGCAGCCCTTATGGGCCTTTCGCTGGCGTTGCGCGCGGACGATCTCCGCGGCGGAATTGTACGCGCCGCGTTCCTACTGCTGGGTGTGGTGTATGTTTTCGGCTGCTGGCGCTTCGCGCCGCTGCTGCGCGCCCAAAACCGCTACTGGCTCTTCTACGCGCTGGTTCTGAATTGGATCGGCGATATAGGCGCATACTATGTGGGCCACGCGTTCGGGCGGCATAAGCTGGCGCCGGTGGTCAGTCCCGGCAAGTCGTGGGAGGGCGCCGCGGCATCGCTGGCGGCGTCGCTGATCTTCGGCTTCTTCTTTCTGCGCTGGGCGATTCCTAGTGTGCCGACGGCGATCGCATTGGCGCTGACGGCAGCCGCCAATATAGCCGGACAATTCGGCGATCTCTGCGAATCCGCCTTGAAACGCGGCGCCGGCGTGAAGGATAGCGGCACGCTGCTGCCCGGCCACGGCGGCATGCTGGATCGCGTGGATAGCACGCTGTTCACGCTGCCTGTGGTGTACTGGTTCATCGCCGGACGCTGGTAGCGCTTGTAACCAAACCGCAGCACGCAAGTATTACCAGTATGGCCGCACTCTGGAAAGACTACCGCTATGCCGTTCGCACGCTCCTGAAAACCCCTGGCTACACCGCCGTGGCGGTTGCCACGCTGGCCTTGGGGATCGGGGCCAACACCGCTATTTTCAGCGTCGTAAACCAGGTTCTGCTGAATCCGGCCGGCATCGCGCACCCCGAGCGCATCGTTTCGCTGCGCGTGCGCTACGATAAGCTGGCGCTGCACAGCATTGGCGTCTCCATCCCCGATTTCGCCGACGTGCTGCATAGCACACGGCAAATCGAGTCGGCCGCGCTCATCCAGCCGGGCGACTTCAATTATACCGGCTCCACGGTTCCCGAACGGCTGCGCGGCGCGAGCGTCACCTGGCAATGGTTCGATGTCTTCGGCGCGAAGCCGAAACTCGGGCGAGTGTTCCGGCCCGAAGAGGACCGGCCCAACGCCAACCAGGAGGTCGTGCTGGCGTACGCCGCGTGGAAGCGCTTCTTCGGCCAGGACCCCAGGGCGGTCGGCCGCAGCATCGAGCTGAACCAAATGCCCTACCGCATCGTCGGCGTGATGGTGCCGGAATTCCGCTGGCCCGTGGATGTGGACCTCTGGGTTCCGCTCGGCCTGGCCGACAGTCAATACACCGAAAACAACCGGTTCAACGAGGGCTCCGACGCTATGGCGCGGCTGAAGCCGGGGCTGGCGCTCGGACCCGCCAACGCGTTCGTGGATGTGCTCAGCAGCCGTGTGCGCAATAGCGGCACGCGCGGAGGCGCCTATGCCAAGGACTCCGGCTGGGGCATGTTTCTGATGCCCTTCACAGATTACATCGCCGGCGATACCAAGACGCCCATCCTGGTGCTGCTGGGCGCGGTCGGCTTTGTGCTGCTCATCGCCTGCTCCAACATCGCTGGTTTGATGCTGGCGCGCGCCTCCGGGCGCACCCGGGAGATCGCCGTGCGCGCCGCGCTGGGGGCGGGAAGGTGGGACCTGATCCGGCAGTCATTGGCCGAGAGCCTGGTATTGGCCCTCGGCGGCGCACTGTTTGGTCTCGGCCTGGCCTTCGCTGGACTGCGCGGGTTGCTGGCGCTGGCGCCGGAAGGTCTCCCGGTAGCTGTCAGTGCGACCATGGATTCCTCGGTGCTGATCTTCACCGCTCTGGCGGCCATTGCGGCGGGCATTCTTTTCGGAGTCGCGCCGGCCTGGCAAATCTCACGGCTCGACCGCTACGAACTCCTGAAGGAGGGCGGCCGCGCCAATACCTCGGGGCTGGGGCGCCAGCATCTCAGGGCTTCTCTGGTAGTAGCCGAAGTGGCCCTGGCGCTGGTGCTGCTGGTCGGCGCAGGACTCTTTCTGCGCAGCCTGGCCGCTCTAGAAGACGTCAACCCCGGATTTCAACCCAACGGCGTGGTCACCGCCGGTCTGTCCCTGCCGCCCGCGCATTATGCCGATGCCGGCCAGCGCGTCGCGTTCTACCGCGCTGTGGACGCCAATTTGGCGGCTTTGCCCGGCGCAGCGGCGGTAGCCGCGGCCGTAGGGGTTCCCTTCAGCGGCGCCCACTGGTCGGCGTCATTCGCCATCGATGGGCGTCCGTCCCCTCCCGGCGATCCGGGCCCGCACGGCGATGTCGGATCCGTTACTCCGGAGTACTTCGCCGCGCTGAAGATCCCCATACGCAAGGGCCGCGTCTTCACCGATATCGACCGGCAAGATACCGAACGGGTGGCCGTCATCGATGAGGTCCTCGCCCGCCAATACTGGCCCAATGAAGATCCCGTAGGGAAGCACATCCGCTGGGGCGGGGCGCCGTGGGCCATCGTGGGCGTGGTGGGCCACGTCAAGAATGCGGATCTCGGCGGAGAAGACGTCAAAGGCAAATACTATTTCCCGCTATACCAAGTTCCGCCGCCATTCACGACGTTTGTGGTGCGCACGCCGTCAGACCCGGCGCGGCTGGCGGCCGGCATACGCGACGCGGTCCGGTCGGTGGATCCGACGCAGCCGGTTTCGCAAGTGCGGCTGCTGACCGAAATGGTGAACAGCTCGCTCGCGCCGCGCCGCTTCGTGGTGACGGTGCTGGGCGCCTTCGCCGGCATGGCGCTGCTGATGGCGGTCATCGGGCTGTATGGTGTGATCAGCTACGCGGTCACGCAGCGCACCCAAGAACTGGGTGTGCGCATGGCCCTGGGAGCGCAGCCGGGCGAGATTCTGTGGCTGGTATTGGGCCAGGGGATGCGGCTGGCGTCGATCGGCGCGGCCATCGGCCTGTTGGTTTCGCTGGGAGCCAGCCGTCTGCTGCGGAATGAACTCTTCCACATCGGCTCCTTCGATCCGCTGACCTTCGCTCTAATGGCGGCGGTGCTGATCGGCGCGGCGCTGCTGGCGAGCTACATTCCGGCCCGCCGCGCGACCCGCGTCGATCCCATGGTCGCGCTACGGTACGAGTGAGCGGGCGATGCGCACGATGGCGGAGGCTTGCAGTCGCGCGCGTCCGGTGCTGTTTTGAATGCAGCCGACTCGCGCCACGGACTGTCGTCTTTGTTACGCGCGGCCTCCGGGCGGGCTTGATGCCGAGGTTCTCCTCAAGAACATTTCACACGATTCCGGAGCTCTTCGATGCGCCTGAGAAGCCGGACGCCGCATAGATCGTCCTCTTGACGACTCCCTTCATTGCACTGTAAAGTTCTGTGTAGTCGTGAAAGACCCGTTGGCCGTAGTGACGGTTACGGGACCGGTGGTGGCGCCCGCCGGGACGGTGACCTGCACCGATTGCTTGGACGTGGACCGCACGGTGGCAGCGGGGGCGCCGTTGAAGGTGACGGCTTTCGCATCGAGCAGGTAGTCACCCCACAAGATCACCTTTTGGCCCACCGCGCCGGCTGAAGGATAGAGGCCAGAGACCTGCGGCAGCGGCTTGGGCAGACCAATATCCAGGCTGAAGATGGCCCCCGCGCCGGGGTACGGGCCGCCAGTGAACGCCACGCCATAGAGTTTGCCGTCCATGCCTTCCATCAACCAGCAGTCGCAGACACCTTGTGAGGCGCTGAGCTCGTACACCTTCGTAAGCTGCTTGGTTGCGAGATCGTAGCGAAAGATGCGGCTATTGCCGGCGGCGTCATTGTCGGTCGAGCCATAGATATTGCCATCGGCGGCTTGCATCAGGCTCCCAGGCTTTGTCATGCCGGTGGCAGGGAAGCTGGCCACGGTCTGTAGTTGCCCGGAGAGGGTCACCTGGTAGATCTCCCCGGTGTTGTTTGTGCCACCGCCGGGGATAGCGCCGTAGAGATTGCCGTCCGAAGCGCCGATCAGGGGCATCCAGTTGGCAGCCTGGTTGGCGGCCGTGGGAAGGGTGGCCAGGCGCGAGTAAACGCCCGACGGCGTGAAGCTGAAGATGAAGTTTGGGCTCGGACCGCCGGGTTGCTCGGTGGCGATGCCATAGACCTTGCCATCCGGGCCGAGGGTAATCGCGGCGTAATGGCTGGGATAGCCCTCGGTGGCAGTGAACTGGTGCAGGATGTTGATCGTTCCGGTTTCCTGGATTTGGGCGAAGCCGTAAACGTTGGTATTTGAAATATATGCGCCGGCGAGGTCATAGAACGCCCCGGGTGGCGCGGCAATGGTTTCGTTCAGCGACCCCCACTGATCGGGCTGCGTTGGGAATGGATACTGCCGAAGCCCGTTCCCCGACGTGGAGATCGAATAATAGTAAGCACCGTTGGAGGAGCCACCATCCCCGTACAGCCTGCCATTGGTGCCCTGCACCAGCGTCTGATCATGATTGTTATCGGCGCCCGAGAAGGTATAGACGGTTTTGAAGGTTCCGGAACTTGTTACGGAGAAGATGGTCGGGGCGCCCTGGACGCTTAGGGCGTAAAAGAGCCCCGGCTGGATCTCCGACATGGTGATAATTTCGCCGGTGGACAGGGTTGGCGGATAATAGATTAGCTTGTAGACAGGCCCGCTGGCATGAGCACAGCAGACCCACGCGGCCAGGGACAACATTACATTCTTATGCAGCATGGTTTCCTCGAAGCGGCCTGGTTATTGGCATCTCGGATGCCGCAGTGGCTGGCGAGCCGGCCACGTCGAGCAGCGCCAACACGTCGGCGGGGTTGCAAGGCTGCTCCGGCAGCGGCCCGCCAAGCTCGCTGAGGCGCGCGATGTGTTCGGCGAGCGGCGCGACGTGGCGATGCGCGATGGTGGAAACGTAGCGTGCGGCGCGGGCCGCCGCATCGGCCAGGAGTTCGTTCACAGTGTCATTGTAAGGTCAATTGCGCATAGCTGCCCACGCCCCGTCTGCTATTCTGGAAACTCTGGGAAACAAAACATGCGCGTAGTGGCTGGAGTGGATCTGGGCGGAACCGCCATCAACTATACCTTAGTGACCCCGCAGGAGCAGTTCCTGATCGAGGGGCTGTGCGAGCATCCGGCGCGATCCAAAGAAGGACCGGAAATCTGTCTGCGCCAGATCGTAGAGGGCCTCGAAATGGCGGCCGAAAAGGCCGGCGTCCGCGTGGGCGATGTGGCAGTTGCCGGCCTCGACACGCCTGGACCAGCTAGTGCACAAGGCGTGCTCAGCGCGGAAGGCTCGACGAACTTCGTGCATCGAGACTGGGGCGGATTCGACATTCGGGCAAACCTGTCGAAGAGGCTCGGTGTCCCGGTGACCTACTTGAATGACGGGAACGCCGGCGCCCTGTGGGGCCACTTCACCATCTTCGGCGCCAGCAGCCACGCCACCTCTGTTACGGTGGTGATCGGCACCGGCTTGGGCGGCGGCGTGATTATCGACAACCGGGACGTCAAGGGCCGCAAGGGTTTTGGCGGCGAACTGGGGCACGTGCTCCTTCCCTATCAGAACATCCGCGGCATCGATGGGCTGACACCACAATGCAACTGCGGACGAACCGGGGATCTGGAATCGGTGTGTTCGCTCACGGCCATTGAGAAGTCTTTCCTGCCATTCTTTCTGCGTCGGGATCCGGATCATGAACTGGGCAAATTGGGCGATCTGCATAAAGCCGCCAAGCTGGTGCGGGGCTTGGCGGAGAGCGGCGATCCCATGTGCAAGGAGATTTTCCGCGTGCAGGCGCATGCGCTGGGCATATTCTTCGACGAGATGATCAACACGTTCGACCCTGACGCGCTGGTGGTCGGCGGCGGCGCGATCGAAACGAGCAAAGCGTTCCAGCAGTGGTTCATCGGCGAGATTCACGCGGGCATGCCGCCGCAGCGCGAGGAACAGGCGGATATCCCAATCTACATCATGCCCAACGGCGATACCGCGGGCGCGCGCGGCGCGGCTATCGAGGCGCTGCAGTTTGCCCGCGAGCACGAGCTGTTGTAGTTAAAACGCACGCTTCAGCGTGCTGCCGTGGGCTTCAGCCCACGGTCGAAATTCAGCGAACTAGCCGACAGGGCCTGGGACCCGCCCCACTCTTGGGGACGTCAGAACGTCATGCTCTCGATCGCGCCGCTGACTGCCGATTCCAGCGTCGCGCGCTTCGTGTCGAGTTCGGAGCGGCGGTCGCGCAGCGTGGCGAGCTGCGTTTCCTGGCCGGCCAGTTGTTTTGCGTATGTCTGCACCTGCTGCTGCTGACCGCTCACCTGGTTGAGGCTCATGATATTCTGCCGCAAGCGCTCCTGGTCGCGGACCACGTCGTTGATCTGCCGGTCGATGCGCTCCATTTCACGCGCGGCGGCGGCGATCTGCTGCTTCTGATCGGCGATCTGCTCGATCTGTTTACGCGCGGCATCGCTCAAATTCTTGTTGCGCACATAAGTGAACAGAACGTCGGGCGTGAGATCGGTAATCGAGAAGCTGTTGTCATAGACCCGCTCCTCCGTAACCGGAAACTTCTCGGTCGCGCCCGGCGCGAGCTTTACTTCGAAGCGGTACGCGTTGGCGGTCTTCTCCAAGGGTTTGCGGTCGAGCAAATTGTACTCGGAGCGGGCGGGATGTTCGATGATCAGCGTCTTGGCTCTTTGGTCCACGTTGTGGATGGTGTATGTCTTGACCTCCACGCTTGCCAATCGGGTGGTGAGGATGCCCTGCCGCGCATGGATCTCGCGGATTACTTCGGCTTTGGTATCGAACATAGTGGTGATGCGGGTGCCGAGGTCGACGGCGTAGCTGATGAGCCGCTTGTCGCCGGTTTTCACCGTTTCCATCAGGGCTTCGCCGGCATACGCGCCGGCATCGTAAACCGTGATAGGGCCGCCATCCAGCGTCTTGCCCGTGGAGTTGGCGATCTCGGCCGCATTCATGGGATGTGTGGAGGACTCGTCGGAGTAGATAAGCAGCTTGCGGGTGTCCACTCTTTGTTGCAGGAACGGCAGCATGGCGGATTCGTTGCGGCGCACGGTGACGGGAGCGGAGATGCGATATTCGAACAATTCGCCCAACTCGCCGGCCGTGGCAGCCGCGGTAATGGTGGAAACCACCGGGGCTTTCTGGAGACGGGAGAACTGCTCGAGGTTGCGCCCGTTCGCAGGTCCAGAAGCCGCCATCGCTTTGGCCGCCGGGGCCGGAACCGCGGGCGCGGGCGGAGGAGCCGGGGCAGTGATCGTGTCTGCTTCGGTCTCCACGGCGCCTTCGTACACTACCGGCGCCGACGCGCGATCCTCGGGCAATTCCGCCGTCGGCCGCGTGACGTAGCGTGGTTCGTACAGCCGGCTGATAAACGAAACCGGTCGCCCGGAGACCAGCGACAGATCGACGTTGTTCCAGTCCTCGCCCGTGGTGTTGTCCACGATGGCCCATCCTTCCAGCGTAGGTTCGCCGGCTTCACCGAAGATCAATCGGTAGCTGGATTTCCAAACCGGTGTGGGAATCATGTAGCTGGCCGCGATCTCGCGCGCTTTGCCGCCGGTGGAGTCGATATAGACGCTGCGCTTCTCCTTGGAACGTGCATCGGTCAGGGCCGCCAGGTAGTCCTTGAATTGCGACTGGAGCCGGGGATCGACGAGGCGGACGCCGGAGGCAGCCCCTAGATCGAAGTTGCGCAGATCGCCGCCATCCATGAGCAGCGTGATCTGCTCGCGCTCCGGATGCTTTTCGTCGGCAGCTACCAGGCGGGCGGCTACGATCGCGCCGGTTACGGTTTCGTTGGCGAATTTCAGCTCGATACCGGCGCCCTTGAGTTGGTCGAGTACGGCGCTCAGCGGCTGCGCGGCGCCAAGTTGAAAGGGGAAATCGGCCAGTTTGTGCGCCAGCGGCTCGCTTGAATCATAGCGCAGCCCGGAGATCTTCCCGCCGCCCTTTTCCTCGATGGTCAGGGACTTCAGCACGTCGTCCATCTCGGAGGCTTTGAAATCCAGCCGCACCGATTCGCCGGCCGCAAGCTGCCCCGCCCGCTCGAAGTAACCCACGCCGTGCTTGTAGAGGACGACTTGCCGCACGGGCAACTCCGCGGCTATCGCGCTGAGCGCCAGGGCGCCCGCCAACCAGATGGTTCGTTTCATAAACGGTAAATGCCGCGACCGCGGCGATCCTTTCGTTTTACTCGCCCATCACCTTAATGATGACGCGTTTGGAGCGCTGGCCGTCGAACTCGGCGTAGTAGACCTGCTGCCAGGGGCCGAAATCCAGCTTCCCTTTGGTGACCGGAACGATCACCTGGTGATGCACCAGCAGGTTCTTCAGGTGTGAGTCGCCGTTGGTTTCGCCAGTGCGGTGGTGCCGGTAATTTTGGCGGAACGGGGCCAGCTTCTCCAGCCATTCGTCGATGTCCGCGAGCAGACCATCTTCGGCGTCGTTGACCCAAACTCCCGCGGTGATGTGCATCGCGGAGACCAGGATCATGCCTTCTTGTATGCCGCTTTTGCGCAGCGCGCTCTCCACTTGCGGAGTAATGTTGATGTATTCGCGATGCTTGGTGGTGCTGAAAGTGAGGTATTCGGTATGAAATTGCATAACGGGATGATAACTCTGATAGGATTCTACTGATGGATACCGCGGCCGGGCGCATCCTCGTGGTGGACGACGATCCGTCGTTGTTGAAATTGATGACGGCGTACCTGTCCCGGCTGGGCTATCAAGTGGTTGCCTGCGACAACTCCGAAGCAGCCTGGGCGCTGGTGCAGGCGGCCCCATCCCTTTACTCGCTGGCACTGGTGGATTTGAACATGCCCGGCATGCGCGGCGAAGAACTGGCGCGCCGGATACTCGCCTGCAACGCAACGATTCGCCTCATCATGGCCAGCGGGTATCCGTCGGAGCTGAGCGGTATGGAAGCTCTGGAGGGCCGGGTCAGCTTTCTGCACAAGCCTTTCGCGCCCAAAGAATTGGCGAAGGCTGTAGGCGAGCAAAGCTCGCCTAAGGCCGATTGACAACCTGCCCCACTACAACTCGCCGTAAAACTTCCAGTGCGAAGTGAAGCTGGACTGAAGCGGCTGTTTCGTCAGACTGGCTCGCACCATCTCTACCGGAATGGCGTTCATCCTCAGGATGGCATCGTGGAATTCGCGATCGGACATCTTTCCGGGGCCGGTGAGATCCTTATGCAGCGCGCGAAACTGCAGGGCGCCGAGCATGTAGGCGGCCTGGTAGAGCGGCCCGTAGTCGTCCGTCTCGAACGAGCGCCGCACCTCGGCGGCGGCATTTTCGCGCTCGAACCCGACGCGATTGACCAGAAAATCCACGCACTCCTGGGCGGTCATCTTGTCGAGGTGAAAGCTCAGCGAAAAGATAATGCGGGCGCAGCGGTGCATCCGCCAGAACAGCGCGCCGATGCGATTTTCGGGCGTCTTAGGGAAGCCCTGGTCCCATAGCAGCATCTCCCAGTGGAGCGCCCAGCCCTCGACCGAAAACGGCGTAGAAAAGATGCGCCGGTAGCGGCGGTGGCGCTCGCTCATGAATTGCTGGAGGACATGCCCGGGAATCACTTCATGGAAGACGGTGGCGCGCGAGAAGTGGATGTTGTTGCCGCGCATGGTCATGAGTTTCTGCTCTTCGGTCATGCCAGCGGTCGGATAGGAGACACTCAGCACTTCCCCGCCTGTGAAGAAGGGTGTGATGCGCTGTCGCTCCGGCGACATCATCTCCATGCGCCAGGTCTGGCGGGCCAGCAGGGGAACGGTCACCAGATTGTGATCCTGAACGTAGTTGATGGCCTCCAGCGCCTGCCCCAGGATGAGCGCCGGCTGCTGCCCGGGGGGCACGTAATCGGATTTCACGTGCTCCAGCGCTTTCTTCCAGTCGTCGCCGTAGCCCAGATCGCGTGAGGCGCGCAACATCTCCGCGTCGCACCAGGCGAACTCGCGATTGGCGATCTCCAGCAGTTGCTCGGGCGTATACGGGATCATCTCGTAGGCCAGCTCGCTCGTCAGCGTATCGCGGCCCACGCGATCTCCGATGATAGTGTCGCGGTCGCCCGGCTTGATCCCGCTTAGCTTTTCGCGGATCAGGCCCGCGTATTTCTCCAGGCTGCCGGCAGTTTTCTGATACGGCTGCGTAACCCACCAGGTGAACGTGGGATCGTATTCGTTGTAGAAGCCGAACCAGGTCTTCAAGATTTCGCGTAGTTGATCGACCGTGCGCGCCGCGCGGTAGGCGACCG